>JAFGKC010000213.1 GCA_016928765.1 Syntrophaceae bacterium
ATCGCTATCCCGCCAGCGGGCGTTTTTTATAACAATCTTTTCTTCATTTGTAAACAATAATCCGTGCCTTGCCGAACGTGTCGGAATAACACAATCAAACAAATCAGCGCCGCAGGATACGGCGAAAACAATGTCCTCAGGCGTGCCGACACCCATGAGATAGCGGGGTTTTTCCGCCGGCAGCTCGGGAGTTATTGTTTTGGCGATTTCACTCATAATTTCTTTAGGTTCGCCAACGCTTAATCCACCCAAGGCATAGCCGTCAAACCCGATTTTGATGGTTTCTTCCATGGATTTACGCCGCAAATCCGGGTAAACGCCTCCCTGAATGATGCCGAAGAGAGCCTGATGAGAGCTTGTTTTTGAATCGCAAGAAAGATTTGCCCATTTAAGAGTCCGCTCAAGCGATTTTTTGGTCTGGTCGTGCGTGGCTGGGTAAGGTGTGCAGTCATCCAAGCACATCATAATATCCGAACCCAAGGCTTGTTGCACTTCGATTGCCATTTGCGGTGTTAAAAAATGTTTGGAGCCGTCGATATGGGAGCTGAACATTACTCCCTCAGGATGAATTTTGCGCAAAGGGGAGAGGCTGTAAACCTGAAAACCACCGCTGTCCGTTAAAATCGGGTGAGGCCAGTTCATAAAACGGTGAAGCCCTCCCAGGTTTTTAATCGTTTCATGTCCTGGACGCAGGTATAAGTGGTAAGTGTTGGCCAAAATTATTTCCGCGCCGCATTTTCTGATTTCTTCAGGTGACAGCGACTTGACCGTCCCCTGAGTGCCTACCGGCATGAACGCGGGCGTATTAATTTCCCCGTGCGCCGTAACCATTTTCCCCAGGCGGGCAAAGCTGGACGTATCTTTTCCGATTATGTTGAATTCAAAACCCATTCAGTAATTTCCTATGTAATCAGCATACAGTCGCCGTAGCTGTAAAACCGGTAAGCATTCTCTATCGCGTGATTGTACGCTTTGTCGATAAAATCTTTTCCGGCAAAAGCGCAGACCAGTAAGAAAAGCGATGATTCCGGCAAATGAAAATTGGTAATAAGCGCTTCCACCTTTTTAAATTTATAACCGGGATAAATGAAGAGATTGGTAAATCCGGACCGTGTCTCAACCTGTCCTTTGCTATTTGTGGCGCTTTCCAAGGTTCTGGTTGATGTTGTTCCCACGGCGACAATCCGGCGGGCGTTGTTTATCAAGTCCGCCGATGACGCGCTTATTTCGTAAAATTCTTTTTCCATTGCGTGTTCTTCCACCGTTTCAGTTTCGATGGGCATGAATGTTCCCGCGCCGACATGTAAGGTTATCGGCGCGATTCGGATATTTTTTGCCTGAAGCGCCTGTAAAACAGATTTTGAAAAATGCAGTCCTGCGGTAGGGGCTGCAACAGAGCCGGGATTTCTGGCGTAAATTGTTTGATATCTTTCTTTGTCATCATTATTTTGCGTGGGGGCTTTTTTACGCCGGATATAAGGAGGCAGAGGCGCCTGCCCAAACCGGTTGATAAAATTTTCCCAGCCTGATGGGGCGTTAAATTCAAGCAGCCATTTTTTAACGGAAATACGGTCGATTACCTTTGCCGCGCAATTATCTTCCACGCTAATCACGTCGTTTATGCGTATTCGTTTGGCCGGTTTAAGCAGTACTTCCCATGTCTGATTTTTTTCAGTGCCGTTTTTTTTAGCCAAAAGCAGAATTTCCACATTCGCGCCGGTTTGTTTTTTTCCGAAAAGGCGCGCGGGGATCACCTTTGAATCATTGATCACCAAAACATCGCCCGGCATTAAAAAATCGGGTAGGCTGGAAAAAAAATTGTCAGTTATTTCCCCTTCTTTTTTATTCAGCACAAGAAGACGTGACGCGTCTCTTTGGGCAGAAGGATGCTGGGCAATAAGTTCTTCCGGCAGATGATATGAAAAATCTTTTAATTTCATTTTTTAGATAGCAGTTCAAAAAAGATGCGGCAAATAATCAAAATAATCGCCGGTTGTCAATCTAATTGCAGTTTTACCTGCGTCCAAAATAGAGCAAGATCAAGCCGGTGATTATGGCGCAGATACCCAAAAGGCGTAATGTAGATTCGGGAATTGACGATATTTTAGCCAGATATACTTTTAATTTTTCAGGGAAAGCAAAGTAAGGAAGTCCCTCAATGATAAGCACCATTCCTAAAACGCACAGAAAAAAATCCACTTTTTTATCGCTCCTTTTCTTTTGCCTCGTTCCAAATCTTATCCATTTCTTTTAGAGTCGCTTCGTCCAGAGACTTGCCCTGGGCGGAAAGCCTTTTTTCAATGCGCGAAAAGCGCCGCAAAAATTTATTTGTTGTTTGTGTTAAAGCCGCCTCCGCGTCAACGCCGGCAAAACGGCTCAGGTTGACGGCGGTAAAAATAATATCGCCTAATTCTTCATTTATTTTTTTCTTGTTGCCGCTATCCAGCGCGGCGGAAATTTCACGCAGCTCTTCGCGCATTTTTTTTAAAACATTTTGTGTGTCCGGCCAGTCGAAACCAACATCTGACGCTATGGCGGTAATTTTTTGCGCCCGTTTCAGCGCCGGCAGCGACCGCGGCACATGCGCAAATAAAACATCCCTTTTTTCGCCAGCGCGTTCAGCCTTCTTAAATATTTGCCAATTTTTTTTGACTTCCTGCACCGAATCAACTTTTTTATCGCCAAAAACGTGAGGATGCCGCCTGATCATTTTTTCTTTAATTTCAGCTATGACATCGTTTAAGGAAAACAATTTATTTTCTTCATAGATTTCGGTAAGAAATAATATCTGAAAAAGCAAATCTCCCAATTCTTCCTTGACGCTCTGATGATTATTTTTATCGAGCGCGTCGAGCACTTCATACGTTTCTTCCAGAATATATCGACCCAAATCTTTTGCTTTTTGTTTTCTGTCCCAGGGGCAACCCTGCGGAGAACGCAGAGTGCGGATTAGCTTAATTAAATCATTTATATTGTTAGATATACTCATTTTTTTGTTCATTTTATGGTTATCCTGAAGATAAAGAAAAATTAATTCATAACGTATAAAGCTATAAATTTTATGAAACTAGCTAGCATATATAAACAAATGAGGCAACAGATTAAAATTAAAAGGTTTTTTAAAAATAATAACAAAAATGAATTAAATTTATTCTTGACAAGCAAAAAAATAAGAGTAATGTTCGCTCCTAATACGGAGATTACAATCCGAAAACTGAATTTCCAAAAGGAGGAAAAGTTATGAAGAAATTGTTAGCTATTATACTGTGTGCGTTGTTTGTTGCGTCCTTCGCGGTAGTAGGATGCAAAAAAGAAGCGGCGGCCCCCGCCGAGGCTCCTGCGGCCGAAGCTCCCGCTGACGCACCGGCTCCCGCTGATGCACCAGCGCCTGCGGCAGAACCTGCGAAATAATAAATAAACTAAATATGGCAGGTACAAACCGGGTATTCGCGAAAAGCGGAAACCCGGTTTTTTTATCTAAACTGGATAATTCAAGAAAAATATGTTATAAATATACTTAAGTATAAAGATGAAGAGAAAATCAGTAAAATAACGAGCAACAATTTCTTGGATTGCCAGGAGGTGTTTTATGTCAGAAAATGGCAGTGACTTTTTAAAGGGCTTAATCTTCGGCGGCTTGGTTGGCGTGGCTATTGGTCTTTTATACGCGCCGAAAAGCGGCAAAGAAACGCGCGATGATCTGACGGTTAGGGCCGACGAATTCATATCCAAAGCGAAGCAAGAAATGGAAAAGCACAGGGAAGACTACGAAGCGGCGCTGGAGCGCATAAAAAAGACCGGTTCGTCAATTAAGCACAAGGCGTCTATGGCGCAGGAAAAAATCGGCAGCCTTGCCCATTCCGGTAAAGAAACCGCGGAGGAAAAAAGAAAAAGGTTAAAAAAAGCGCTTGACGCGGGGGTCGCGGCGTATCGTTCTAAACAAAAAACGAAAAGTGTTAAAAAGATAAAGGGATAAGAAATGAACCTGGAAACTTTTTTGCTGATTATCGGAATAGGTTTTTTGGTGCTGATCATTATTTTGCTGCCCATTGCCTGGCAGATCTGGAAAACCGTAAAAGGCGTGACGATAACACTGAAAACCCTTAATGAAACTTTACCGGCTATCTTAAAGAATATCGCGGAAATGACCGGCAATATAAATAATTCTACCACGACCATAAATAATGAAATTCAGACAATCTCTAATGGGTTGAACAGGTTTTATTCCGCGACTAGCGGCATTATGGGCGATGTCCGAAATTTTTCTCCAACCGCCGTAAAAGGTTCGTTGCTTCAATTGATTGGAACCGGGACATCGATTATAAAAGGCGTGCGTGTTTTTCTGGACGTTTTTTTCGGTAAAAAATAGCCGCGATTTTTCAATATGGCCAAGATGACATTTTCCAGCAAATGGGGGCGCGTCAAAGTTCAGGCAAAACCATCTGCACCCGAAAATAATCCGCAATCAGCGCAGGACGCTGTGCGTGAAATAAAGAAGAATCAAAAACCTCCGGGCGGTGAAGACTACCGGGAAAAATCACTGGCTATCCACGGCCTTGTTTGCGCGCGTTGCGGACGGGAATTTGATCAGACGACAAGGCATCTTTTAACTGTTCATCATAAGGACGGCAACCACCACTATAATCCGCCGGACGGCAGTAATTGGGAAAACCTCTGCGTCTATTGTCACGAAGATGTTCATAGCCGGGAAGTATTGGCTGAGTATTTAGGCGATAATGTTTCCACAAAAGAAGTCAGCGTGGCTTATAAAGATGTGTCGCCGGGCAGTTCCGGCTTGATGGCCCAGAAATTAAAAGAAGCCCTTCAGAACAAAGGAGGCAAAAAGTAGACTCAATTCAGGGTTAATCTGAAATTATCCGCTTCCTTTACCAATTTATCGCCTACGGAAGTTCCGCAATACGCGCAGCTGTAATCGTATTTTTCTCCCTGCGGCAAAATCAGCAAAAGCTTTTTTCTCACCGGTACAGCTTTCTTACATTTAGGACAAAACAATTCAGTTGCCTCAAAATCAGAATAATTTCTATTCATTTGCGACTATCCGTTTGTGGAATATTTTCCCAATTTTTCAGCCATACCTCTGCCTCGCTGTCGCTCGGCGCGCGCCAGTCGCCGCGCGGCGAAAGCGAGCCTCCGGAGCCGACTTTTGGCCCGTTGGGAATGCACGAACGTTTATACTGCGATGTTTTAAAAAACTTGTATAAATAAACGTAAAGCCATTTTTTTATTTCTTTTAGCGTGTAGGATTTTCTTTTCGGGGCGGGAATATCCGGCCACAGACCTTTATTTTTATCCCGCCAGGCGCAATAAGCCAGAAAAGCGACTTTTGTGGGCAGATAGCCGAAACGCGTTATATAAAAATTATTGAAATCCTGCAGCTCGTAGGGCCCGATTGTTTCTTCGGTTTTCTGATGAGGCTCCCCGTTGATTTTTCCCGGCACAAGTTCCGGCGATATTTCCGTATTCAGAATATCCAAAAGAAGTTGAGAAACGTCCGCGGAAAATTGATTGGTGGATGCCACCCAGCGGATCAGATACTGAATAAGAGTTTTGGGAACGCTGACGTTAACGTTGTAGTGCGACATATGATCGCCGATACCGTAAGTAGTCCAGCCGAGCGCCAGTTCGCTTAAATCCCCTGTGCCCACCACCAGCGCGTTTCTCATGTTCGCCAGGCGGAAAAGATGGGCGGTGCGCTGTCCGGCTTGCACATTTTCAAAGGTAATGTCATAAATCTTTTTCCCGCTGGCGAAGGGGTGATTTATGTCTTTGAGCATCTGCATGCAGGCGGGTTTGATATCGATTTCGTTCGCTTCCACGCCCAGCGCTTTCATCAATTTATGGGCGTTTTGATAAGTTTTGTTAGAGGTGGCGAATCCCGGCATCGTGTAGGCTTTGATATTTTTACGCGATAATTTCAGGATGTCCAATGTTTTTGCCGCCACCATCAGGGCGTGAGTGGAATCCAGTCCGCCGGATATGCCGATAACCAGATTGCTGATTCCGGAAGCTTTTAGGCGTTTGGCCAGACCCTGCACCTGAATGTTATAAGCTTCGTAGCAGTGTAAATCCCGCTTTTTTGTATCGGAGGGGATGTAAGGATAGCGCGGATATTCTCTGTCCAGAAGAACTCGCCCGCGAGATAGATAAACGCTGAATTCCACATGGCGATACGATGTAACTTCTTTTTTGTGCGCGGAAGAGTTCTGGCTGAAAGTATTCAGCCTCATTCTGTCTTGCGCCAATCTATCCAGGTCGATATCGCTGTAAACAATCTGGGCATCAGGCGCGAAGCGCTGCGATTGGGCCAGCAAATTGCCGTTTTCGTAAATCATAGCCTGGCCGTCCCAGGCCAGATCCGTTGTCGATTCGCCCGCGCCGGCGGCGGTATAGAGATAAGCGGCCACACAGCGGGCGGATTGATTGGCGGCTAACTGGTGGCGGTATTCGGATTTGCCAATGGTAACATTGGAAGCGGATAAATTACCAATGACGGTTGCTCCGGCCATTGCCGCAAAGGAAGAAGGCGGGATGGGCACCCACGCGTCTTCACAAATTTCCAGAAAAAAATTGAAATGGTCGATATTGTCAACCTTGAAGATAATATCATTGCCGAAGGGAATTTTTTTTTGTCCGGCCAAATCAATATATGAGGATATTGTCGCGTCGGCCGGTGTAAATTGTCTGCCTTCGTAAAATTCGCGGTAGTTAGGTAGGTATGATTTTGCCGCCACGCCCAGAATTTTACCGAGGTAAAAAACTACGGCGCAGTTGAATAGGCGGCAATCAACCTGTAGGGGCGCGCCCACGGCCATGATGAGATTTATTTTTTCCGAAGCTTTTTTTATGGTCAAAAGAGCGTCCTGAACCGAGCGCAACATAGCGTCCTGATGAAATAAATCTTCATTGGAATAAGCCGAGAGTCCCAGCTCCGGGAAAATGGCGAAGATCGCCTTTCTTGAAGCAGCTTCACGCGCCAGATCCAGTGTTTTTTTGGTATTAAAGGAAACATCGGCGACTTTTAATTCGGGGACGCAGGCCGCCGCGCGGATAAAACCATGATTATACAGATTGAAAAAATCACCGGTTTTTTTCACAGGCATGATTTTATCCTTTCTCTAAATAAGCGTAGGCGCTGTGGTTATGAATACTTTCAAAATTTTCCGCCTCGATGCTGTACCAGACAAAATTTTCATCTTCGTTTAATTTTACCGCCACACCGCGCACGATGTCTTCCACAAATTTCGGGTTTTCATAAGCCTTTTCCGTGACGTATTTTTCGTCCGTGCGCTTTAAAAGTGAGTATACCTCACCGCTGGCTGATTCTTCCACTATTTTTATGAGGTCTTCTATCCAGAAAAATTTGTTAAACCTCACTTTGACGTTGACCATGCCGCGCTGATTATGCGCGCCGTGTTTGCTGATTTCGCGGGAGCAGGGGCAAACTGTGGTTACCGGCACGGTCACGCCGACTAAAAAATCAGTTTTCTCCGCGCTGTTTTCACCGGCAAAAAGGCAGCGGTATTCCATCAGGCTTTTAGCTTCCGAAACCGGAGCCGTTTTCTCGATAAAATAAGGAAATTCTATTTCCATGTGCGCCGATTGGGCGTGCAGTTTATGGCGTATTTTTTCTAAAATACTGCGAAAAGTTTTAATGCTGATTTGTCCCTGAAATTCATTGAGCACCTCGACAAAACGGCTCATGTGCGTGCCTTTGAAGTGGCGCGGCAGATTCACGTACATATTGATGGAGGCGTTGACCGGTTGAGTGCCGCGCGCGCGATCCAAAACGATCAGCGGATATTTAATATTTTTTACCCCGACTTTTTCAATGTCAATATTGCGAGTGTCTTTTTGATTTTGAATGTCAATCATTTTCATTAAGTTTATAGGCAGAAGATTTTTAGGCTGGAAGTATTTAATTTACAGTCCGGCATTCTCCGGATTCCGCCCCGCCACGGCGTGACTCCACCTTAAGTCTTCAATCGTAGGTTTTAGGCCTTTTCTCCTTTATATGTTACATACGCGTTTTCTGATTCCCAGACTTTTACGCGGGTTACTTTTACTCCTTCTTTTTTTGCCATGGGTTCTATTTTTTCCGCTATAAAGCGGGCAACATTTTCCGCCGAAGGGTTAAGATTGGCAAAAAAAGGTACTTCATTGAGATGCTTGTGGTCAATTTCCTCGAATATCTCGCTTAGCCATTTCTTCACCAGACGAAAATCGATTAAAAGACCGGATGAGTTTAAGTTCTCTGCTCCGACGCTGAGTTCTACTTTAAAATTGTGGCCGTGCAGCTCTTCACATTTTCCTCCCACCTGCGAAAGCAGATGCGCGGCGGAAAACGATTTTATAATTGTTACCTCATACATTTTTTAAATTCTCCTACAGTTTATATCTATTTGAATTATAAAGTATTAATCCGATTTTTCAGAAAATAATAACTGTATAATAAATCTTTCTGCGCTGAAAATAGTCAAAACAGCTCTGATAATTGATCTTTTCACAAAAGCTAAATAACATATTTTTCGGTCAGCGGAAACTGTTAAATGTAATGAGCAGAATAGCAGATGTCCGATGAAAACCGTTATGATTCAAAATATCTCATCATTTTTTCAATACTTTAAATATAAAAACTTTTTCATGACTATATATAAGAGAATAACTGTTTTTGGAAAAGTCAAAAGTTCTGCACCAGACAGGCAAATGGGGTGACCATAAATCTATAGTAAGATAATGAATGTTCTTATCTTCAATGAATACTCTTAATTCATCAGGAGAAATATTCGCGTTGATGTCATAAATATCGAAGCGAGGTTCATAATATTTCATTTGTCTCGGTGAAGCAGTCGCAATGGTATGGGGTTCGGGCTGACTTTTCAGGAAGGCCACCGCTTTATCAAAACCAATAAACATATTACTTGTTTGCCTCATCATATTTATACTTTTTGAAGTGTGAAAGAATAAAACGCCTGCGATGGCCGCCGCGAAAAATAGTGTTACCCATTTTGAATATTTTGGCCATTTTAAGGCAAGAAGCTGCGCGCTGCGATAACACCCGTAAGCAGCAAAAATTAATAAGCCGGGATAAAGCGGCAGAGTATAGCGAGAAACGCGGAAAATAACCCAGGGGAGAAAAAACCTGAATATGCCGAAAAGAACGATCCAGTGAAACAAACTGGAATATTTCTTTTCTTTAATAGTGAATAATATTCCGATAATAGTGAATACGAAAAGAGGATATCCCATAAAGAATTCAGTTTCTTTAAATAATTGGATAACATCGGGAATCTGGAAGTAATAATAAAAATTATTTATCCATTGGGGCGGCGACGGCAAGTAACTTCTGCCTAAAATAAATCCTAAAAGAGCGACAAAGAGTCCGGCGTATCCAATTGCCCATGTTTTCGGTTTTAAACGCATAATCAGCGGAAGTAACAAAACCGGGAAAGCCGAATATTTAGTTAAAACGGCGCATGCGCCAAAGAAATAAAATGCGGCTTTTTTATCATATACCAGCAGGCAAATGGCTAAATAAATGAAAAAAACAACAGGAATATCGGTTAAAATCCTGATACTGCTCCAATTAGTTAAGGGGCATACTGCCAGAAAAGCGGCGGCAATTAATCCAACAATGGGATTATATATCTTTTTCCCAATAAAATAAGTAATGGCGATAGTTCCAATTCCCATGAACACAATCAAGGTTCTGGATGCGTTTACAAAATCAGCCGCGTTGTTATAGGGAAGCAAGCTTAACAGGTACATTAAGAGAGGCGGGTTGTGATAAAATATTTTACCGGATATGTCGGTTAAATTTGTTAGATCGGAAGATAAATTTCTCGCGATATAGAGGTAGAGCGCTTCATCCGGCCATAAGCTTCCCTGAAACAAAAATTTTAACTTGATCGCGGTGCCTAAAACCAGACAAAGAGTTAGAATTATCCAGATGCCTATTGTATTTGATCGTAAATTGTATTTTAACTTTATGAAGTTCATTTACCCTTTTCTGTAAGCAATTCCAGCGATTTAATCCAGAATATAAATAAATTTGGTATATTTTGCCTCCCACTGGATATACTCAGTGCCGATATAATTACTCTGATTACACTTTTTTTATTATAACATAATTATCTTTTTAGTATTAATAAATATGCTTCTTTTATTGCATTTTTGAAATTACGCATGATCTTAAATCAGTCTTTGAGGGAAGTTTTCTATCATATTTTACGAAGGTGATGCGGCGCAAAAAATAACTAGCGCAAATTGACCACTGACTGGTGAAAATGACCTGATTATCTTAACCGGTTCTTTATTTTTTGAAAGATTATCTCCAAAATAATTTTGTAAATTGCTAATTTTACTTAGTAAAAATAAATAATCATAGTTGGCACATCAATTGCTTGAAACAAGGTTGAAATATAAAAAAATGTTATCAAGAAATACATTGAGGAGGTGGGTAGAATAAAATTAATCATTGAAAAAAATTAAACTATCATGTAGATTAAATAAAAACAATAACAATAAATTAAACGTATTTTTAAGGAGGAAAATTATGTTAAAAGCATTCCGCAAAGAAGAGAGAGGTTTCACGTTGATTGAGTTGATGATTGTTATCGCGATCATCGGTATTTTGGCGGCCATCGCCATTCCGCAGTTCATGCAGTACAGAAAAAGAGGCTATGTTGCTACTCTAAACAGCGATTGCAAAAACGCTTATACAGCATCTATTGCCTATTTTGTTGATAATGATCAGCTTACAGTGGTTGAACTGGATCAGTTACAACACGCTGGTTATGCGCAATCTGAAGGTGTTACAACTGTAGTAACTCCCGGTGGAAGCCAAGATGCTTACACCATAACTTGTTCATCTACGGGTAATGCATGGCAGGTAACGCCGGCACGGGTTGAGGTAACAGATGGTAACATGTTCTTGAACCTCTCAAGAATTCCACAAGACTAATTTGATTTAAGACTTTAATAAAAAAAGGGGGCATTTGAATAATGCCCCCTTTTTTTTATATTTATGCATCATGATTTATTGTGTTTTCGTTTAATAAATTATTGTATTTTTTCCTCAAATAGGGCAAATAACCTTTATAATAAAATTAACAAGCAAATGTGGAGGGCGCCGTTGAAGGTTTCTATTTCCGGTGTTTTTTTGGGTTTAATCTGTGCAGGCATAGGATATTTTTTATTATCCGGCAGTTGGTCAGCCTACACTGAATACAAACGCGTGCAGGATTATAGAGGACAAGCCATAGGACACGTAACGAATAAGCATTTTAAACGTGGTTCCGATGGCGGCGGCAATTACTATATGGACTACTGGTTCATGTCTTCTGCCGGAACTAAAATCAGCGCGACAAGTAGTATAGGGAAACAGCAGTGGGACGTATTGCGCGTTGATGATACAATGGAAATCAGATACGATCAATCTGACCCTAGACGCAATATCTGTATGTCTGGTGACAGCCCGTCTATTATTTTTGCTTTTTTTATGCTGTTAATGGGAACCGTGTTTATAATTTTCGGATGTCTTCGCTTAGCAAAAAGTTTCAGAAAATTTTCACCAAGAGTTAATAAAATTTCAAAAATGCCAAAAAAGGAGAATTAAGTTGCGGGAAGGGCTGACTAAACCACGTTATGTATTAATTCTAGTTTCCTGTATATTTCTTGCGGTAATATTACTGATTTCATTTAAGGTGGTTTCGTATGGATTTATACCGTCCGACGATGCAATGCGCCATGTGGCAAAAGTTATTTCCGGAAAAGACTGGGTAGATATTCTGATTTTACGCCCGGAAATTACCATGGATAGCCACGTAGGCTGGCACAAAGTTCTTGAATTCATTCACAAAACAATAGGATTTGACAAAGACGGACTGGTTGTTTTTTCTGTTACTTTTCTTTTTTTTCTATTTTTTCTTCCCCCGATATTTTTTTTAGAAAGGCCGGAAGCCTGGCTCATTACTTTTCTGATTATTGTAATAGCTAATTTTGCTTTAATATTTCGTATTTTTTTAGGCAGGCCTTTTATCTTCACCATGGTTGTTGTTATTGTCTTGAGTTATTTGTGGCCCCATTTTAAGAAAAAACCTATACATTGGCCATGCGCAATAATTTTAACTATTCTAATAGCTTTGGCTACATGGATTCATTGCCTGTGGTATATGTTTGCTCTGCCGGTGTTATGCTTTTTCCTCGCTCGTGAATGGCGCGCCGGCGTTGTTGTTTCTCTATGCACTGTAATTGGGGTTGGTGTCGGTATGATAATGACCGGACATCCAATTCAATTTTTTTATCAGACACTAGGGTTATTTTTCCGCATCTTGAGCGAACAAACGTTGGTAAGACAACTTGTTGGAGAATTCAAACCTTTTAACGGCGACGTAATCGTGGTTTTTGTTGTATTCGGTATGCTGGCTTGGCGTGCTCTTCGTAATTCTTGGGATGTAAAAGTTATATGTACGCCTGTGTTTATTCTGGCAGTTGTCAGTTGGGCTTTAGGGTTTGTGAATGTTCGTACTTGGCTTGATTGGGGAATACCGGCTCTGTGCGTATGGATGGCGCTGGAATTTGAAGATTATCTGAAAAGTTCTATGGATTGTTTATCCATGAAACGGGTGTGGATTACATTGGCGGTAGCTTGCGTGTTGTTTCTTGCCACAACCAGTGACTACAACAGTCGCTGGACGAGCAGTAAGTCCGTGCGGTATCTTTCCTCGGAAAATCCTGAACACAAAAATTGGCTTCCGGGGAAAGGCGGTATTATTTACAGTAATTCTATGTATGTTTTTTATCAAACATTTTATGCTAATCCACATGCGGACTGGCGATACATGCTGGGATTTGAACCAGCAATGATGCCTCCGAAAGACCTTGCCATTTTTAGAAATATTCAACTGGATTATTATTCTGCTAAGGCATACGAACCTTGGGTCAAAAAAATGAAGCCGGAGGATAGAATGATTTTAACCGGCATTGGAAGGCCATCCATAAAAGAACTTGAGTGGAATTTAACGGTAGTGGGAACATGGGTGGGCCGTTTGCCAAGGAAATAATAATGGTAACCTTAAGCGCAAGAAGGCTTTTTGCCAATAAACATGTAATTGAATTGTATAGGAAATTAAAAATAATGAGAGAACCATTTTTAGAGCCTATTTTACGGCGTTTAAGGATCAGGAGGGTCATTCCCACAATCGAGCGATATCCTGATTGTCATCTACTTGATATTGGTTGCGGTTGGGATTATCGTTTGCTCAGAACACTAAAACCTTTTCTAAAGAGCGGTATTGGCGTTGATTACAAAGTACAGGAGATGAAAATTGGAAAAATAGAAACCATAAAAATGGTAATAACTGATGCGCTGCCTTTTGCAGATGAATCTTTTGATGTGATTACAATGTTGGCGGTACTTGAACATCTTTCTGACCCTTTGAGCATGGTGAAGGAAATCGGAAGAGTGCTGAAAAAGAATGGAAGGCTTGTGATGACAGTGCCTAGCAAAGCTGCTCAACCTGTTTTGGAATTTTTGTCATACCGTTTAAAAATAGTTAATGCTGATGAGATAAGGGATCATAAAAAATACTATAATCGGGCCGAGCTTGAAAAATTATTTTCTCAAACAAGCATGATCATTGAACATCATTCATATTTTCAATTTGGCGTGAATAATTTTTGTATTATCAAAAAGCCGTGAATGAAAAATTATTAAGAAGACTGTAAGAAAAATAATTATAAGAGGATAACTACCGGATTTATTAATTTTATGAAAGTACTGATGATAAGCTCATCATATCCGCATAATGCGGAGGACTGGCGAGTTCGCTTCGCGAGTGACCTTGTCTATGCAATGGCCTCCAAAAACCAAGTGCGACTCCACCTTTGGGCGCCGCCAGGCGAAAAGCCATCCGCGGTGATGAATGCTTTAACAGATGAAGAATCCATATGGCTGCGGAAGCTCATGGATCAAGGAGGTATCGCCCATATTTTACGAACTAGGGCCATCCAGCGAATATTCGTTGCGGCAAGATTGCTGTATAAATTACGTAAAGTATACAGGCGTCACACGGATGCCGACGTTATACATATTAATTGGCTTCAGAACGCTCTTCCCCTGTGGGGGATACCCAAACCCGCCGTTATATCGGTTTTAGGCAGTGATTATGGTTTACTGCGATTACCGGGAATGATTCCAATGCTGCGAAAAGTAATCCGCGAGCGCCTTTGCATTCTTGCTCCCAACGCCGATTGGATGGTGAAGAGATTGGAAAAATATTTTGGTGATATTGCCGAAATCCTTCCCATCCCTTTTGGTGTCAAACAGATGTGGTTTGATATAAACAGAAAACAGATACACCTGCAAAGACGAAGAAAGTGGATAGCTGTTTTGCGTGTTACCAAGAAAAAAATAGGCTCTCTCTTTTCATGGGGTGAGACGATATTTGAAGGTGAAGACGAACTTCATCTCTTTGGCCCAATGCAGGAACAGACGGCTATTCCTAGTTGGGTGCACTATCACGGGCCGACAAATCCCGCTGAGCTTCATGATAAATGGTTTCCTGAAGCAACAGGCCTTATTACACTGAGCAATCACGATGAGGGGCGCCCGCAAGTCATGTTGGAAGCTATGGCGGCAAAATTACCGATCATTGCCTCTGATATACCTGCCCATAGAAATATGATAGAGCATCTTAAAACGGGGTGGATTGCAAATCAAAGAGAAGATTTTTTGGAAGGTTTACGATGGTTGAGCGACAGTGACAATAACATGCAAATAGGCCAAGCGGCCTGCGAGTGGGTAGGGCGGGAAATAGGTACTTGGGATGATTGCGCGGAAAGATATATTGCGGCCTATAAAAAATTAACAGGGATAGAAAAATGAATCTTCAAGAAGTGCTTTTAATTGGCGGTATGGGATATGTGGGGCGTCAACTTCGGAACCCCCTTTTGAATGCTAGCTATAAAGTCCATGTGATTGATAGAAATATCGCGGAGCAAAAAGAAAACGATAATATTGAATTTTATGAGTGTCTGCTTTCCGATGAATCTGTTTTAAGAGAAGTGTTACAGCGTTGCTCAACGATATTCTATTTGGCATCAGACAGTGTTCCGACAACAACGATGAGAAGTCCTTCAAGAGAAGCTGAATTGAATCTACTGCCATTTTTAAAATTTCTCGATATATTCCAGAATTACAGTTATAAGCACTTGATATATTTTTCTTCCGGTGGAACTATTTATGGAAATTCTGATGTTATTTCCGTCAATGAGTCAAGTCCTGTTGCGCCTATCTCTAATCACGGGGCAGGAAAAGCGGCAATAGAGTCTTTTCTTCATGTCTGCGGCGGCCAATGTGACAACCGGATAACCATACTTAGACCATCAAATCTTTATGGCCCATATCAGCCTTATGTTACCGGGTTTGGCATCATTCGCAGTATGATGGAGAAAATCAGAAGAGATGAGTCTATTGAAATATGGGGGGACGGTGAGATTACCAGAGATTATCTTTATATTGATGACCTTGTTTCTGCTTGTTTGGCATGCATAAATTTTGTGAAACAACAAAAAGGATACCAAATTTTTAATGTTTCCTCCGGCCAAAGTTTAAGCATTAATCAACTCTGCGAGGAAATTGAAGATGTGACAGAAAAAAGATTGAAAAGGTTTTATCTGCCGGGGCGCACTATTGATGTAAAATCGGTCATTCTTGATTATTCAAGAATTAAAAAGGAGCTTGGCTGGCAGCCGATCATTGGAATCAAAGAAGGATTGAAGAGAACTTGGGAATGGGTAAAGAAGCAACCTTTTTAGTAAGAAGTCAGGAGCCTGTCTGTTCGGTTTGCATAGCCAATTATAACGGCCGCAATGTCATAGAAGCGTGCTTACAATCTGTCTTTAATCAGAATTTTCAATTGCCCATAGAGGTGATTGTTCACGATGATGCTTCAACCGATGGATCGGCAGAGATCGTTTGTGATAAGTTCCCTGATGTCAAACTGATACAGAGTGAACGCAATGTTGGATTTTGTGTCAGCAATAATCGCATGGTCTCCGTGGCGAGAGGTGAATTCATTCTTTTGCTTAATAATGATGCCGAACTTCATGAAGATGCTCTATCAACTCTTTATAATTACGCTAATAAAGAAAATATACGAGGAATTATTGGATTGCCTCAATACAACATAAAAACGGGCGAACTTATAGATATCGGCAGTATGCTTGACCTGTTTTTAAATCCCATACCTAATAAAGATAAGTTGCGTAATAAAGTTGGTATGGTAATGGGGGCTTGTATGTGGTTGCCAAAAGAACTTTGGGATGAATTGGGTGGACTTCCTGAATGGTTTGAGAGTATCGCCGAGGATACGTATCTTTGCTGTCTTGCACGGTTGAGAGGATATCCGGTTGTTGCTCTCGCGGAATCCGGTTTTGATCACTGGATTGGCAGAAGCCTTGGTGGCGGAAAGCTTATTAACCAAACTATGCAGACTACATATCGCAGACGCTATCTGAGTGAGAGGAATAAAACTTATGTTATGTTGTTATGCTATCCCGGATTTATTTCTTGTATATTGATTCCACTTCATTTTATATTGTTAACAATAGAGGGGATTTTGCTTTCAATTGTAAAGAGAGATTTGAAAATATGGAACGGTATTTATAAATCTTGTTTCCGTGATCTTTGGTCCAAACGTAAAGAATTGACGAAGTTAAGGATCAAAATTCAACAAAAAAGGGTTATCACTACCCGATCTTTTTATTCAGTTCATATATTAATATCTTATAAGCTACAGATGTTGCTCAGGCACGGGCTCCCAATAATTAAGTAGAATTGACAATTAAGAATCGCACAAAAATATTTTGCAGGCTTTTTCAGGATTAGAAAGGACGACGGCATATTCTATAAATGATTCTCGGTAGTCTCAGCAGAAATGAGCCCAAACGGTAATCATGTGACTTGCTGATTTGTGATAATACTTCAAATTCAGTTCTTATTTCTATCGGATTTATAACAATTCGAAAATCATATCCTTCGTTCCACGCAAGATAGACTGGCAATCGCTCAATAGCGTGCGCAACGGTTCCGTCAGATGGAATTGGTTCCGGTGGGAAATCAACATCTCCCAGTTTTAAATCAAATAGCGGCTTGAAGGCTTGCGGGCGGTACCAGAACATTGTTCCGTAGGGCATGATGGGGGTGGAGAGATTTTTCAGGTCGAGATCTTTTTTACACTTCATTTTTTTCCACATGATATTGACCATACGTCTGTTTACACCCCATGCGTTTATTTTGGGAGAGATGGCGGAAAAATAATGAGGAATATCCGTAATAACAACTCCAAGCCTAGGAACATCTTGAAAGAGTTGTAAAATATCTTTCATTGGTTGAATCAAATTCTCCAAAACCTTATTTTGCCAGGATTCCGCAATCCAGTTACTGACTGTAGGTGATTTCTTGGTGTGGAAGTGTCCCACAACATCATATTTTTCCAGAATATCAGCTATCTTCAACCATGGCAACACATCTCTTCCATGATTTTTGAATATATAAATACCTTTCAACAAATGATCCATGTTATTCTCTTTCAATTTTGTAAAGATTTGATTTTTCTTCGATTCGGAGTCTGTGGTGATATGGAGATCAAAATATTTATGTTCGTCTTTTAAAAAAAATATATATTGATCAAGCATATCGACGTAGAACACATGAAGGTGAAGAGCTGTTTTGATTTGAGCATGATCGGAGTTGCTTGGCAGTTTTTTTCCCGATATGAGGAACGTTTTATTCACAGCCTTCATAGAAATATTTGGATGAAAGTAGTATGCACAGTACTCATCAATCAAGGCGAGAGGATAATCTGATTTCAGCGTTACTAAATATTTTAATTGTAATTGATGGCTGAAAATAGCGAAAATATGAGTCTGAATAAAAGGAAATCCAAGCTGTAATAAGAAATAAGGATTATAATCCGATTGATTATCGTGAAAGCCACTTCTGTTACCTAGGGGAATATATGACTTGTATCGAAATCCTTTGGTAATCAAACGATCGAAAAGATTGGACAGGTGGATACGCATAAACTTTTTCTTATTATAATGATCGTCAGCATTTCCCCAGAATTTCATAAACACTGGAGAGCAAATAATTGAAGACTTGAAGGCTAAGAAATTGATTTGAAGTTTGTTCTTGTATTGATTCATTTTCTGAATGTCGGTGATGCTCCAGAAATCAACATCAGCTTTTTCCATTTGTTGATAAACTGGTAACATATCAAAAAACGGGCCGAAACAAGAATCATCCATCAGTGTTAAGCTGTCATACTTTGCCAAACCATTCCATCCTTCTTCCAATAATGCTTCTTTCCACCCGCGGAAATCGAGCCCATTATATTCTCTTTCCATAATTTTCTGACAAAATGTCTGCAGGGATTTCTTATTTTCATGCTTTAATGGGCAATTTGAAACAAGTACAACTCGCTTATACAGCTCTCTCATAATTTTTAGTGTATGGAGAACATATGAAGCAAGTTCTCCGTTTGGATTATAATGAAGAAAAATTAGTATGCGATTCATTAATTATTCCTTCTAGAATATTTTTCTTTTTTTACTGAAATAGGAAGTTTTAAATTACAGGCATGAAGAGGATATAATTTTATGGCTTAAATATCTTTATAAGTACCAAATGTCGGATCCCCTTTAATTATCCTTATTAACTTTACCACAAATCCAGATATAATATGATTGTTAATCCTGTCTATTATGTTTTTATAATTTGTTTTCATATAGTTGCTTTGATGTTTAGCCGCGACGTACATTGCTTCTCTCCAGCCGTATTTTATTTTCTCATAAAAATCTTCATATTGATTCTTTATGTTTTTGAGATTGCCGTTTTTCACCTCATTGTAAAATTCTAACAAATCTGCAGTTATGCCAGAATCACTTTTACTGTTACCGTGGTTGAGTGTTTTTTCGACAAACGCTAAAACTGGACTTATGACTGTGTCATTAGTATTAAGATTAACTTTTTTTTCTAAAAACGATAAAATATCACTCAAGCTCTTTTTTTTATTTTCAGTGAAGCTATTATAATCTACGATCATATGAGGAATATTTTCTATAGCTATCATGGCTTTTAAATTATATAGCTTCCAAATATTGTAAGCTATATATGTCGTTATTTTATCACGCTTATACAAAGACAAGGCAACATCGACGGGATTTCTCACTATAACAATAGCTGCATTTATTTTTATTTTTTCTGACCACTTGCCAATTGTAAGTGACATTCTTGGATCTTTTATCAGGCAAATTTGGTGGGGAAGAAGCTGAGATTTATATATTTTTATTGTTTCTTCAAGTAGTTTTGATTCGGTCGGAGTACAACTTTGTACCAGTGTTTCATTCAGCCATGCTCCATATAACCAGCCAAATCCATCCAAAGTTCCCTTATCAAGGAAACATTCCGAGTCATGAATTTCCGGGAATTCGGCATTTACAGCATCAGATAATATTTTTTCATTACATTCAACAATGATTCTATCTTCAAAATATCCTTTCTGGTTGTTTTCATCTTTTTTTAGTAAACGGTCTTCTCCGCCGGGAAATAAACCCAGCATAGTAAGTAAACCACTCATCATAGAAGTTCCACTTCTGTGCATTCCTAAGACAACAACCAATTTTTCGTTGCTTTTATCCATGAATTGCATTTTACCTTTTTAAAGAATATGGAATTTGGCATTCATTTCAATATCGCCAGATGGCGAGAGAGGATGTGAAACATTAATTTTTAAAGAGTCATATCTTCGATCATGGGCTTGAATGCCTTTCGGAGAATCGCTAGCAATGCCAACTGAAATAAAATATTCACCACTATCAAGGATTGGTGTGAAGCTAAAACATACCTTGATTTTGTCACCTTCACTTTGTTTTGGTATTCGATATGGGCCAAGCAGTTGGCGTGAATTTGTGCTAAAAATAATGCCACCTTCAATAGACTTAATAGCAAAACCATAAATTGGTTTATCAATGCTGGTATGAAAATAAATTTTCAATATTAAGTTTGTGACAATTCCCGCTACTATTTTTGAGGAACATTCTTTGTCATCTTGTATTAAGTAAATGTCTGTAATGGTTGCGGATCGATCACCCCATCGAGTTTCTTGATTATTATAAAATGAATTAAGATGGAATTCTTCGTTAATATGCTTTACATTTGTTTTAATTTTGGGAATATCTTCAGAAATATTTCTGTATTCAGTACCTACATTACGAACATAATTGTCTAATGCCGTTGATGTATCACTATCCATGATCAAATTGCCCTTATCCAATAAAATAGCGCGGTCACAATAATGGGCAACATGTTCAAGTATATGTGTAACAAGCAAAATTCCTCCTCCGTTATATCGGACAGCCTTGATACGTTGCAAACATTTTGCTTGAAAACGTGTATCACCTACTGCAAGAACTTCATCTAATAATAATACATCGGGATCTAATACGGTAGCAACAGAAAAACCTAGTCGGACATGCATTCCGGAGCTATAACTTTGCACCGGAGAATCAATAAAATCTCCTATCTCAGAGAAATCAATAATTTCTTCAAGCTTCGCATCTATTTCTCTTTTAGACAGTCCTAATATTGAGCCATTAACATAAATATTTTCCCGACCGGTTAAAATCGGATTAAATCCCGCTCCTAAGGCAATCAATGCTCCCACGCGGCCAAGTATTTCAATCCGTCCTTTGTCCGGTTTAATAAGGCCGTTAAGCATTTTGAGGAGAGTAGTTTTTCCTGCGCCGTTGCGACCTATCAAACCCGTGCATTCTCCTCGTTTCAATTCAAAAGAGACGTCGTGAACTGCCCAGAATTCCTCAGGGCGAAGTCGATTATGCCAGTCACCTCGCCCTAGAGCCTCGCTTGCGATATCTTTTATGCCATACCATAAGGACTTTTTAAGACTGCGACAAAATTTTTTTGAAACGCCTTCAACTTTGATTAAGATGTCATCGTTCATTTAACTGCCCATCCGCTCTACAAGAATTGGCATCGCCAGCCGGTAAAGTAACCAGCCAGCAAATAAAAGAACAATGGTGATTGAAAAAACAATCAAAGCAGCAAATACATTACTCGCCGCACCGATTGCTAGCCATTCGCGTGTAGTAACAATGAGAGGACTAACAGGATTCAATAATGTCAATTGTGCCAGGATACCGGTTGAAGGAGGTTTGTAAACTACTGGCGTAAATAACATCCAGAAAGAAAGTATCATGCTTAGAGCTTGGCTTATATCAGTATAAAGCACGCCTATAGGGGTGATAATAATTCCTATCATTAAACCCAAACAAAAAATTGCAAAAACTCCTATTAACGCCAATGGCGCAGTCATTGGAGGAATAATTCCGTAATAAACAAATATAACAATCAGCAAGACTAAGCGGATTACAAAATTAAACAGTACTTCTAACATGCCGGAAATTAAAATAGCCTCACGTGGGAAGTTGATTTTTGCCAACATGGTTTTGGCCGCAGTCACGGTTTTTATTGGGCTGTTGATTGCGTCAGCAAAAACTTGCCAAAGAAGAGTACCAATCATTACATAAACAGGATAAGGCAGTGGCAATGCTCCTACATTTAGAATGCCGCTTTTATTTAACAAAACGAAAGTAAATGTAGCGACTATAGGAGGTAGAAAAGCCCATAAATAGCCGAGAAAGCTTTGTCGATAGCGGGCGCTGAAATCACGAACGAAAAGCCTCCAAGCCAGCTCTCGTGAAGCAAATAAATCTCGAAACATTTCTTGAAAAAGTTTGATCGGATGCCGTATTGCTGATTCAGGAGTGTAAATGGATTTGACTAATTGAATCATTTTGTAATCCTTACGTTTAATTCAGCTCCGCCCCGCAAGTTACAATCTCGATATTGTAACCGTAGGTTTTAAACAGACAATTTAATCCGTATGGAGAATATTATGAATTCTCCTGACGCTCCCACACTAGAAAATATGGCCGGTTTTCCATTTTCGGTTTAAATGCTATAAATTCTTCTCTGGTTAAAACTAAGGAGCGGATTTTGCGCTTGATATAGCGTTCTGTTTTTCTGCTTAGGTCGCTCAAATGGTATTGATCGATATTGCCTACAAGTACTAAATCTATAATGCCGGTATCTCTACCCTCCGCGTAATCATCGATAAGGTAAGCTTTTTCCAGGTCACCCAATCTTGTAAGAATGCTTTCGATGACCTTGTCGAGACCCATAACTTTACTCACCATAGATTTTAATTCAGGAAAAAGAGGATGCTTTTCGTTTGCCGCGTAATAGACATTGCGACCGTCTTTTTCCGATGTGAGAAGTTTTGTTTTTGTAAGCTGGTTTAGTTCTTCACGGACAGCGTTTGAGGAAACATGCAGATCTTTCGCAAGCTCCCTGAGGTAAGCTTTTGTCCCAGGGTTGAAAAAAAAGCGCACCAGCAAATTTATCCTGGTTTTTGATGAAATGATACCTGTAAAAAGACCATCCATAACTGTTCCCTTATGAGTAGTTATTCTACTCATAACATATTAAAAATAATTGTCAAGAT
>JAFGKC010000214.1 GCA_016928765.1 Syntrophaceae bacterium
AATTGTTCCTAATGTTTTTTTCATGATCTGAATCCTCCTTCTGATCTTATTTGCCCATATATAATGAAAAGATCGTGCCAAAATGAGGGAAAAATTAATAATAAATCTTAATATATTGATAATATTAACTAAATAAGTGAACTGTTGGTCATAATAATATACAAAATGCTGACTTTCCCGAACAATAATTAAATGAAACATGCAAGGATTGAAAGAAATGTGGAAGAGGTTGATATAGGCAAAATCGAAATTCGCGTTGACAAACAGATAATCAAAACGCTACTTATTTGTGAAGTAATTCATCTTATTAAAGGTGATCAAAAGAAAAATATAAATATTATGAGCGTTGAACAGGTTCGGGAAAAACTTTATAAAATATCAAGTGATAAAAAAAATGATCATATCTTTGTCCGTTTATCGGGAAGTTTCAGCTTGTATAACTTAAAAGAATTTTCCACCGATATTT
Organism: Syntrophaceae bacterium; assembly: GCA_016928765.1. Taxonomy (GTDB): domain Bacteria; phylum Desulfobacterota; class Syntrophia; order Syntrophales; family Smithellaceae; genus UBA4810. Next base: position 467 of record JAFGKC010000214.1, read on the forward strand.
ACGCTCTGGCAGGCGCGGGAAAATTAAGACAAATTGATATTGATTTTTCGGATATTTCTTATTTAGACAGCGCCGCGGCTCTGTCATTAATGCAAATACAAAAATACTTTAACGATAAGAACATTAAATGTTTATTTGTTGATGTTACCGGCGAAGCAAAACGAATATTCAGCGTTATCCATGAGCAGGCTTTAGCAAAAAAGCCTCTGAAGCCAAAAGCCACGCCCGATTCTTTTATTGCGCAAATAGGGGACGCGTCTGTCAATATCGCGCGAGATTTTATCGAGGTTGTTGAATTTGTCGGCGAATTGTTAGTTGCCCTTTTTTACACCATCTTACATCCTCGGACACTGCGGGTTAAAGATGTTCTTTTTTACATGAAGCGCGCCGGAGTAGACGGATTGCCGATTGTCGGATTAATCAGCGTGCTTATTGGTTTAATCATCGCGTTTATGTCCTTTTTGCAGTTAAAGCAGGTGGGTGCTAATATCTATGTTCCATCTCTGGTAAGTTTCGCGATGGTAAAGGAATTAGGGCCGATCATGACGGCGATTTTGGTAGCAGGACGCTCCGGTTCAGCGTTTGCCGCGGAAATCGGCACGATGGTGGTAAATGAGGAAGTTGACGCTTTGAAAATTATGGGGTTTGAGCCCGTCCGATTTCTTGCCGTGCCCAAAGTGATGGCGATGATTATAGTTGTTCCGATATTAACCATATATTCGGATTTTTTCGGCGTTTTGGGAGGGATGATTGTCGGGGTCACGGGACTTGATTTGACGGTAAATACGTATCTCACGCAATCACTGAAGACTATTAAGGTCTTTGATATTGTCACCAGCCTGATTAAAGCAGGCGTCTTTGCCGCGCTGATTGCTGGGATCGGCTGCCAAAGAGGGTTCAAAGTCCGTTCCGGCGCTCAGGATGTGGGAAAATATACCACATCCGCTGTAGTATCCGCGATTTTTCTTATTGTGGTGGCGGATTCTATTTTTGCCGTAACATTATATTATCTGAGATAGGGGTATAAATTTGCCTGCTAAAAAAAATGAACCGCTTATTGTGGTGAAAAACCTTTCCGCGAGCTTTGGAGACAACATTGTTTTTGAAAATGTTAATTTTCAAGTGAACAAAGGAGAAATACTTGTCGTTGTGGGTGAAAGCGGCTGTGGCAAATCGACTTTGCTGAAAATAATGATCGGTTTGCAAAAACCTTCTGCCGGTTCGGTGATTTTCCAGGGGATGGATATTGTCACCGCCCGAGAAGATCAGCTGAATGATTATCGCCAGAATATCGGGGTGCTTTTTCAATCAAGCGCCTTATTCAGTTCAATGAGATTAAAAGAAAATATTGCCTTGCCGCTTCAGGAATATACGGATCTTGATTCCGGCATGATAAACATGATTATCAAGATGAAATTAGGCATGGTGAATCTGGCTGGATATGAAAATCACTATCCTTCAGAATTATCCGGCGGCATGAAAAAAAGGGCGGGCATTGCCCGGGCAATGGCACTGGATCCTACGGTGCTGTTTTTTGATGAGCTTTCCGCGGGGCTCGATCCTGTTACCGCCGTGGAACTTGACGATTTGATAATTAAAACCAATGAAGCGCTGGGCACGACTATGGTGATTGTCACGCACGAGCTAGAATCTATTTGCAAAATCGCCCACAGAGTAGTAATGTTAAACAAAACCGCTCGCGGCATAATCGCGGAAGGAAAACCGCAAACGCTAAAAGAAAAATCTACAGATCCCAGGGTACGCAGTTTTTTTCTCAGACAATTGCCTGACGAAAATCAGCGGAGCAGCGTATATGGCAGGTAGAACTTCAAAATTTTTAATCGGAATCTTTGTTATCACCGGTACCGTCTTGGCCGCCGTTATAATAATCTGGGTTGGCGCCTCTGACTTTTTCAGGAAAGGCTCCATTTACGTCACCTATTTTGATGAATCGGTTCAGGGTTTGCAGGCTGATTCCACGGTCAAGTACCGCGGTGTGGAAGTAGGCAAAGTAAAGAGCATCAAAGTTGCGCCGGATGATCGCTTGATTGAAGTGGCTATGAAGATAGAGTTGTCTTCCGATCTGCAGAATCATACAGAAGCACAACTCAGGACAACGGGCATAACAGGTATTGTCTTTATCGAATTGGATCAGGTAAGGCCCGGTGAAAAATCCAGCTCTCCGAAAATTACTTTTCAGACAAGTTATCCTGTTATTCCGTCGCGCCGTTCCGAAATCAGCCGGCTTCTTGAGGACACCAATGAAATAATGAAAAGCATAAAAGCAGTTGATTTTAAAGGTTTATCCGACCAGCTAAAAAGCACCACGCTGGCTGTGGAAAATTTTATCGGAGGAAAACAGACCAACAGCGTTATGTCCAATCTGGAATCCACAACTGCCAATATAGACAAAGCCATGGAGGGTTTGCGTGTTACTATGGAAAACCTTCAGTCATTTTCTGAAAGCATCAACGAAAATCCGTCAGAATTGTTTTTTAAGCGGCCGCCCCCGCCCAGAAAACCTATGGAGTGACAATTATATAAAATGAATAAGTTAATGATAATCAGTAAAAATAAAATACTATTTCCCGTTGTTATTTTTCTACTTTTTTTCTTCGTGGCATGTTCGTCCACGGGAAAACCCGGCTATGAAATTAAATATTATCTGCTGGATTATCCTGCTCCGGTTTTTAAAAAGCTTCCGCAGCTGAATTCAACGGTCCGGTTTAACCGCTTTACGATAGCCGCGGCGTATAATACCCAGAACATGATTTTTCGCGCTGATAATTATTCGGTTGATTACTTCAGCTATAACCGCTGGGCGGTAAATCCGGCGGACATGGTTGCCGATATTTTGCTGCGCGACATGCAGGCGAGTAAATATTTTCACGCGGTTTTTTCCCGCTACAGTTCGGTGGGAACAAATTATCTTATTGAGGCAAGTGTCGGAGAGTTCTTTTTACGAATGCAAAGCAATCAAAAAGTCGCTGTATTGTGCCTTGAGGTGACACTCAAGGATGCCAAAAGAAGGGAAGTCGACAAAAGAGTTGTTTATCAAAAAAAATACAGACATGAGGAATTGCTGTCAGAGCAATCGCCGCGCGGTTACTCTCAGGCCATGAGCCACGCGCTTAGTAAAGTTTCCGAACAAATAATTGTCGATGTTTATATGGCGATTAAATCAGCGAGATAATTTTATCTCGCGCCGCATAATCAATGGAAGAAATAAAAGTTCAAACTACCAGTAAATCAGAGATTATTGACATTACGTCACTTGTTCAGAATCACATAAAAAAGGAAAAAATCAGCAAGGGCATTTGCGTTGTTTTTGTTCCCCACACAACCGCGGGCGTTACGATCAATGAAAATGCCGATCCCGACGTTACTCGCGATATTCTTGCCTCGCTGGAAAGGGCGGTTCCATTTAACGCTAATTACCGGCACGCGGAAGGAAATTCCGCCGCGCATGTAAAAGCAAGCCTTGTCGGTTCCTCGCAGTTAATTCTGATTGAAAATGGCCGTTTGTTATTGGGTACCTGGCAGTCAATATTTTTTTGCGAATTTGATGGCCCACGCGCGAGAAAAATGCTGGTATCAGTAATCGCGAATCAGTGATTTGTTTTTAACTGTGATTATTGCATAAATAAATTAACCGAGTCTTGTCTTTTTCAAGATGTCAAGCATTTGCTGATGGATTAACCCGTTGGAAGCAATCATTCCCGCTGATGAAATATTCCAGTCATTGCCTGACATGTCGGACATTGATCCCCCCGCTTCCTGAACGATCAGGCTTCCGGCGGCAGTATCCCAGGGTTTTAATTTTAATTCCCAAAAACCGTCAAATCTCCCCGCGGCAAGATAAGCTAAATCAAGAGCCGCGGCACCCGCGCGCCTTATTGCCTGAACTTTGATGGCCATAGCATTGAAATAATCGAGGTTATTTTCCATGCTGTCTCGTATATCATAAGGAAACCCGGTAGCCAGAAGACTGCGAGTGAGATTATTTATCTCCGAAACCCTTATTTTGTTTCCGTTTAAAAAAGCGCCGTTATCGCGCTTTGCGGTAAACAGCTCATCGCGCATGGGATCGTAAATAACTCCCAAGGCCATAGAGCCTTCTATTTCCAAAGCAATGGAAACGCAAAAAACAGGAAAGGCATGGGAGTAATTAGTTGTTCCGTCTAAAGGGTCTATTATCCAACGCGCGGGTGCGGAACCGGTGATAGACGGTGATTCCTCTGACAATATTCCATGATCGGGAAACGCCCGGATAATTTCACCGATGATTAAATCTTCGGACATCTTATCCGCTTCGGTAACAATATTAATATCGCCTTTATAGGTGATATCGTGTTTTTGATTTAATTTATCCTTGAGCAGAAAACCGGCTTTTTTTGCCAAATCCTCAGTAAATTTTAATTCCGCGCGCATATGAAAACACCCCTTTTTTAATAAACAATTATTAATAAAATTTATGATAAATGGAAAGTGTTAATATTTGCCTCGCAGGTACTTTAATAAGGATTGCATGGCTTAAAAATAAATGATAATGAGGAATAAAAATTTAAAAGATATTTTATATGGCTGCTGATAAAGATTTTTACAATAATTTTCAAGATTTAAAAACAAAAAGAGAAGCTATGGGGCTTTCTCTTAAAGATGTTTATCAGCAGACCCGCGTAAGTGTCAGCTATCTCCAGGCGATAGAAAATAGTGATTTTAGCGCGCTGCCGGAACCTGCTTACGCGAGAAATTTTATTAAAACCTACGCCCGCGCCCTGGGCGTGGAAGAAACATTAATTCTCGCCCGATACGAAGAATATATCAATTCTCTAAAAATGCTCGATGATATGGAGACTGATGAAAGTGCCGGGGGGGAAGGTTTTTTTGCATCAATGTTTACTTACTATAGGAAAATTTTGGGTGTCATTTTTGTTTTGTTAGTTATTTTTTCCGTAATGTGGCTGGTGTCCATGCAATATCGTCCATCATCACGCGTGGATGTTGACAGATCCATCATGAGTAAAAATATTAATATCGCTTCGGAAAAACAGGATATCAGCGAAGAGGGAACAAGTGATGAACTTCCTGTTTTAGATGAGACGCAAGAAAGCGAGGACGCTTTTGACAATAAATCTCTCGCCCCGGTCATGAATGCGGAACAATCCCAACATCTAACCTCCGCGGAGATTCTCGCTAAAAAAGCAAACACGCCTTTAACTGATAACGTTTACGAGCAATATGATGACAAAGATATCAGTATCCTGGTAATTAAAGCTAACGAGGCAACATGGATAAAGATGAAAATTGATCAAAAACCTTCTTTTCAAATTTTGTTGCAGCCGGGAGAAAAAGTCGAATATAAAGCAGTCGTTTTTGATATAGATATTGGCAATGCGGGAGGAGTTGAGCTACAATTCAAAGGCAAGAAAATAGAGAATTTAGGCAAGCCAGGAGAGGTAATCCGTTTACGGTTACCCTAATATAAAATTAAATAATTAAGAGGTAATGTTATGCTGGGTCCAATAGGAATTCCTGAATTACTGATCATTTTGGTTATTATCTTGATTATTTTCGGTGTGGGAAAACTGCCGGAAATAGGTTCAGCGATTGGCAAAGGGATTAAAAATTTCAAAAAATCGATGAACGAAAAAGAAATAACTGACGACAGCGAAAAAAAATAAACACAGATTACAAAACAGTTTCTAACTTTAGAAGCGAAATCACTTTAGAATTAAGGGATTTTCTTCTCTGTTTAATTCAGAGAGAAGAAAATCCCCATTTATTTATCAAAAAGGCACATCATCCGAGCCCGCAGCAGACCCACCAGCCGCCGAATCCGAAGACGAATTTTCCGGTGCTTTGCTCTGTCCCTTGGAGTCGAGCATTTGCATGTTGGACGCGACAATTTCCGTGGTAAACCGTTTTACACCGTCTTTATCTTCCCAAGAACGCGTCTGAATGCGCCCTTCCACGAAGACAAGCTTTCCCTTCACCAGATAATTACCGCAGATTTCCGCTAATTTGCCGAAAGTAACTATTCTATGCCATTCAGTTCTTTGTGCTTTTTCACCGTTTTTATCTTTCCACTGCTCATCTGTGGCTAAATTGAAATTTGTGACCATAGTGCCGTCCGGAGTGTAGCGCACCTCAGGATCTTTACCCAAACGACCGATAAGAATAGCTTTATTTACCATTTTTCCCCCTCCATAATGTAAGTCTTAATCAGCATACATAACATCGTGTTACGTGGCAAACTAATTTTGCGAAATTGCGGCTTTTATTGGCCTTTTTCTGGATAATCAAAGCTTGACTATTTGACTAAAAAAATATATTCAATCAAGCTTTGAAAAACGGGGAAATCATGGAAGATAATGAACTTTTAAAGGTTCGTTTAGAAAAAATAGCGGCTCTTAAAGACGCGGGGATTGATTTATATCCCAACGATATTCTGCCTCAAAATACGACATCTGAGATATCAGAGAAATACGCTTCGGCCACAAGCGAAGAACTTTCTAAATTGAGTCAAAACTTTTCTATTTCCGGGCGATTAATAGCTGTGCGTGATTTTGGCAAGGCGGCCTTTATCAAAATTCAGGACCGTAAAGGCCAGCTTCAGTGCTACATAGCAAAAAATAATTTGAGCGAGGCCGCTTATTTTATTTATAAGAAGCTGGATATCGGCGATATCATTTATGTTTCGGGAAAGCTGTTTCGCACAAAAACCAACGAGCTAACCATTGAAGCTGCGGATTTACGCCTTGCCGCTAAAGCGATTAGGCCACTGCCCGAAAAATGGCACGGACTTACCGATATCGAAACCAGATACCGCCAGCGCCACCTGGATCTGATTGCCAATCCTAAAGTTAAAGATGTTTTCCGGAAGCGCAGCCGCATCATTCAGTTAATTCGTGAATTTATGAATAAACACGATTTTCTGGAAGTGGAAACTCCCATGATGCAGCCGAAGGCCGGAGGAGCAATAGCGCGGCCATTTAAAACCCATCATAACGCCCTGGACGCGGATTTTTATCTGCGCATCGCTCCCGAACTTTATTTAAAAAGACTGGTAACCGGCGGCATGGAGCGGGTTTATGAAATTAACAGAAATTTCCGCAACGAAGGCATCTCCACCTTTCACAATCCCGAATTTACCATGATGGAGTTTTATTGGGCCTACGTCACATATGAGCATTTGATGTCTTTTACCGAAGAACTTTTCGCGCATGTCGCGACAGATATTTTCGGGGGGCTCAAATTTAATTATCTGGGAACGGAGATTGACCTGATGCCGCCATGGAAACGTTTATCCGTTAAAGACGCCCTTTCGCAGTTGGCGGGTATGAAAGCGGCTGAACTGGAGAATCAATCCACGGCTCTGGCTTTCGCCCGTAAATCCGGCTGCGACGTTAAAGACACTGATTCGCTGGGCAAAATCTTGATGGCAATTTTTGATGAAGTTGTGGAAAAACAGCTTATGCAGCCTACTTTTATAACTCAATACCCCGTTGCCGTATCTCCTCTGTCTCGCCGCTCGGCCGCTGACAGTGATTATACCGATCGTTTTGAACTCTACATTTACGGCAAGGAAATCGCCAACGCCTTTTCGGAGCTCAATGATCCCGCCGATCAGCGGGAAAGATTCATTCAGCAATTAAAAGAAAGAGAAACAGGCGACGACGAAGCGCATGAGATGGATGAAGACTACATCAGGACGCTGGAGTACGCCATGCCGCCGACAGCGGGAGAAGGCATCGGTATTGACCGCCTGGTCATGCTTTTTACCGATTCCGCTTCCATTCGGGACGTCATTTTATTTCCTCTGCTCAGGATTAAAGAACAATAGGGCATATTTTGGATTACCAAAAAATTGCTTGTTGACAACAGGATAGAATTACAATGAGCTACGAATTTTTTATAGGCAAGCGGTATCTTCGCGCCAAACGTAAACAGGTATTTGTATCAATAATTACCTTTATATCGATTTTCGGCATCTTTTTAGGAGTGGCCGCGCTGATTATCGTTCTGGCCGTGATGAACGGTTTCGAAAGAGATTTACGCACAAAAATTCTCGGAATAAGGTCCCACATTGAGCTGACGGCCGATGTAAACGGTTCAATGAAAAATTATGAAGCGGTGCGCAAAGCTGTTTCTGAAGTGGAAGGCGTTGTCGCCTCCACGCCGTTTATTTTTACCCAGGCGATGATTCGCAGCGGCGGCAGCGTAAGCGGCGTGGTTATCCGAGGGTTGGATACGAAAACCGCTTTTGAGGTGATTAATCTGGGGAAAATGAGAGAGGGAGAAATAGAATATCTCGATAAAATTCCTCCGCAGATATTAAAACAGGTGCCCCGCCAAGACGCTCATTTGAGTGGTATAGTTATCGGCAGGGAAATGGCCAGGAATCTGGGCATTTTTCTTTTGGACACAATTACTATTATTTCCCCCGTGGGTATTTCCACGCCGATGGGCGTGATGCCGCGCATGAACAAGTACATTGTCACCGGCATTTTTGAATCCGGCTTTTACGAGTATGACTCGACGCTGGCGTTTTTATCTTTAAAAAGCGCCCAGGATTTTTTGCAGATGGGAGATTCGGTCACGGGCATAGACATAATTGTTGACGATATTTACAAGGCGGATGTTATTGCCCGCAACATTCAAAATAAACTCGGATTTCCCTTTTGGGCCAATAACTGGATGCAGATGAACCGCAATCTTTTTGCCGCGCTTAAGCTGGAAAGGCGTGTGATGTTCATTATCTTGAGTTTAATTGTTCTGGTCGCAGCCTTTAATATCATCAGCGCGCTGATTATGATCGTCATGGAAAAAAACAAAGACATCGCGATCTTGAAATCGATGGGCGCGACATCTTTCAGCATAATGAAAACATTTGTCTATCAGGGGCTGATTGTCGGTTTGATCGGAACGTTTTTAGGATGTGTTGCCGGTCTTGCCGTGGCTCTTAATCTGCAGAAAGTTTCTCTTTTCATAGAAAAAGTGTTCAACTTTCAGATTTTACCCGGCGATGTTTATTATTTGAGTGAGCTTCCTTCGCAGGTCAATTACAGTGATGTGATTATAATTGTTATTGGCACGATGCTGATATGTTTTCTTTCCACGATTTACCCCTCGTTGAGAGCTTCGCGTTTGGATCCCGCGGAAGCTTTGCGTTACGAATAAAAGTTTTTGTAAAGGTAAAAAATGATCAGGCTCAATAATTTATCAAAAACTTTTTTTAAAGACGGCAATAAAATAGAGGTTTTGCGCGGACTTAATTTGGAAATCCCCCAGGGAGAGTCATTGGCTATTCTGGGTGTTTCCGGCGCGGGCAAAAGCACGCTTATACATATTTTGGGCACCCTAGACCATCCGACAGACGGTTACTTGCAGATTAACGGTTTGAATGTTTTTGAGTGGGATGAAAAAAAGATGGCAAGATTTCGCAACTCCACAATAGGTTTTATTTTTCAGTTTAATAATCTGCTTCCGGAATTTAACGCCCTGGAAAACGCAATGATGCCGGCATTAATCGCCGGAATGTCTCCGAAGAAGGCGGCTTCTAAGGCGTTAAAACTACTGGAAGAAGTCGGACTAAAGGACAGGTTGAAACACAAGCCGGGAGAGCTATCCGGCGGGGAGCAGCAAAGGGTCGCCATTGCCCGAGCGCTGGTAATGGAGCCGGAAATACTGCTGGCTGATGAGCCAACAGGAAACCTTGACACGGAGACGGGAAAAAAGATAGAAGACATCCTTGTTAACTTAAATAAAACAAGAAAGATTACACTTGTTGTTGTAACGCACAATAAATTGCTGGCAGAAAGGATGTCCCGCAGAATCAGCCTGCGTGACGGGAAAATTTATAATTATGAATAAAATTACACGTCATTTTAATTTAATCTGTTTGATTATGCTGGTTTTGTTGCTTGTACCGGCGCAGGCGCAGGAAGTAAAAAAGATCACAGTGCTTCCTTTTGAAATTTACAGCAAAGAGAATAAAACGGCTATCCAGGAATCGCTTTATAGAAAAACGCTCGCTCAGCTGCAAAAAGAAAAGCAATTAAGAGTTGTGCCGGCTGACTCTTTCTTGCGCAGCCAAGTAAAAATTGATGAGCGCCGCGCCGTTGACGCGGGCAGATCGCTCATGGCCGACTTTGTCGTCATGGGCAGTTTAACCCAGCTTGGCGAATCAATAAGCGTTGACGCTAAAGTAATAAACGTAAGAAGCGGAAAAACCATGTCGCCGATTTTTGTTCAGGCCAAGGGCTTGGAAAGTCTCGATGATGTAGCCGCGCAGTTGAAAACGGACGTTTTGGTGCAGGCAGGATTGGTCGAAAAAATAGCGAAAGTTGAAATCAGCGGGAACAATAAGATTGAAGCCGACGCGATTATTCAAAAGCTTAAATCCAAAGAGGGAAGTCCCTATACCGAAGATAACGTTACCGAGGATATAAAAACTATTTTTAAGATGGGTTTTTTCCTTGATGTCAGCGCTTCGTCGGCAGACACGCCGGAAGGTAAAATAGTCACATTTACTGTTGTGGAGCGTGGGCTGATTACGGACATTCAAATTAAAGGCAATAAAAAGCTGAGCAAGTCAGATATTATGGAAGTTCTGACGATTAAAACCAGGGAAAATTTGAACCGGGAAAAAATCAAGTCGGATATCGTAAAAATTAAAAGCCTTTATGACACCAAAGGTTACTACAACGCCGAAATTATCGACGAGGTGGAACAAGATGGCCAAAAAGACTACCGCGTGATTCTAAACATTACAGAAAACGAAAAGATTTACATTAAATCCATTACTTTTGAAGGCAATGAAGCTTTTTCCACAAAAGAACTGAAAAAAATGATGACCACCGCGGAAAAGGGAATTTTAAGTTTCTTTAATGATAAAGGAATATTAAACCGCGACCAGCTTAAGCAGGATGTCGGCAAAATACACTCACATTATTTTAACAGTGGTTTTATTAACGCTCAGGTAGCTGAGCCGGACGTGACCTATGATAAGAAAGGTCTGTATATAAAAATACAGATTAAGGAAGGCAAAAGATATAAATTTGGCGCCATTGCCATTTCCGGCGACCCTCTTCAAAAACCATACGGAGATTTATTTGCTTCTCTAAAAATTAAGGAAGGCGATAATTATAACAGAGAAAAGCTCGTCAAGGACATTGATGTTTTGATTCAAGCCTGTAATGATGAAGGTTACGCCTATGCTGATGTTAATCCTAAAATTGATATCAAAGATGAAGAGCAAATAGTTAATGTGGACTACCAGATAATTAAGGGCGAGCTGATTTTTATCAACCGTATTGCCATCAGCGGCAATACGATAACCCGTGACAAGGTTATCCGCCGTCAATTGTCAGTTGTCGAAGGAGACTTATATTCGAGCTCTAAACTCAAGGCAAGTTACGCTAATCTAAACCGGATGCGCTATTTTGAAGAAGTTGATTTTCAGACCGAGAAGGGCGCGGAAAAAGATAAAATGAATATAAATGTCCGGGTTAAAGAAAAGAACACTGGCATGTTTATGGTAGGTGCTGGATACAGCGCGCAAGATAAAGCGGTTATCATGGCGCAAATTTCACAGAATAATTTTTTAGGGTATGGTCAGCAGTTAAGTCTGAAGGCGTCTCTAGGGTCCAAAAAAAATAACTATGAATTATCGTTTATTGAGCCATGGCTTTTTGATATACCCCTGTGGTCTAAAGCCAATCTCTGGAAATATACTGCGGAATATAACTCATACGAGCTGGATACTTATGGTTTTGGTCTGACTTTTGGCTATCCTCTGTGGGAGAAAATTGTCGGTTACGCGGGCTATAGCTTTAGTTCCAATGATATTATTATTAAAGATTATGCGACTGCTCCAGCCAATATTATAAAGCAAGAAGGAGAAAGAATTACCAGCGCGATAACTTTAAGTTTTGTGCGGGATTCAACTGATGACGCGATGTTACCGACGAAAGGAACCAAAGCAAATGTTTCGGTTATGTATGCTGGATTGGGAGGCGATGTAAAGTTAGTTAAATATTCGGCGGGTGTCAGCGCTTATTTTCCGCTTTTCTGGGATATGGTATTTGTCACCAAAGGACGCATTGGGTATATCCAAAATTTAGATGATTCAATAGATCGCATACCAATTTATGAAAGATACGTTTTGGGAGGCATAACCACGATACGTGGCATGCGTTATATTGGACCGACTCTCGGTGGAACAGAAGATGTTGAAGGCGGAACAACGATGATGCTTTTCAATCTTGAACTTGTTTTTCCTCTCATTAAGAATGCCGGTATGAAAGGTGTTGTTTTCTATGATGCCGGTAACACCTGGAATTACAGCGGAGCATATCGGTTTGATGACTTGAGACAATCAGTAGGTGGTGGTATCCGCTGGTATTCGCCAATCGGGCCTTTGAGCCTGGAATACGGTTACCCGATTGATAACAGAGGCCTTAGCGGTAATGACGGGGGCCGCTGGGAATTTACCATCGGCATGTTTATGTAATGCTAAAACGGATAAACAGTTATCCGCGAATAAATAAATAGGAGATTAAATCATGAGAAAGAATATCTTTGTAGTTTTGGCAGTCGCGTTGTTAATTTTTACATGGAGCACCGGTTCTTATGCCCAGGAAAAAATTGGTTTTATCAACATGAGACAGATAATTCAGACATCTAATGCCGGTAAAAAAGCCGGTGACGAAATGAAAAGAATAGCGGACCGCAAACAGGCGGAAATTACCGCGCTGGAAAGAGAACTAAAGTCGATGAAAGATGATCTGGATAAAAAAAGTTCCGTCATGACCGCCAGCGCGCGTTCAGAAAAAGAATCAGCCTATCAGAAAAAATTGCGCAGTTATCAGATACTAGTTAATGATTCCAACGAAGAGCTCCGCAAAAAAGACCAGGAAGTTTTTCAGAAATTGATGCCGGACATAATGAAAATTGTCCATTCTATCGGGGAAAAAGAAAAATACACCTTAATTGTAGATGTGGCAACAATGCCGGTGCCTTATTTTGATAAATCCAAAGACATCAGTAAAAAAGTTGTGGATGAATTTAACAAAAGATAAAAACACTGTAGTTAAATGAAAATGACACTGGAGGAAATAGCCCGATTTTTGGAAGGAAAGCTTATCGGTGCGGCGGATACCGTGATCAAAAATATCCGCCCCATCGATGAGGCTAAGGACGGGGATATTACATTTCTTGCCAACAGGAAATATTTAAAGCAGTTGAATACGACCGGCGCGTCCGCGGTTATCGTGCCGCCGCAGACCGAAGCGGCGGACAAAAACCTGATTGTGGTCAAAGATCCTTACGCCGCTTTCGGGAAGTTATTACAGCTTTTTTATCCGCTCGAGCATGATCAAAAAGGTGTTAGCTCGGAAGCGTATATTGAAAAAGGCGCGGTTGTTTCTGACCATGCGAATATTTTTCCACGGGCGTTTATCAGCCGGGGCGCTAAAATTGCAAAAGGCGCTGTTGTTTATCCCGGCGCTTATATTGGGCGCGATGTTTTAATCGGCGAAGACTCGGTAATTTACGCTAATGCCACAATTTATCATTCCTGTATTATCGGCAAAAGGGTAATTTTGCATTCGGGTGTGGTAATCGGCGCGGATGGCCTTGGTTTCGCGAATCCGGGCAAAGAGAACAATAAAATTCCCCAGGTTGGTATTGTGCAGATAGATGACGACGCGGAAATCGGCGCCAACAGCACGATTGACCGCGCGACATTGGGGAAAACCTGGATTGGGCGAAACGTAAAAATCGATAACCTGGTGCAAATCGCGCACAATGTTGTTATTGGAGAAAATTCTGTCCTGGCCGCTATGGTTGGTATTTCCGGAAGCACCACGCTGGGCAAAGGAGTGATTGTCGGCGGCCAGACGGGCATGGTCGGCCATATAAATGTTGGTGACAATGTCATGATTGGCGCGGATTCTAAGATACATAAAGATATCGCGCCAGGGGAAATTGTAGGGGGCAGGCCGCAAATGCCTTATAAGTTGTGGCTTAAGAGTGAAGTCTGCCAGAGCAAATTACCTGAAATGAAAGCGACTATAGACAGATTGGTCAGAAAAATAGAAGAGATCGAAGATAAAATAAGCAAAAGGTCAGAAGAAGGTTAGATGTATGAAAATTCATTCCACGACAATTATTGACGCGAACGCTAAACTAGACCAGGGAGTGGAAATAGGAGCCTATTCAATTATCGGCCCGGACGTCAAGATTGGGAAAAATGTCATTATTGGTCCACATGTTGTGATTGAAGGCAACACCCAAATTGGGGAAGGTTGTCATATCCATCAATTTTGTTCCATCGGCGCTCCACCGCAGGATTTAAAATACAAAGGGGAAAAAACTTATTTGGTAATCGGCAAATTCAACTCTATTAGAGAATTTGTCAGTATCCACCGCGCTACCCCTGAAGGAGACGGCATAACCGCCATTGGCGATAATAATATTATAATGTCTTATTGCCATGTTGCCCATAATTGTAAATTGGGCAATCATGTCGTTATGGCCAATAACGCGACTTTGGCCGGACATGTTAATATAGAAGATTACGCGATCATTGGAGGCTTGTCGGGTATACATCAGTTCAGTAATATCGGAGCGCATTGCATTATCGGCGGCGCGTCGGCGGTAGTAAAGGATGTTCCGCCGTACACTATGGTCGCGGGAAACCACGCGAAACTCTTCGGGCTTAATTTAATCGGTTTGAAAAGAAGAAATTTTCCGGAAAAGACGATAAAAGGAATAAAAAAAGCTTATCAAACAATTTTTCGTTCACAGCTTCTCTTGGAAGATGCCCTAAAAAAAGCCCAGGAGGAAATGGAAGATATTCCAGAAGTGATACACTTTGTGCAATTCATCAGAGAATCAAAAAGGGGTACTTGCCGTTAAAATGTCTGCAGAGAAAAAAAAGATAAAAATCGGTGTGGTCGGTATCGGGCATCTGGGCAAATATCACTTACAGAAATACCGAAAATTTGAAAATTGTGAAATTGTCGGCGTGGCCGATACAATGCCCCAACGCGCGCAGGAGGCGGGGAAAAATTACGGCTGTTTCGCTTCTACGGATTACCGCGATTTGCTGGATAAAGTTGACGCGGTAAGTATTGCCGTTCCTACCGGTGAGCACTTTGCGGTTGCCCGCGATTTTCTGGCGGCAGGCATCGACGTTTTAATCGAAAAACCTATTTGCTCGACTGTTAGCGAAGCGGATAAGCTTATTGAAGTAGCGCGAGAAAAAAATCTGATTATACAAGTCGGATTTGTGGAAAGATTCAATCCCGCTGTCATGGCGCTGGAAAAAGTCATTACCAGACCGGTTTTTATCGAAGTTCACCGTCTCCATCCTTTTTTTGAACGCGGCACGGATGTGGATGTTGTTCTGGATTTGATGATTCATGATCTGGATATTATCCTGAAATTCGTTAATTCCAACGTAAGGTCTTTGGAAGCTGTCGGCGTTCCGGTTCTTTCTGACAAAATCGATATTTCCAATGTTCGACTGTCCTTTGACTGTGGCTGCATCGCCAATATTACTGCCAGCCGCATCAGCGCCAAAACTATGCAAAAGATACGTTTCTTCAGCCCGGAGGGTTATCATTCTGTTGATTGCCAGAAACGCGAAATTCTATCCCTCAATAAAATAATGAATTCAGAAGGCCGACAGGAAATAGTTCAAAACAATATTGAAGTGGGAAGCCATGACCCGCTGGAAGAAGAAATTCGTTCATTCGTTGAAGCGGTGTGTCACCGCACCAAACCGCTTGTTTCCGGAGAGGACGCGCGCAAATCTCTAAAACTGGCTGTAGAAATCGTCGATAAAATGAAAACATCCGAGGTTTTATAATAATGATACCAATGGTAGATTTAAAAAGGCAGTACCATGCCCTGAAAAATGAAATTGACGCCGCGGTGGCTGATGTTTTGGAAAGCGCACAATTTATTTTGGGGCCAAATGTGGGAAAACTTGAAGAAGAAGTGGCCGCTTATCATGGTTTATCCCATGCAGTAAGCGTGGCTAATGGTACGGATGCTTTACTTTTAGCTTTGCGCGCCTGCGATATAAAGGAGGGCGACGAGGTAATAACCACGCCTTTTACATTTATTGCCACGGCGGAAGTGGTGGCGTTGCTGGGCGCCATTCCTGTTTTTGTGGATATCCGCCCTGATACCTTTAACCTGGATTGTTCCCAAATCAAGTCGAAAATCACTGCCAAAACCAAAGCAATTATCCCGGTGCATTTATTCGGCCATCCGGCGGACATGGACCCGATTATGGATATCGCCCGCGAAAAGAATCTCAAGGTAATTGAAGACTGCGCGCAGGCTTTTGGAGCTAAATATAAAGGGAGAAAAGTTGGATCGATAGGAGATATCGGCTGTTTTAGTTTTTTTCCCAGCAAAAATTTGGCAGGTTACGGCGATGGCGGCATGGTCATTACAAAGGATGAAACAATAGCCGGGCGAATCAGAATGCTGCGCAATCACGGAAGTTCTAAACGCTACTACCATCATGTAATAGGTTACAATAGCCGACTTGATGAAATTCAAGCGGCGATTATTCGCGTCAAATTAAAAAGGATTGATGAATACAATGAAGCGCGGCGGCGCAATGCCGCGGCCTACTGCTCTGCTATAAATAAAAAAGAAATTATTCTGCCTTCCGCAGCTCCAGGCTGCGAGCATGTTTATCATCAGTTTACGATAAGAACAAAACATCGCGATAAGTTGTCTGCTGTTCTTGGGCAAAATAATATTTCCTCTGCTATTTATTATCCGGTTCCTCTGCACCGCCAGGAAGCTTTTTTAAACCTTTATAATCTAAAAGACAGTTTGCCCCAAGCCGAAGCCTGCGCAGGAGATGTTTTATCGCTGCCCATGTTTCCCGAGTTGAGTGAAGAAGAAATAAAAATAATTGCCGGCTTAATCAACAATGCTTTTTAAAAAAAAGGACACCATTCTTTTAAGCGATGATTTAAATGAGGGTAATAGAAACATTCTCATTGTCGCCGGTGAGGCTTCGGGGGATATGTATGGAGCCGACCTGGTAAAAGAAATGTTAAAGATTTATCCTGATCTTCGCTTTTATGGTATTGGCGGAACGAAATTAAAAGAAGCCGGCGTTGAATTAATTGCCGACGCAGCCCAGATATCTGTTGTCGGGTTGACGGAAGTTTTTTCAAAGCTAAGCAATTTTTTTAAAGTAATCAAAAAACTTAAAAATAGACTTGACGCGCTGAAACCTGCTTTGGTTATTTTAATTGATTTTCCCGACTTTAATTTGAATATTGTTGCCCGACAAGCCAAGAAAAGAAACATAAAAATATTTTATTATATAAGCCCGCAGGTATGGGCGTGGCGCAAAGGGAGAATTAAGCAGATCAAGAAATTAGTGGATAAGATGGCTGTTATTCTGCCGTTTGAAGTTGATTTATACGCGAAAAATAATTTTCCGGTAAACTACGTTGGGCATCCATTGGTGGATATAGTTAAGATAAATGTTTCCAAGGAGAAAGCAAGAATAAAACTTGGCTTATCTGAAGATAAAACAACGATAGGATTACTGCCGGGAAGCAGAACCGCGGAAATAAAATCATTGCTTCCGGAAATGATGCAAGCCGCGCAGATTCTGAAAAAAAATATCAAAAACGCCCAGTTTATATTACCCCAGGCCGATACGCTTGATGAAGCAATCATCGAAGGAATAATATCAAAATACGATATCGAGGTAAAAGTAATCGCAGGGCGTACTTATGAAGCCATTTCCTGCTGTGATTTGGCTGTTGTTACTTCAGGAACGGCCACGTTGGAAACGGGGCTTTTGGGTGTGCCCATGATTATTGTTTATAAAGTGTCCCTTCTTTCGTATCTTATTGGCCGATTGGTAATTAATGTAAAAAATATCGGCCTGGTTAATATTATTGCCGGCAAAACGGTCGTGCCGGAATTCATTCAAAAAGAAGCTAATGGCCGGAAAATTGCCGCGGAAGCGCTTGCTATTTTGGAAAGCGAAAGATATGAACAAATTAAAAAAGAACTATCCGCGATTAGCGCAAAGATGGGAAAGCCCGGCGCCGCGGCACGGACTGCGCAAATAGCCTGCTCGATGGTATAGGAGTAACATGCAATATTTTAAACGATTACTGAAGATGTCCTTGCAATATTATTGGTACTTTATTTTTGCGGCCATCTTGATGGTTATCGTAGGCGCTTCGCAATCAGCCCTGCCGCTGATTTCCAAGCCGGCGATTGATGAAATATTTATAAATAAAGATTTGTCCTCCCTGAAATGGATGCCTTTTGCCATTATCGGGATCTTTTTGTTAAGAGGAGTTTGCGATTACGGGCGCGCCGTTTTAATGGGTTCTATCGGATTACGCATAACCATGGATTTGCAAAATCAGCTCTATTCCCAAATACAAAAACAATCCCTATCTTTTTTTGCAAACCATCCAACCGGATTGTTAATGTCGCGGATTACCAATGATGTTCAATCAGTTAGGGTTACGACGTCGGAGGCGATCACATCGCTAATAAAAGACACCTTTATGCTGATCGGTTTAGTAGGCGTTGTTTTTTACACGGATTGGAAACTTGCGCTTATCGCGATGATTGTTTTTCCTTTAACTATTTACCCTATTTACAAATTTGGAAAGAAAACACGTAAAATTACCAAATCAACGCAAATGACTATGGGCACTTTGAGCTCTCTTCTACAGGAAACGATTTCCGGGACCCGTATTGTCAAAGCTTTCTGTATGGAAAAATATGAAAACAAGAGATTTGCCGCGGAAAATGAAAGACTGTTCAAATTTAACATGAAGTATATTTCTATCCATGCCATGTCAACACCGGTAATGGATTTTTTAGCAGGCCTGGGTATAGCAGCAATAATTTTTTATGGCGGTTACAGTGTTATACAAGGTAATTCAACGCCGGGAACTTTCTTTTCTTTTTTAGCGGCTTTACTATTGCTTTATGAACCGATAAAGCGTCTGACGAATGTTAACAACACTATTAATCAGGGCATTGCCGGCGCTGAAAGGATTTTCAGCATTATTGACCTCAAGCCTGATATTGAAGATAAACAAAATGCCATAGAATTACCTCCGATTACTCATGGCATTGATATTGAAAACGTCACTTTTTGTTACGATACCACACCTGTTTTAAAGAATATTAATTTGCGTATAAAAACTGGTGAAGTTGTCGCTTTCGTTGGCATGAGCGGTGGCGGTAAAACATCGCTGGTTAATTTAATTCCGCGATTTTATGATGTTACATTGGGGAGAATTTTAATTGACGAAACCGACATTCGTGATGTTACATTACATTCATTGCGAAGCCAGATTGCGATAGTTACCCAGCAGACAATTCTTTTTAATGATACGGTAAAAAGGAATATCGCTTACGGGGATATCGAGCGCACGGACGAAGAAATTATCGCCGCGGCAAAAGCGGCCAACGCGCATAATTTTATTATGCGCCTGCCCCATGGTTACGAGGCTAATATTGGTGAGTTGGGCACGAAGATTTCCGGTGGAGAGAAGCAACGGATTTCCATTGCGCGCGCGCTTTTAAAAAACTCTCCAATACTGATTCTGGATGAAGCGACATCATCGTTGGACACGGAAGCGGAAATAGAGGTACAGGAAGCCTTGGACAACCTTATGAAAGGCCGGACAACGCTGGTTATCGCGCACCGGCTTTCTACAATTCGTAACGCCGATAGAATTATTGTTTTGGTAAACGGCGAGATTGTCGAAGAAGGCACGCATGAAATACTTCTATCGAAAAAAGGCGAATATTACCGTCTGTATAATTTGCAGTTTAAAGAAAATGGAAACGGGAATGATAGATTGGCAAAGGATTTGGAATGATAATGAAAACATCAAGTGTTTCAGTCCGAGTCGGGTAATTTTACTTTTTCTTTCTTTGTTCTATCGGCTGGTAGTTGAGCTGCGCAATCAGCTTTACAATAAAAATGTAATATCTTCATCTCGTCTCATGTGTCCGGTAATCAGCGTCGGTAATGTTACTGTTGGCGGCACTGGCAAAACCCCCTGTGTAATTATGCTAGCGAAAATTCTTCAAACGGAAGGCTTTCTCCCCGCGGTAATCAGCCGTGGTTATGGCGGCAGAAACACTGGGGGGATAAATATTGTTTCCGATGGTGAAAATATTATGCTTGACGCCAAGATGGCGGGTGATGAGCCTATTTTGATGGCGCAATCATTACCGGGAGTGCCGGTGATTACCGGCGCCCGAAGAAAAAAAACCGGAAAATTCGCTATCGAAAGGTTTGGGGCCAACGTAATTATATGCGATGACGCTTTTCAGCATCGCCAAATAGCGCGAGATATTGATCTGGTTTTACTTGATTATAAAAAGCCTTTTGGCAATGGCTGTCTTTTACCGGCGGGACCTTTGCGTGAGTCAGTCAAAGGCCTTAGTCGCGCCCACTGCCTGATGCTAACCCGCGCCGAAGGGGAGATGGAAGTCAGCGAAGAGGTTGCAACAATAATGAAAGACACAAACACGCCTCTTTTTTACAGTGCTCACGAGCCACAAAGCATTACGCAGGCAAAAGGCAAATCCATTGTTTCCATGGATAATCTAAAAGGTAAAAAAGTATGCGCATTTTGCGGAATCGCAAATCCTGATTCCTTTAAAAATGTTTTACTTGGCGCGGAAGTGAACATTTTATCTTTTAATCCTTTCCCCGATCATTATAGCTACACCACTTATGATCTGGAAGAGCTGAAAAAACAGTTTGTCAGCGCGCGCGCCGATTATCTCATCACCACGGAAAAAGACGCCGCGCGCCTGCAGGCTTACCCGAAATTTTTGGAGACACTCTGGATATTGCGGATAACAATGAAGATAAAGCCGACAGCTGCCGAGCCGTTATTCAAAAAATTTATTTTAAAGTGTTTAAAAGAAAGCGCTGATAAAAAATGAAAGGTCCCATAAAAATAAAGCTGGCTGTTTTTATTTTTAGCAGCATCCCTTTGGCCCTGCGGCGTGGCGCGCTATCATTCCTGTCATATCTTGCATATTATTTATCGCTCAAACACCGGCTGATTACCATTCATAATCTTACGCGGTCTTTTCCGGAAAAAAAAGTAAAGGTAATTTTAAATATAGCCAAAGCGTCATATAGAAGTTTTGCCATTATGGCGGCTGAATTTCCCGAGCTTTTTAGATTAAGCAAAGACAATATTCATCGCCGGATTGAAGTAAAGGGGCTGAAAAATTATATTGAAACTTGCCGTGAAGGCAAGGGAGTATTGCTTTTCAGCGCGCATTTCGGTAATTGGGAAATCGGCAACGCCGCGCTGGCTTTATTAACAACGCCGCTCATATTTATGGTGCGACGCCTCGATAGTCCTTTCCTGGAAGAACTTACGACATATTTGCGCGGCACATGTGGTAATTCATCCCTGCATAAGCAAAAAGCCATGCGGCAATCATTGCGTTTGATGGAAAGAGGGGAAACTATAAACATTCTCATTGACCAGAATGTATCCGGCAATGAAGGCGTGTTTGTGGATTTTTTCGGACGCCCCGCCTGCGCCACCTCCGGTTTAGCGCGGATGGCCCTGCATACGGGAGCGGCGGTAATGTCGGCGTTTACCATACGATTACCCAATGGAAAATATCTATTGGAAATTGGCCCAAAAATGGAGATTATTAACACTGGTAATCTCGACGAAGACGTGTTGCTAAACACGCAAAAGTTTAATAAAGTTATTGAAGAATATGTGCGTAAATATCCTGAGCAATGGTTATGGCTGCACCAGCGATGGAAAACCAAACCATGGCAGGTTAAATCAAGGAACAAAAAATAATGTTGTCGAAACATAAAAAAAGACTTCCCAAAGAAGGTTTAAATAAAATATTAATCAGAGGGACTAATTGGATCGGTGACGCGGTTCTGACATTACCGGCGATTGCGTCTGTTCGCGCCGCGTATCCGGAATCGCGCATCAGTATTTTGGCTAAACCGGTTGTCGCCGATATTTACAAGTTATTTGCCCAAGTTGATGAAATAATAATTTACAAAAAACAGTTTGATAATCCGCTCGGTGTCTTTCGCCTCGCGCGCGTTTTATATAAAAAGAGGTTTGACGCCGCTATACTTTTGCAAAACGCGATTGAAGCCGCGATAATGACGTTTGCGGCTCGGATAAAATTGCGCGCCGGGTATAACTCGGATGGCCGCGGATTATTATTAACTCATAGCGTTAAGCGTACCAGCGAAGTGAAAGAAATCCATCAGGTTGGTTATTATCTGGAAATGGCTAAAGCTTTAGGATGTCCGCCCGTGGGGCAGGAAATGAATCTGCAATCAAAAATCAACCGCGTGACCGCTCAAAATATTTTACGGGAATTTATTCCAGGCGCGAAAAAAATTATTATAGGTATTGCCCCGGGCGCGACATATGGTCCGGCAAAAAGATGGCTTCCCGATAGATTTGCCGCCGTTGCGGATAAGCTAAAGAATATATTTGATTGCCAGATTATTTTGCTGGGCGGCAGGGATGACTGGAAAACTGCGGAGGAAGTAAAGCGTTGGGCCGGCGCGGACTTGATTAATATTGCCGGAAAAACAACAGTGCGTGAAGCAGTTTATCTTATTTCGCAATGCTCTTTATTTATCAGCAATGATTCCGGGCTGATGCATATTGCCGGGGCGTTGAATATTCCGACGGTTGCTATTTTTGGTTCGACCAATCCTGTTACCACCTCGCCTGTTGGGGAAAAGATAATAATCGTCCGCAAAGAAGTCTCCTGCAGCCCATGCCTGAAAGAAACATGCCCCACAGACTTTCGCTGCATGAATTTAATTACCGTTGATGATGTTTTATCCGCCGCGCAAAAAATAATGAAACGCAGTTAGGGCTAATATGAAAAAGCACAGGGCGGTATTTTTGGATAGAGACGGCACGATAAACGAAGAAGTCGGCTATCTGGAAGATCTGGCCAAATTAAAAATAATCCCCGCGGCTTTTGAAGCAGTTCGTTTGATTAACGACGCTAAAATGAAAGCGGTAGTAATAACCAATCAGGCGGGTGTCGCCCGCGGATTATTCTCCGAGGATTTTGTAAAAACCGCGAATAATTTTCTGCATGCGGAATTTCTGAAGGAAAGCGCGTTAATTGACGCGTTCTATTATTGCCCCCATCATCCCACGGAAGGCATTGGTTCCTACCGCCGGGAATGTGATTGCCGAAAACCGGCCGCTGGTATGCTACTTCAGGCCGCGCGGGAAATGGATATTGATTTAACGCAATCTTACATAATCGGGGACAGATACAACGATATGGAAGCTGGTAAAAAGGCGGGGGTGAAGTGTGTTTTGGTAAAAACCGGTTTTGGTCAAAGCGTATTGCAGGATGATGGTCCGGATCAATTAACAGCATATAACCAGCCGGATTTTATTGCCGAGGATATTCTGGAAGCCGTGCGGTGGATACTAAAGGAAAATAAGTGAATATATTAATCGTAAAATTGAGCGCGATCGGCGACGTTATTCATACTTTGCCGTCGCTTGCGGCGCTGCGCCGTCTTTATCCCCAGGCGCACATAACCTGGGTGGTGGAAGAAGCGGCGGCGGATTTAATATTAAATCATCCTCAACTTGACGAAGTGCTGGTATCGCGGCGTAAAGCATGGATACGAGATATCAAATCCGGACAATTTCGCAAAGCATGGCGGGAAATCGTCCAGTTTATCAAGGATTTGCGAAAGCGCCCTTATGACCTGGTCATTGATTTTCACGGTTTATTAAAAAGCTCAATTATTGTTTTTTTAAGCGGCGGCAAAAGGAAACTCGGCTATGATTCTCTGCAGGAGTTAAGCGGCCTGTTTCTTGCGGAAAAAATTCCCGAAGATATGAACAAACATGCGGTTGATCGCTATTTAGATTTCCCTCTTTATCTGGGAGCAAAAAAAGAAAGAGCTGAATTTATTCTTCCGCATAGTGTTGATGTCGAAAATAAAGTTAAGCTTTTGCTGAAGAGCTGTGGGCTGGAAGAAAATAATTATATCGCCATTAATCCCATTGCTTATTGGGAGACCAAACTATGGGATAATGAAAAATTCGCCATACTTGCTGATTTGATTCAGGGTAAATTGAAGAAAAAAGTTGTTTTTACCGGCAGCGAGAGAAAATCTATTGAAGAGATAACATCAAAGATGAAATCAGGAGGTATCAATTTAGGCGGAAGAACATCTTTGATGGAGCTCGCGTATATTTTCAAACAAGCCATAATGTTGATAACGACAGATTCCGGCCCGATGCATTTAGCCTGCGCCGTGGGCACGCCGGTTATCGCACTATTTGGACCGACCGATCCAAAAAGAACCGGCCCTTATGGTGAAGGGCACGTAGTTATCAGGGATAATTTATCATGCAGCCCCTGTTTTTTGAAAAAATGCAAGACGACAAATTGTATGAAAAATATTACTCCCAAACAAGTTTACGCTGTGGTTGTAAGTAAAATTAAAGAAAAGCAATCTAATGCTTGAATAAAAAGTTGTCCGTAATTTAAAATTAAATGAATGTGACAATTTAATTTCATATTGTGTTTTATCTCTGTCGTTTAAGGAAATATTTTGCGGAGGAAAACTATTGACAGTAATTAAACTTCTCTATAATTCTGAAATTATGAAATAATTATTTAAGGCGGTAATTCTGGTGTCTGCGAATGAGTGCTTCAATGCTGTTTCGGCTAAATGGCTTCCTCGAAAGCCGGTCTTTTCCGAATTCGAAGGATGGCTTGCTGGCGACAATCAGTTTTGTAAGCTTATAAAGCACAACAGGAAGCGCAGCGTATACGCTTTATTGCCAGCTCCTGGCGCCCCGCCATCTTACTATCTAAAACACGATCACCCTAAAGAAGCCTGGGATGTTTTGCGGTCATGGGTCTATCCAAAGGTTTTACGGGAGTATTCCACTTTACAACTTCTTCAAAATCATGGAGTGGATGCTGTGACGCCGGTGGCTTGTGGCTGGGTGCGCGGACAGGGCGTTCTCATAACAGAGGCGCTCAATGATAGTTTGGCTATCGATGAGCTATGGCCTAAAGTTCAAGGAGATAAGATTCGTAAAGAAAAACTGTTGGCCGGGTTGAGCATATTGTTACGAAATATGATGCGATCTCAAATATATCACCCAGACCTTCATTTTGGCAATATTCTGGCCGTGGAAAAACCGGAAATCACAGCCTGCGCGCTTGTGGATGTGCACGGTGTGCGTGTTATTCGTAAATTGTCTCATAGACGGAAAATGTTAATGATCAGGCTGTTTACAGGGATGGAGCAAAATCTGCAACTAAAAGAAGTCCATGCTTTGTTAGAACCATTGTTTCCGGAGGATAAGCCCGAACAGATAGATATAATATGGGGGAAACTAAAACAATCGATGGTCCGTCAGATTCATCACAAATGGCATGGCCGTCGGCGTAAAGTTTTAAATTCCAATAAAAGGTCTAATAGCATTTGCAGTGTTGCTAAAAATAGCACGGGAACATGGCGCTGGCGGACGGGGTTCGATCTGAATTTGGCGCAAAATTTAATACAAATTCATAAAAATATATCTTCGGAATCGCCGACAAAATTGATCAAAGATGATAAACAACAACGCACATCGCTCATTGAGGTTGAGGGAAAAGAATTTATCACTAAAGAGTTTGTTTATTCAAGACGCTGGGGAAAAGATTCTCCAGGCCGTAAGCGGTGGTTGAGCAACTGGCGGCTGGAAATGTCCGGCTTACCTGTTTCTAAATGCCTTGCCTGGCTTGAGGCTTCAGACGGGAGAAGTTATCTGTTGAAAGAATATATTAATGGCATTTCACTTTATGAGTCATTGGAAAGCGCGGCGCATGACGAGGCAAAGCGTAGATTTTTAGTAGGCGAATTGCTGAACCTGCTTGCCCGCCTCTATTTTCTGGGTTTTGTTCACAAAAATTTAAATACGCAAAAAATTATCATAAACAACGAGGAAGGGCTAAAAAGTTTATATCTGGTGGGGAATAATGATATGGATTATCATCGCCGTGTTAGCCGCGCGCACTGGCAGCAGCATTTTAATCAGATGACCGAAACCATGCCCGACGTGCCTGCGCTAAAACAGGATTTCGCTCAGCTATTTACAGAGGTAAGAGATCGTTGGTGTGTAGCGATGTCCAGGTAGAATAAATATTTATATTGTGCATACGGGAAAGTAATGTACCATCAAGAAAAAAATTTACGCCGCTTTTTAATTTGCAGAAGAGAATATTTTACCTCCGAGATGCAAGTATTTTTGGAGAACCCTGATTCATATTTTGATAAAACGATGGACCGCTTTATAAAAAAAGCCCCCGGAGAAGCAACAACAGTTGGTATCATGACTGTTGATGATAAAAAATTTGTGATTAAGCGATATAATCCAAAGGGTTTTTGGCATGGTTGCAAAAGGATGCTCCGTCAGAGTCGCGCGCTGCGATCCTGGAAAAATAGTCATTATCTGGAACAGCATAATATTTCCGTACCAAAACCTGTCGCTGTACTCATAGAACGTTTTGGTCCCATCCGGGGAACAACCTATTTTATTATGGAATACGTTGATGGGTTACGGGGATGGGATATCTTTAAAAAAGATAGCGACTATCGAAATTCTTGGAAGTGCATATTGGGGAATGTCGCCGATTTATTAAAAAAACTCCATGCGGCGCGGGTAACGCACGATGATTTTCAGCCTAGCAATATGATATTCGTCGAGAATGATCCGGTGTTGCTTGATTTAGATCATATGCGGATTCATTTATATAATAGTTTTTGGTTTCGAAGCAATTTTCGTAAGGACGTGAAAAATTTTATTCGTGTGCTTGATGAAATTAATCCCGAGGCATCTCGAATGGCTAAAACAATTTTTGGATAAAGGTAATGAAGTCTGATTATTCTAATGCAGATCCATATTTTGCCGAGCATTTTTTTCTGGATAAGGAGGAAATATATTGCTATAAAAAAGAAAGTTTTCCTCGTAGGCATGGGAAAGTTTAAAAGCCCCATTGCATAATATAAGTTTCAATTTAACATGTTGATATGTTAGGCAAAATGACCAGAAAATTGCATAAGGGGATTTATGGCGGTAATTATAGACGGCAATAAAATAGCGCAGGAAATTAGAGGTGAGGTTCGTGCTGAAGCTGTGGCGCTGAAAAAAAACAAAGGTATTATACCCGGGCTTGCTGTTGTCCTGGTTGGAGAAGATCCGGCGTCCAAAGTTTATGTGACAAAAAAAGCAAAGGCATGTACGGAAGCCGGTTTTTTGTCACGCCAGCACAAATTATCGGTAGATACTGCCGAAGCGGATTTGTTAAAGTTGATAAATGAACTCAATGCGGATAGATCCATTCACGGTATTTTGGTTCAGCTTCCACTTCCCAAACATATTTCCGCCGATAAAGTTATCGCTGCAATTGATCCGCGTAAGGATGTAGATGGCTTTCATCCGTATAATGTAGGTTCGCTCTTAACCGGTTCACCGCTTTTTGTTCCCTGCACGCCACGAGGTATCATGGAATTAATCTCCCGCACCGGTATTTCTCTTCCCGGAAAAGAGGCAGTTGTGGTTGGCCGCAGCAATATTGTAGGCAAACCCATCGCGCTTCTGCTTTTGGCGCAGCATGCCACGGTTACCATTTGTCATTCTAAAACAAAAGACTTAGCTGCGGTTACCTCTCGTGCGGATATTCTGATTGCAGCGGTGGGGAAAGCGCAAATGATTACGGAAAAAATGGTGAAACAAGGAGCTGTCGTAATTGACGTGGGAGTAAATCGTCTAGACAATGGTAAGCTTGTTGGAGATGTTGCGTTTGCTGAAGTGGCAGAAAAAACATCGTATATAACACCTGTGCCAGGCGGGGTTGGCCCTATGACCATCGCGATGTTAATGAAAAACACGCTTGACGCGGCATGTAGTCAATTAAGCGGACATTCATAACATGTTTATGGTTGCTTTTCCGTTGACTTATTAGAGTAATTTGCCTTATGCTTTTGTTGCAAAAAGATGATATTAATAAACATTTGATTGCCTTTTAATGTTAGTGAAAAGGCAATGGAGGTTTTCGTAGATTGGGCAATTTTTTATCTACAGTCGTAAACAAGTTTTATAATTGGGCAAGCAGTTTGACTCCGGAAAAAATATCTTTTTTAGGAGTTTTTGTAATTGCTGTGGCATTGCGTGTGATTGCTTGGTCTAATACTCCCGTGATTGCGCCGGATGGCGTAATTTATATCAGCCAGGCCAAGGCCATTTTCTATGGTCAATGGGCGGAAATTGCTAAATGCAGCGGACTCGACCTTCTTTCTGTTTACCCTTTTTTGATTGCTGTTTTTTACAACATATTTTCTGATTGGATAATCGCGGGTAAGGCAATAAACTTCATTTTTGGCGTTGCCACT
>JAFGKC010000215.1 GCA_016928765.1 Syntrophaceae bacterium
CTGGGTATGTTCGCGATAGATGAAGAAAATCAGATTCGCACGCGCCTGGCCGATTCTCTGCGCTGGATTGTCTGCCAAAGGCTGATGCCAAAAGTCGGAGGCGGGAGAATAGCCGCCTTTGAAGCAATGGGCACAAGTCTGCGCGTCCGTGATATTATCCTGCACGGCGAATCGGAAGGAAAAACATTTTCTGACATCATCCAGCATGGTAAAGCCTTCGGTATGGTCACTTTTGACAGCTACATTGTTGATCTTTTCGAAAAAGGATTAATCACCGAAGATACAGCCCGCGCGTATGCTTCAAATAAATCCAATGTCGGCAGAGGCGTTGACGCGATTAAGAGCGCGCGGGGAGAAAAAACAACAGATTTGCATAAATTAGAAGTGGATATCCAATACGGAAAAGGCAAAGCAGATCCATGGAAAACATAATTAACAAACACCAACCATGCTTCCCATGTATTACAGGAGATTAATATGAACGAAGAAAACACATCAGCCCAGAGCACACCTTCCGAAGGAATAGATTATTCCGGAAGGCCTTTCGGTTATCTCAGTCCGGATAAAGATACGGCCATGATTTGCGTCCAGGATAAAGCCGCTTGCGATATCCTGAGCAAATCACTGACTGATTTAGATTATGACGTGGTAACCCCGACAAATTTTAAAGAAGCGCTCAGATACATGCGTTTTCACATATTCGATATTATCATCGTTGATGAAAATTTTGATACTGATGTTTGGGAAGTAAATTACGTTCTCAACTATATAGAAGATTCGATAATGCCGGTTCGAAGGCAGACTTTTGTCGTATTGCTAAGCGAGATTTATCCGACAATGGACAACATGCGCGCCTATAACAAAAGCGTTAATCTGATTCTCAATAAAAAGGAGGCTTCCGAAGCCGGTATAATTTTGAAAAAGGAAATTTCCGACAACAAAGATTTTTATTTTCTTTTTAAAGAAACCATCCGCAAATTCGGCAAATTTTAAACTTTCTTTATCTTGCCCAATTCATGGATAATTTTTCGCGCCTCGTCTTCTTTGCCCATCGCCCGGCAAGCGGATATTAACCCGTTATAATAAACTTCGCTGTTTTCTTCATTCAAAGCCCTGCTAAAATATTCCGCCGCTTCGGCAAAAAGCCGCGCGTTCATTAATGAATTTCCCAGGCGATTATAATAAACTGCTGCCCTGGTACCATCGCCGCAGCGCGCGGCCCGGCTGTAAGCATCGCAAGCTTCTTGTACACGCCCCAGGCTGATAAGGCAATCGCCATAAAAACAATGAAACAAGGGATTATCCGGATCAATCACGATACATTTTTTAATGACCCTCACGGCCTCGTTATCATTTCGCGCTCGTTGAAACAAGTTTGCTAATTTGAAATAATAATGACTTTCCTGTTCCGGATCTATTTGACCAGCACGCACATACGCATCTTCACTTTCGGCGGCCAATCCGGCCGCAAATAAAGCTTGACCCCACAAGCAATAAAGCTCGGCCTCGTCCTCTTCCATCTTAATCATTTTTTCATAAACGGCGCAGGCTTCCGTGGCCCGGCCGGCCTGAAGGTAAGCGTTTCCCAGTTCGGCTAGAAGATATTTATCTTGATCTTGAGCGGCTACCGCTTTTTCACAAATTTTCACTAGATCATAATACTTCTTTTCCTGCTTATAAATACGCACAAGTTCATCATAGGCAAAACCTGTGAAGACTTTTCTTCGCAATTCTATTTCAAAGAGATTATGAAAACAATCCAGCGCCCGCGCTATATCGCCGCTGTCGTAATATGCCCACGCCAGCATCAGCAATACCGATTCTTCTTCGGGGCAGGCCTCATGGATTTCCCTAAGGAGACTGATCGCCTGGGTGTACTGATTTTCTTTCAGATAGTTTTCCGCTTGTTCTAGTTTTTTACGGTTATTTGTCATTTTTTAAAAAAATAGGGGGAGAAAAATCTCCCCCCTGTGATTAACAACTGCAGGAACCGCAGCCACCGCCCGCTGGCTGCGCAAGGTTTGAGGTTAATTGAAAACCGGATCCCCTGGGTGACTCAACAAAATCAACATTGATCGGCTTGGCCTGATCGTAAATTGTTTTTTCCATGACATACTTCGTTCCTTTTTCTTCAAAAACCTGATCATCATCTTTTGGCTCATCCAGAGCCATGCCCAATGCGGGGCCGGATCAGCCGATGGATAAAGTAATTCTTATGGCCATCGACGCGTCTTTATCTTTGAGAAAGTCTTTGATAACTTCTGCCGCTTTATCTGTAACTGTAAGCATTAATTTCCTCCTTATCGAGCAGCGCAAATACTGCTTTAAAATTTTGTTTAAATTATCCATATTAAGCCAATTGTCAATCGCCTTTTTATCTGAAACCGGATACACGAAGCAAAATCAAGCTGTTACCCGTGCATTGCCTTGTTGACCGTGGCTCGTATTGAACTAATCTCTATTATTTCAAACTTATCCCGATTTAATTAAATAAAAAAGCCGCACTTGATATGAAACATCAAAAATGCGATAAAGGCGCACAAAATAAAAACAGCCGGAGTGAAAACCCTCATGAACGATAAGCCTTTTGCCAGCTTTCAGAATGTGATTTTTTTCGTGCTTTTGGGGATAATTACGATTTTTTTCGGCTATCTCTTAAAAGTTTTTTTCTTTGCTATTTTCTGGGCTGTTTTGATTGCCGGCATATTCTCTCCGCTGAATAAGGCGATTCTAAAAAAACTCAAATACGAAAACCTGAGCGCGGGCATTACGCTGGTTGCGATATTCGTTTGTCTTGTTCTGCCTCTGTTTTTTCTTCTGAGTCTGCTGATTAACGAATTCATGGCAATATACAAAGCTGTTGATTCGGACAAAAGCAGGTGGATGGATAATCTCACGGCGATAGTAAATTATTTAAATAATTACCCGATTTTCGCGCGTCTGGATATCAATCATGAATTTCTTGTCATCAAATCAGCGGAGATGTTAAAAA
>JAFGKC010000216.1 GCA_016928765.1 Syntrophaceae bacterium
AGGAAGGAAGGAAGGAAGGAAGGAAGGAAGGAAGGAAGGAAGGAAAAAATAAATTAATAATTGCAATAATAGCGGTTATGTTAATCCTGCCCATGACTTATACTAAATGTCAGGCGCAGGATGCAGGAGTTCTCTTAGCTCCTATTGTCAATGAAGGGGTTAAAATGTTAGGTAATTATTTAATAGACAAGGCTTTTGAACGTTCAATGGATCCTGTTAAGGTTGGCAAGCATGAAGTTCGTTTAAGCGAAGATTGTACCTTCCAAGGTAATCCTGGTTATTTACTTGGCGCTTATAATGAAAGCGGGGAAAAGGCATCTGGTCTTTGCTACGCGAAAAATGATGCGGAACATATGAAAAATCTTAATACTTTTTTGAAAATGAAAACTCTGGAAGAAAAGCAGAGATATCTGCAGGACACTTTTTGGAAAATTGTAAAATTTGATCTCGGGTACGTTCCGGAACCGGTAAAAGCCGCCGAAACGCCGGCTCCGGCGAAAGAAACCGCCTCGGCCACCACTCTTCAAACAACCGAAACAGCTCCTGCTCCCTAAAATTAAAAATTGAACCTATAATTATCAATCAAGTGCCGGAAACTTATTTCCGGCACTTTTTTTATTTATGGCCGCCATTCATAAGTAAGTTACTTAATTTGCCGAATTCGGCAACGGAAAGGGTCTCACCGCGACGGCGGCCATCAATACGCGCTTCGTCCAGAGCTTCCCGTATTTTTTCTTCCGGCACATTTGCCATAAGCGTTGCTCTTTTTAAGTTGTTCAAAAGAGTTTTGCGCCGCTGAGCAAACGCGGCTTTCACCAACCGGCTGAAAAATGCCTCATCGGCAAGTTCAACAAGAGGCATCTGACGAAATATTCCCCGAATTATGGAAGATTCCACCTTCGGCCGGGGATAAAAACAGCTTGCGGGCACATCAAACAGCTTTTCAACTTCGGCATACATCTGGAGAAGAACCGAAGGAACGCCATAGGTTTTATTATCCGGCGGCGCGACCAGCCGCTCTACGACTTCTTTTTGCAGCATCAAAGTAAAATCGCTGATGACTGACCGATACGACAATAAATGAAAAATTACGGGGCTGGAAATGTTATACGGGACATTGCCGATCACTTTAACTTTAGATTTATACCGATCAGCTATTGAAGCAAAATCAAATTTCAAAATGTCTCCGCTGGAAATCTCTACATTATCATTTTCGGCAAGCTGCTCCTGAAGAGCCGTCACAAGCTGGGGATCAATTTCCACGGCAATTACACGCTTAGCGCTTTGCGCGATGTCTTTTGTCAAAACGCCAACACCAGCTCCTATTTCCACAACAACATCATCAGATGAAATTCTTCCCGCGGCGGCTATTTTATGAATTGTATTGACGTCTAAAAGAAAAGACTGGCCCAATTTCTTGCGCGGCTTAATGTTGTATTGATGAATGATTTCTTTAGGTGTGTTCATAAATACTCAAAATTCATAAGTATATAAAATTGCATTACTGTGCCTCTAAAGAACGTTTCTTTGCCTGTAGAGACTTTATTTGAAAGTGCCACTATTCCGTCATACCGGCGAAAGCCGGTATCCAGAAATGACTAAAATACTGGATTCCCCCGTATCAAGTACGGGGCAGGCTCTTCGTCGCGCTTCGCTTGCACGGAATGACAAAATTTATAATTGCGCCACGAACGCAAGGTTGTAGATGAACTTAATTCTACCCTAACCCTGGTACCTGCATACGTCGGTCTTCGCCATTTCCCCTTGAGGGAGAGGGAATCTTTATGGATTCGTATTCAGAGACCAGCGGGAAACAGCGTTCAAATCCAAGCCA
Organism: Syntrophaceae bacterium; assembly: GCA_016928765.1. Taxonomy (GTDB): domain Bacteria; phylum Desulfobacterota; class Syntrophia; order Syntrophales; family Smithellaceae; genus UBA4810. The sequence goes on from JAFGKC010000216.1 coordinate 1,835, forward strand.
TCACGCCGGCCGCTTTTTAACAAAACTTCGCCGATGGCCGCGATCATCGCCGCGTTGTCCGTGCATAAAATCATCGGCGGAATAAATAAACTAACGCTATGCTCGTTTGCGGCCTCACTAAATTTTTCCCGCAGCCGGCTGTTGGCCGCAACGCCGCCGCAAACAACAACTTGATCGATTTTATGAACTTTTGCCGCTTGCAGTGTTTTTTCGATCAGGACATCGACAATTGCTTCCTGATAGCTTGCCACCACATCCGGCAGTTCCTCGTCACTAAAATTCCTGCCTTGTTTTTTGAGCATTACGAGCAGTGATGTTTTCAGACCACTGAAGCTGAAATCGGGCGAATCTTTCATCGCGCGCGGAAACGCGAACACCTTTGGATTGCCGCTTTTAGCCAGTTTATCAATCACCACTCCGCCCGGATAACCGAGATTAAGCAGTTTAGCTGCTTTGTCGAAGGCCTCACCTGCGGCGTCATCACGCGTCTGTCCAAGCAATGCAAAACTCTGATAGCTTTTTACAAGATAAATGCTGGTATGGCCGCCAGAAACAACCAAAGCAATAAAAGGAAACATGGGCGTTTTTTCGGCAAGAAAAATTGCCGCGATATGCCCTTCCAGATGATTCACCCCTACCAAAGGAACACCAAGCGAATAAGCGAGTGCTTTGGCAGTGGATAACCCGATTAAAAGGGAACCGACCAACCCCGGGCCGCGGGTTACCGCAATACCTTCAATATCTTTCATCTGTAGACCGGCATCAGCAAGCGCCTGTTTTACAGCCGGAACAACCGCTTCTATATGTTTTCTCGAGGCAATTTCAGGCACTACGCCGCCGTAAGGGCTGTGATCCTTGATTTGCGAGGTAATCACGTTGGAAAGCAATTTGCCGTCTTTTACCACCGCCGCCGCTGTTTCATCACAGGATGATTCAATGCCTAGAACAATCAACTTATTTTCCCTGACAATAATTTTCTTTGCTAAAAAGTTAAAATCTTTATATAAAAGCAACAGCGTTTTGTAAACAAACTTTTGGGATGATCTTTTTCCGGTAGATTTTATGGAGCTCAAAACTGATTTTCTGATTATCGGCAGCGGCATCGCGGGTTTAAGCCTAGCCATTAAGGCTTCAACCTTGGGCAGCGTTGCCATCGTCACCAAAAAAGAAAAATCCGAATCCAACACCAATTACGCGCAGGGCGGCATCGCCGCCGTTACCGATAAAACCGACAGCTTTGAAGAGCATATTAACGACACGCTCATTTGCGGCGCCGGACTTTGCCATAAGGATGTAGTGGAATTTGTGGTAAAAGAAGCGCCGCCGCGCATCCAGGAACTCATTGAATGGGGCGTTGAGTTCACCAAATCGGAAAAACCTCCGCACCTTTATGATCTGGGCCGTGAAGGCGGACATAGCCGCCGTCGCGTGTTACACGCCAAGGATCTCACCGGACGTGAAATCGAACGCGCCCTGCATGAAAAAGTAGCCCAACTTAAAAACGTGCAGATATACGAGAACCATATCGCTATCGACCTGATTCTGCAAAAAGACGCAACCGGGCGCACCATTAATTGCCTCGGCGCTTATGTTCTGGATATTGACGCAGATACTGTACACACTTACCGCGCCAAATACACAATTCTTTCCACCGGCGGCGCGGGCAAAGTTTATCTGATTACAACCAACCCCGACATCGCCACGGGTGACGGCGTGGCTATGGCTTACCGCGCGGGCGCGAAAATCATGAATATGGAATTTATCCAGTTTCATCCAACATGCCTATTTCATCCAGAGGTCAAATCTTTTCTCATCAGCGAGGCGGTACGCGGTGAAGGTGGAATTCTCAAATTAAAAAGCGGCGAAACGTTTATGGAAAAATACCATCCCATGAAAAGCCTCGCCCCGCG
>JAFGKC010000217.1 GCA_016928765.1 Syntrophaceae bacterium
GCTTTCTCATCGGACACTCCTTTCTTCTTCATTGTATACCCATCTGTATACTTTTTGAAGTGTCCGTTAAACTGGGGTAGGTTCACGGTGTCGTCTATATGAAACACCTTGCGCGCTTTGCCTTTTTTTAGAATATCTTCTATCTGAGAGACGACAAGACTTTCTTTTTTTAAAATATCTTTAAGCAGGCGTTTCGGCAGTGATTTGGATTCCCGATAAAGCAGCAGAATTTCATTATCATAGCTGTATCCTGAATTGATGAGTCCATGAATGACCGCTTTTAATTGTTCTATGGGATTGTCGATGCCCATAATTGCCTTTTTTTCAAAAAGCTCCAGCTCCGGCCGGTGTAGCATATTAAATACGAGAAAAAGGATTTCCTCTTTGTTTTTGATGAAGTAATACAGATTGCTGATGTCAATACCGGTGGCGCGGGAAATATCGCGCATGGAAGTCTGCGCGTAGCCTTTTTTCATGAAAAGCTGAGTCGCCTTATTAATAATCTGCATCTGCCTTTTCTGAAACAGATTCTTACTTTTCTTTGGCGTGGATTCTTTTTGGGCGGATGCTTTCTTCTTCGTGAGCATAATAATAGAGAAACCCTTTCTAAGCGCGCGCTATTTTTTTGGATACCCTACTTTTTTGAGCGCGTCCTGAATCTCGCCCAGTACCGCCGGGTCTTCAATGGTGGAAGGCACGCTGTATTCTTTGCCGTCCGCTATTTTGCGCATGGTCGCGCGCAGGATTTTGCCACTGCGCGTTTTGGGCAGCCGTCCGACTATAGTCACATCCTTGAGGCAGGCCAGCGCGCCGATCTGTTCGCGAATCATGGACACGATTTCTTTCTGGATATCCACTGGATTTTTTGAAACACCCGCTTTTAATACGGCAAAGCCCACGGGAACCTGACCTTTTAGCTGGTCATCCACGCCGATGACCGCGCATTCGGCGACATCCTGATGCTTGGCGACAACTTCCTCCATGCCGCCGGTGGAAAGCCGGTGACCCGCGACGTTGATGATATCGTCGACGCGTCCCATGATATAAATGTATCCGTCTTTATCCTTGAAGCCGCCGTCTCCGGTTGAATAATATCCGGCGAATGTTTCCAGATATGAGGAAACGTAGGCGTCATCCTTTTCCCAGAGTGTGGTCAGGCAGCAAGGAGGCAAAGGCAGTTTTATGGCGATTGTGCCTTCGGAACCGTCGGGGAGTTCCTGGCCGTTTTCGTCGAGTACCTGGACATTATAACCCGGCACGGGCTTGGTGGGCGAGCCGGCCTTTACCGGCAGATGTTCAATTCCCATACAATTGGCGGCAATCGGCCATCCCGTTTCCGTCTGCCACCAGTGGTCGATAACCGGGATCTTGAGAAAATTTTCCGCCCAGTAGTAAGTATCCGGATCGAGCCTCTCGCCGGCCAGAAAAAGATATTTGAGGCAGGAGATATCGTATTTTTTTATGAAAGAGCCGGAAGGATCTTCTTTTTTAATAGCGCGAAAAGCAGTAGGCGCGGTGAAAAGAACTTTTACTTTGTGCTCATTGATTACGCGCCAGAAAGCGCCGGGATCGGGAGTGCCGACAGGTTTGCCTTCATACATAATGGTTGTGGCGCCGTAGAGCAGCGGCGCGTAAACGATATAAGAATGTCCGACAACCCAGCCGACATCCGAGGCCGCCCAGTAGACATCGCCCGGTTCTATGTTGTAAATATTTTTCATGCTCCATAGAAGCGCCACAGCGTGACCGCCGTTATCTCTGACCACACCTTTGGGAATTCCCGTTGTGCCGGAAGTATAAAGAATATAAAGAGGATCGGTTGCGGCAACGGTAACGCAGGGCGCGGGTTTTGCGTCTTTTAGGGCTTCTTCCCAATCGAAGTCTCTGTCGGGAGTCAGTTCAGCCTTAACTTGCGGGCGCTGAAAGATAAAACATTTTTCCGGTTTATGTTTGGATAGCTCGATGGCTTTGTCTAAAAGCGGCTTGTAGGGAATTGCGCCTTTTGGTTCTATGCCGCACGTCGCCGAAAGAATGACTTTGGGCTTGGCATCATCTATTCTTATTGCCAGCTCATTTGGCGCGAATCCGCCAAACACAACCGAATGCACAGCGCCGATGCGCGCGCAGGCAAGCATCGCATAGAGCGTTTCCGGAATCATCGGCATGTAAATTATTACGCGCTCGCCTTTTTTAACGCCGGCTTTGGCCAGCATGCCGGCCACGAGCGAGACGTTATCAAGCAGTTCGCCGTAAGTTATTTTTTTCACTATGCCGGTGACGGGGCTGTCATATATTATCGCCAGCTGATCTTTCCTGCCGCTCTCAACATGGCGGTCAATGGCGTTGTAGCAGGTATTCATCTTTGCGCCTTCAAACCACCGGTAGAATTGTGGTTTGGGGCTGGAAACAACACTGCCCCATTTTTTTACCCAACTGACAGCTTCGGTGGCTTGCGCCCAGAATCCATCCGGGTCGTTTATGGAACGGTTGTATGCTTCGTCATAAGAGTGGTAATTTTTCATCTTTAATCTCCAACTGTTATATTAACTAAAATTATTTTATGTGCCAAACGCAATTTTGCCGACATCGTAGAGTTTTCCATCTTTGATAACTACAGAAGGCCGACGGCAGGCCTCGATTTTTTTCAGCGGATTTTCTTTGAGGATGACCATATCGGCGATTTTTCCGGTATCAACCGTGCCGATTTTATCCACCATGCCGATTATTTTGGCGTTGTTAAACGTGGCCGAGCGCAGCACTTCGGCGTTGGAAAAACCGATGCGCGTGAGTATCTCCATTTCCCGCCATAATGTTCCATGATAAGTTAAAGGCACGCCCGCGTCCGTGCCGCATCCGATGACAATTCCCGCTTCTTTCATCGCCAGCAAATTTTTGGGGCCGGTCAGCATGATGTTGAAATAAAATTCGGGATTGGCCATATATTTTTTGTTTTTATATAGATTTTCACAGCCGTATTTTTTGTAGTTTGCCAGATGCGCGAGATTAGCTTTGTGAATTGACAGTTCCGTAAATTCCGCGAGATTGGAATTTATATATTTTCGCCGCTCGGCTATTTCCTGCTCGATAAAATCGGTGCGGTATTTTTTGGGCAGTTCATCGTAGGCCTCCGGCGCCGCCATCATTTGTATAACGCTCACCGTTGGAACAGTGGCAATATTTTTTTTGGCCATTGTTTCTATTTCTTCCGGCGATAATAATTCGTTTATGGAATGTTCAATAGAATCAAGGCCGAACCGCAAAGCGCGGTCAAAACCGAATTTAGTATGAATATGCCCTGCCGTGGCTAGATTGTTTTTTTGCGCGAAATTGAAAATTGTTTTTAAATGTTCATCGCTGTAGGCGGGAATTTTGCCTTTGCCGCACAAAACCGATATTTTATCCATTGTAAGTTTAACAAATGATGCCCCGCCCGCGGAGTTTTGGCGCATTTTTTCTTTTAGCTCTTCCGTATCTTTAAACCACATATTGGAATGGCCGGTAAAAGACATAACCAAACCGGCCAGGATGCTTATTTCACCGGGATCGAGATCCGGGTGGCCGCCTTGAATATTGGTAAAAGAATTGCAGTAAACCACACGCGGCCCGATAAGCTCGCCTTTCTTCGTTTGGCCGATATTCGCGTGCAGAATTTTCGGCATAGCGCCCATATCGCGGATGGTGGTTACGCCTTGCCTCATCTGCTGGACAAAATTTCTCTTGAGTTGGGTTAAAACATCCAAAAGAAGTCTGGCGCTAAGTTCAGAAGCGCCGGGCATGGTAATGTGGCAATGCGCGTCAATCAGGCCGGGCAGAACATACTGATTTTTCAGATCCAGCACCATATCGCCTTCGCGCGCTTCAGGCGACCATGAGGAAACAGAGCGAATGATCCCGTCGCGCACAGCGATGGTCTGGTTACTGAAAATGAGACCCCGGACAACATCTATAACTTCCGCGTTGGTCAGATACAGCGTTTTTCCCGCCGGCGCGCCGGTTGGCTGGTATTGGGGAATGGAAGTAAAACCGGTCAGATTAGGTAAAGACAAAAGCGCGGCGGACAAAGCGGCATTTCGTAATAATTCTCTGCGGGTAAGATTAAAAGTATTTTTATTCATAAACGTGCTGCCGGTGTTAAATTTATCTTAAACTTACAAACGATGCAATATTTATATATTGAGGCGGCGCTAAAATAATGATAGGGAGCGGACAAATTCGCCTTAAGGATGAAAAATGCCCAAAACCCTTCGTGAAGTTTATAACGGCTTTGCCGCGACTTATGAACAAAACCGAGGGCTTTTTGACATGACCGAGGTGCTGGGTCATTTTTATGAGGCGCTTTCCATTAAAAAAGGAAAGCTGCTTGATCTGGGCTGCGGGGCGGGTGAGCCTTTCGCGCGTTTTTTTGCGGATAATGGCTGGCAGGTAACCGGCGTGGATTTTTCTGAAAAGATGCTCACGATGGCGGCGAAATATGTTCCCGAGATGAAAACCGTTTGCAAGGATATGCGCGAGGTCGATTTTGCGCCCCAGAGTTTTGACGCGATAACAGCCGTTTACAGTCTGTTTCACGTGCCGAGGGCCGATCACCAGAGTTTATTTGAAAAAATGCATCGCTGGCTAAATCCTAAAGGCTGTCTGCTTTTCACCTACGCGACAAAAGAATACACGGGCAGTGATGAGTTTGACGGATATAAGGAATTTCTGGGAGAAAAGCTATACTACAGCCACAAAACTCCGAAAGATCTGTATAAAGATTTAATCAATGCGGGCTTTAAAATCTTATCCGCCGATTATCGCGCCATCGGCGGCGAGACATTTCTCTGGGTGACGGTAAGGCCGGATTAGTTAAATAGAGAAATTTGTTGGTTTACACTCATCTTAAGGGACACGAATAAAGCGTAGCCGAATGTAATCCCCTGATACAATTGTTAACCATAAATCTTTATATAAAATGGAAAGGCTGAGGACGATACTCATTGATACCTTTCAGGTTCATCATTTTTTCCATTTTAATATTTTTTTTATCACTACCAAATAAAAATAGAGCACTTTTTAATGTTTTAATTTCGAGCACTTTTTCATATTGTTCAGGTGACATATTTTCTGCACAAACATGGATATACTCTTCAAGAGCGGGAGCCCGAAGAACCCCGGAAATGTCATGGAGCCCTTTCATGTTTTCAAGATAAACACGCCGTAATTGAGTCAATCCTGATAAATCAGGTAGACTTTTAACATTTCGAAGCGATTGCATAAATAAGCATTGAAGTCCTGATAAAGTTGAAATAAAAGAAATATTTGAGAGATCCCTAACCTGCCAGAGTTCTAAATACTTCAGGTTCGCCAATCCTTTAATAGGATTAAAGTCTTTAATTCCACCAAGTTTTATGTCAAGAGACCATAACTTTTTTAACTCAGCTATAAATGAAATATCTTTTGGTGAAACTGATCTTAATGTTAGTTTTTCTAATGATTTTAGCGCGCCAACTGCTTCAATATCTTTTTGCTGTCCTTCTATATATAGTTCTTTCAAATTCGTAAATCGCCTGAGATTGTTAAGGCTTGGTTTTTTAGATTTAGTTGTCCCAAGAAATAGCGACGTTAGGGTATTAGGGAGTGAATATAAAAACGAAAAATTTTCCAGTGAATATATCCCAACAGATAGCTTTTCTAAATTATTTAATTGATCTAAAGTATCGACATTGGAAGCATTCATCAAACAATCGACAGATAACTTTTTGACGTTAGGTATGTTCTTAAGAACGGACAAATCACATTTCTCTGAATAATGCCCGAATATGCGAATTTCGATATCAGGACGTACAGATAAAAGATTTTCATTGATTAACTTCCAGCTTTTTTCATTCACCGGACTGCTTGTTTGTAACGTCTTTACGTCTTTGTTTAAGATAATTGTTTTAATTTCACTTTTTGAAATTGAATTATGAAAACCCAATCGATGACTGATTATAGATTTATCTGCCAATGGCATAAAAATTCCTTTAAAGAGGTTAACAATGTTTATAAAGTCTTCATAAATTATTTTCGGTAATTTACTGATTATAACTATTGCTAAATAAATTCAAGCTATTAAGCATATAGTTATGTGTTTTCGATTCCGATTTATACAGATTGTATAAATCGGTTAAATTATTATTTCTGCGTAACTACCCAGACACCCTGCCAGTTTGTGGGCGGCTAGGCAATAAATTTATAATTTTGTGGCGGAAATTTATTAACAATCGATAAATACGGGATTTTGAATATTATCCGCCGATTACCGCGCCATCGGCGGTGAAACATTCCTTTGGGTCACGGCTAAACCTGATTAATGAGAAAATTTTACTGGATTGATTGTTTTTTCATCTATTGCTACTAAGTCATTAGCGGTTTTCAAAATTAAGGATTACCGACTTAAAGATATTAGAACAGAATTCACAGAGTAAGGAAGCGCACTGATGCAATGATACGTTGGCGCTTTGAATTTTTTAGATCATACTCTATTAGCAAAATTTCATGAAGCAATTAATTAACAACAAGAACATACCAAAAGCTAAATATCCAACACCTGCCCAGAAGTTACCTGTGCTAGCTTCAGGAGTTATATGTAACGGTGTATCTTTTGCTCCATTCTGTTCGGTAATATATTTGCCGTTATATTTGCTATAGTAATATCTAGGTCTCTTTTCAATGATGCTTAACCACAAGCGATAGGGTGCAAACCCTGCAAAAGCTGGGAGAATGCCGAAGAACATAACATGCAATGTGCGACTTAACGACCATGCGTCTTTAATTGTAATATTCGACTCAGATAAGCACCAAAGCGCAAACGTTGCATACATAATTGGCAGCAGGTTAAGGTAAATCATGGATGGCAGTATACGGCGACGAGCATGCACATTACGACAAATAAACGCCCAGTGAAACGCTTTCCAACGACCTTGAACATTTGCAGTAACGCCCCAAATAATAGCAAAAAAAACCAAAAATACTGTTTGAGTTTCGTTCATAATTTTGTTGACCTCCGTGACTTCAACATGCCGGACAGCGGCTGTTGAAAGACATTCCTTGAAGTGGCTAATTGGGCTTTCTATATAAATTTGGGATATTATTGTTTCAATTCCTTGAAATAAGAAACCTATACCTATGAGCGTAAGGCCAATTTTTAAATACTTTTCTTTAATCCTTGCCCTTTTTATTTCAACATTTCCACCATCTGCAAATAGCCCAAAATAGGGAGCCTCAATTGATGCAATGATAACACCAAGGATATCCAAGTAAAGTCCCAAAACTGAGATAAAAGGAATCATGTTATGGCATGATGGAAATCCAAGTTTTAAGAAAAAAAGAGGCCAAATAATTAGCGTAGAGAGGACAACAGAAATTATTTGGTATTTACTCCACTTGCCCTTAATATCGTTATCTTTTGGATACATAATTTATTTACATCCTAGGGCTAAGCTACATTTTCGAATATCTCATAAAGATTAGTCACTACTCGTGCGTGTGTTTTGAACTCGTCTCTTTTTAGCATCGATGCAAAGTGTTTCTCACAGACAACAATGTCACAGTAACATGCCGCAACACCTAACCCTGACCAGTCTTCAAGGTCACTAATTTTCGGCTTGTAATTTGGATTTTTTAAGACTTGCCGGTGCAGATGTAAATCAAGGCTCCGACTGGGCATTGCATCAACAAATTTGTTCAATTGGTCAACGCTGAAATTTTCAAAAACATCTTTATCTAAGTCATTGTCTTTCATAACAATAGCAAGAGGATTGCGGATATCCGTAATAGCCATAGCATATAGCCAGTTTTCCCATTTGCTTTTATCAAGTTTCGCTTTTGTTTGATGTAAAGACTCTAAGTGATAACGAAAATTTTCTCTATATTTTGTCGAAAAATGGGATATTGGTTCTATATTGAACACGTCATGACCCTTCAACATTGCTTCATCAATAAAACTGTTAAGCCAGTCTGGGAGAGTTTTGCCCAAGCTTTCTCCAAAGGTATGTTCTATGCCGCTACAGATTAAACTAAACGGTCTCGGTTTGATATTTGGGAAAAACTGTTTGAGTGAAGTCTCAATTTCCTTGATAGTTATGGCTTTGGTTGACGCTAAGGTTATCCCTTTTGAATATTTCCACATTACTTCGCCTAGCCTTTTCCGTCTTTCTACATTCGAAATTCGGGAAAACTCCATGTAATGAATGGCGGACAAAGGGTATTTATAGCCACATTCGATTGAAGCTTTAATTTCTTTTAGAAAAGCGACATCCCCTGGAGGGGATAATTTTCCGTGGTAGATTTTAGCCAATTCTATCCATTTATTTTGATCTAAATATACAATCAACGCTCTGTCCTAATGTTCGGTGTCCCACTAGCCCTAACAATGTTTATATAGTTTGTATAAAGCGGCTACTTTACCCTATTTCTGCGTCGCTACCCAGACGCCATGCCAATTTGTAGGCGGTTGGGCAATAAGCTCCGCGCATTTCTGAACATAGGCTTTTGCCGCGGCGTCTTGTTCAGCAATTTCCGAAAAAAGTGATTCTGCCTGTTTAAAATTTCCCTCATAAAATAATTTTAACGCTGTGGCGAATTTTTTGAAAAGTTTTTGTTTTTCTGTGGTGATTTCTTCCGGCAGCAGCGGTTCATAAACCACAACAGGCTCTTTTCTGCCCACTACCTCGACACGCGAAATTTCCCGTGTGGGGAACGCATCGGCGATTTGCTCTTTGGTGGCCTGCGATATTAAAGTGTAAGTGCCGAATTGTTTGTTGATTCCTTCGAGGCGCGCCGCCAGATTTACCGCGTCGCCAATCATTGTGTAATCAAAACGTGATTTTGATCCCATGTTGCCGACTACCGCCTGGCCGGTGTTGATGCCGATGCGCATATTTAGATTTTTGTTGAGGCTCTTATAAAATTCCGGCCTCATTTGAGCGAGCTTGGCCTGGCAATTGAGCGCGGCGCGCACACAGCGCACTGCGTGATCGGGTTGCTCCAAAGGCGCGTTCCAGAAAGCGATAATCGCGTCGCCTTCGTATTTATCCACTGTGCCGCCTTCTTCATGAATGATGTCTGTCATGGCGGAAAGATATGTGTTGAGCAGATTGGTGAGCGCTTCGGGATCGAGGCCTTCGGAAATACCAGTGAATCCTTCCAGATCCGAGAAAAAAACAGAAAGCGGCTTTCTTTCACCGCCGAGTTTTAATCGCTCCGGGTGCGCGATAAGCTGTTCGATAACGTCCGGGCTTAAGTATTGTTTGAAAGCGTTTTTGATATAAGTTTTTTGTTTTCCTTCAGTTGTATAGTAAATAAGCCCCGCGCTCACCAACGTTACCGCTACAGCTGTTTCCTGAACCACAAGCGGCAGCCAAAAGCCCAAAATGTAGGCGGCAAAACAAATTATCACCGGTAACGCCATAAAAACTACATAAACCAGGACGCTTCTGGTAGTGCCCGTCGCCCATGAGGAAAACATTCCCGCGAGCAAGGCTATCAGCAAAGTAAGCGCAATGGTAAAAGCCAGCGGCGTGGGCATGATGAAGTCGCCGGTCAGTAAATTATCGAGCATGGTGGCAAAAACTTCCACGCCCGGATAGACGCCGGAAACAGGGGTCGGACGCAAATCATAAAGCCCGGGTGCGGAAAAACCGAAGAAGACATAAGCGTCTTTAAATTCCTCCGTATTGATCACGGGATTTTCCCCTTCGGCCAGCAAAAGCGCGCTTTGGATTACGGCAGAGGCTGAGTAGGCTTGATGTGTTCTCGACGGGCCGCGGAAATTGAGAATTGCCTGCCCCTTATCATCGATTGGGATTGTTTTATCGCCGATAATTAATTTACCCGGTGCAATGGACATTTTTGTTTCCGGATGGGCGGCAAGATAATTGGCCAGTCCCAGCGTGGGCATAGCTTTGCCGTCAAAAACTTCCAGAAGCGTCACGCGGCGATACACATTATCGTTATCAGGACGCATTTGTACGTTGGCCAAAATATGTGCTGCCTCCGCTATTTCGGGAATGGGAAAAGTGACATACTCGTAACTTTTATAACCGGTTTTCGTTATCCATTCTTCCATACCGTTTATCTGAAAGGCAGGCGCTGGCGCGAAATCCGGCCAGCTTGTTTCGCTGCCGGTATTTCTGCTTAAAAAAACCGTGCCGACAACAGGCATCGTACGCATGGCATCGACCATTATCTGATCATCTGACACGCCGTCTTTGGAATGTTCCGTGTAAAGTATGTCAAAGGCAATAGAGCGTGCGCCGGCGCGTTTACAAAAATCAATCACTGCGCCATAGACTTCGCGCGGCCAGGGCCAGGATAAGGCGTTTTCTTCTTTGCCCCAGTCCAGCGAACTTTGATCGAGCAAGACAACACGGATTTTATCGGTGGCATCTGATGGTTTGGCCAGGGTGCTTACGCGCAAATCCCACGTTTTGGCTTCCCATCTATCCAGCCAGCCGGGCAGAAAAAAGGCCAGTGCGACGGCGGCGCCGATCAGCCCCGCCGCCATTCCCTGGAATAATTTATTTTCCTTTATTTTTTTAAAAACCATCATCTGATTCCGGCGCTTAATAATCTTACAACAAATGACCAGCGGCCTTTATAAATCTATCTTTGCGAATGTTCGGTATCTGCGCTGTCTGCGCGCTTATGCCAAGTTCGGCAATCCGCGCCTGAGGCGACGGATGGGTTTTGGCAAAATCAGATCCTCCGGGTTTTATCTGCCTGCTCATTACCTGCAGCATATTTACCAACGCGCCCGGTTGATAACCGGCGCGTCTTAAAATGGTGACTGCCGCCGCGTCGGCCTGATACTCATAAGTACGTGAGTAACCGTTGTTGATCATCGTGGTGGTGATATCGGAAATCACATCGCCGAAGCTGTTCGACAATTTAATTAATTCCTCGTCGCCGTATGTTTTTACTCCTTCTCTGGCCAAAACAGTTAATGCCTCGGCCATGCGCGCTTTTTGGATAGCATTGATGCCGTGGCGCATCTGGATATGGCCGATTTCATGCGCCAGCACGGCGGCCAGTTCGTCTTCTGTCCGGCAGCAGCGGATGAGGCCGCGGGTGATAAAAATGTGTCCGCCGGGGGTGGCAAAGGCGTTGATGTCGTCGGAATCCAGCACCAGAAAATGATAGCCGGCAAATAACTCCGGTGTTCCCGAGGCCAGCGCCAGCGTCTGGCCCAACAGGTTCACGTACGAATTTATTTTTGCATCATTGAGCGCTTTGTATTTGGTCAGAACTACCGCGCCGACGGAACGGCCGATATAATATTCCTGCTCTGGCGTAAAATTTTCCAGGCTTCTGGCCACAGCTGTTGTGCCGGTGCGGATGGAGGTGGCCTGCTCTTTGGTAATTGTGCCCCTTTGAACAGCTACGTCAGTTGCCACGGATGTTGCTGTTTCTACCGCCGCGCAGCCGCAGAAAAGCAAAAGGGAAATTAACGCTGTTAATTGAAAAGTAATGTTTTTCATATTTGGCCTCCCTCGTTGCCTAGCGAAAGCCTTCCTTCGCTGACAAAAGTTTCTATCTGCTCCGAGGTTACGTTGAAGGTTTCCATGCGATTAATCCAGGTGTAATCAAGATTTTTGTTGTTCGCGCGGTAGCGGTTTTCCACATCCTTATTAAATCCTTTTCCCGCTAACGCTATTTCATCCTGCCCGACGGTGCCGGTTTGAGAAGTTCGCCCGGCCGTTAAAACGATTCTTTTGGTGGTGAGAGCCGAAGTATGCACCCAGCCGCGGTAACTTCCGTAAGCCGCCCTTTTCCAGTCGCCACGCTGCTCGATAATGGTGACGCGCGCGCCGTAGGGAGCTTTGGCCACAATCTTTCCAAGATGCGAGGGCGTAGCTCTCAGCTGCGTTTGTTTTACCTGCACACTCATGGTTTTTTGTGTTTGCGCGGTCGCGCTCAAGCAAAGAAAACTCAGCGCCGCAAGGGAAATGACCAGTGATATGTAGCGAGCCATTTTTTACCTCCTTTATTATGAGCAAATTTAGGCGAGTATTTTCGCCTGATTAAGAAACAAGATATGAATATATTTTGTGGCTTAAAGCTAGCATATTTGTGCCTTTATTTAAAGATTAATGGTTGAAAATTTAGGCCAATAACATTAGATATATTGAAATCGCGGCCCAAGGGCGAAGGATTATCATGATTTCCAAACGCGCGGATAAATTTACTTCTTTTATCGTGATGGATGTAATGGCCAAGGCCGAGGAGCTTGAACGCCGGGGCGAAAACGTCATTCATCTGGAGGTGGGCGAGCCGGATTTTCCCACGCCCAAAGTTATCACTGAGGCGGCCATTGACGCGCTGCAAAATAACAAGACCCGCTACACGCACGCGTTGGGGCTTTTGGAACTGCGGCAGGCGATCTGTGATTTTTATTTTCAGGAATATCGCGTAAAAATAGCGCCGGAGCAGATTTTGGTTTCCACTGGCACTTCACCGGCGCTTTTGTTCGCGATGCTAGCGATTCTGGATAAAGGCGATGAGGCAATTGTCTCTAATCCCCGCTATCCCTGTTATCAGAACTTTATCCTGGCGGCGGGCGGAAGGCTCAAAGAAATAAAAACCCGCCCGGAGGAAGGATTTGTGTATCGCCCGGCGGATATTAAAAAGAAAATTACACCGCGCACGAAGGCAATTTTTATCAATTCGCCCTCAAATCCCACGGGCATTGTCATGAGTAAGGAGCAGCTGCAAAACATCGCGCAATTTAAAAAACAATACATTGTTTCCGACGAGATTTATCACGGCCTGGTTTACAAAGACCGAGCGCATTCCATTTTGGAATTTACCGACCGCGCTTTTGTGATTAACGGCTTTTCCAAATTATACGCGATGACCGGCTGGCGGCTGGGCTACTGCATCTTTCCGAAGGAGTTTTCCAAAGTCATGCAGAGGATTCATCAGAATTTTATGATTTCCGCCGCCGGCTTTGTCCAGTGGGCGGGGATTGCCGCGCTCATCAAAGCGCAAAAAGACGTGGTAGAAATGGTGAGAATTTATAACGAACGACGTCAATATATGCTGAAACGCCTGCAGGAAATGGGATTTGTTATTCATGTGGAGCCCACCGGCGCGTTTTATGTTTTTGCCGACGCGCGAAAGTTTTGCAAGGATTCCTACAAAGAAGCTTTCCGGATTACTGAAGAGGCCAAAGTGGGCGTCACTCCCGGCATCGATTTCGGCAGCGGCGGCGAAGGCTTCCTGCGCTTTTCTTATGCCAATTCCCTGGAAAACGTCAAAGAAGGTTTGGATCGGCTAGAGAAGTATTTGTGTAAGCAAACCTAACCGAAGAAATATAAAACTAGAAAGCAATTTTAAAAAAGTAATGTTTAACGTCTAACCCAAAAAGCTCTTATCAATCATTTGCGCAAAGGCATATGTTCCAGACCGAATCCACGTACAGATCAACACTGTAAATATAAAGAAAATAATCCTCGCTAGATAGCAGCCGCATCAAACAATAAAACTCATTGCGCGCTTCGCCTTTGTTGACCGGGAAAATTTGTGTCTACCGCTTGAATGTGGTAGGTATGCGGCCGTGTTGTTGTTTGTCAGGCTTTTTTGAAATTGGACGGGCAGGGAGCAAATTACGCAAACAAATCGTCAAATGTGGATGAAGATTGTAACGATAACCAGAATGGCAAGTTTAATTGTTGTTGGCTTGCTTATGGCGAAGCAGGTTGTCTGCGCGCACCCCCATGTTTTTATCGACACTCGCATGGACGCGCAATTCAGCGTTGAAGGCCTTGTGGGGATTACGGTGGAGTGGAAATTCGATGTCATGTTCGGCAGTAGTTTAATTGCCGATTATGACCGCGATAAAAACGGCAGCTTCGATTCCGCCGAAATTGCTCAGATTGAAAAGAAAGCTTTTTCCAACCTGAAAAAATATAATTATTTTACATATATTTTTGTCGGAAATCGGCGTCACGATCCCGAAACGGTATCAGATTTTTCAGCTGTAATATCCGGCAAAACAGTGAAATATGTTTTCTTTATTCCTTATGAATGTTCGTTTGAGAAGATGGAAGGGGATATTTTTATCGGGTTTTTCGACAAAACTAACTATTGCGATTTTCAGTTCAATGCCGATAAGCCTTTTTCCGTTTCAGCGCCACAGGACATACCTGTCGTGGCGAAAATCGTCAAGACTAAAAATGGCTGGGTCAGCAACCGGTCATTTGAGGAGATAAAAATACTATTAAAGAAACGGCCATGATAAAAATTTATTATTGCTTAATGCTTGCCTGCCTGCTTGTCTGCCCGGCGCATGTTTATGGACAAAACCCCTTTATGTCTTCCGAGTCCGCGCGAACCAGTACAGACGAAGCGCGAAACAATGCCTTGAGCGAAAAACAGGACGAAGATTGTTTCAGGCTGATGAATTTCGCGCCGATACGCTTCATTTCCGGTCATCTTGCGAGAATGCAGAACGAGGTGCGTCGAGATGTCGAAAAGTTTCTGGCCGGCGATGAAGATTCGGCGCTGCCGGTGACGGTTTTGATTCTAGCCTTCTTTTCTTTTTTGTATGGCATGATCCACGCCGCAGGGCCGGGGCATGGCAAGGTATTTATCGGAGCGTATATGATTGCCGGGAAATCGCGATTTATCGATGCGGTAAAGGCTGCCCTTGCCATTGTGGCGGCCCATACGTTAAGCGCGGTAATCTTGATTTCCACTTTAATAATTATTTTCGGAACTGTTACGCTGCAAAGCACGGCCGCCGCTGAAGGATATCTGCAGTTTTTCAGTGCAACGCTCATTTGCTTGGTTGGCGTGGTTCTTTTGGTCAGGGGCGTTTTCGGAGCGATCAAAAAAGGCGACACACCAGAGATGTCCTCAAGGGCGCAAAAAGAAAAAGGCCTGCTCGCGCTTGCCGTATCGGTCGGATTGATCCCGTGCCCGGGTGTGATTCTTGTAATGCTTTTTGCGATCAATCTCGGAATGATCCCCGCGGGCATTATCGCCGTATTATCCATGGCCTTGGGGATGATCGTCACGATAACCTTGATCGGCATGTTGTTTCTGGCTGCCGGAAAATCAGCATTGCGCGCCGAGCAAGCCATGGGAACGCGCTATCTGTTCATATCACATGGGCTCACCATTGGTGGGGCGGTGCTGGTCCTGGGCTTCGGTTTGCTGCTGCTTATTGCCCGTTAGAGTGTAATTGCCAAGCGCCGGGTTTGTTAGTTATAAAACGCGGGCACAAAAGATACGTAGTTAAAAATAATTCGCGATAAACTTTTTCAGCGTTTTGTATAGAAATAATCAGAGATAATTATTATCAATGATAACATGCATAGTTAAATAAATGAAAAATACTTGCTCAACTTTTTGAGCAAGTATTTTTTTCGTGACAAACCGCAAGCATTGCTTTTCCGGGAAGATAGATTTTTCTAAAATAATTTATTCTCTGGCGTAATATTTGTTAGAGAGCCACGACTTTAATCGTAACATCCACATTCCCTTTGATGGCGTTTGAATAAGGACATGCTTTGTGCCCTGCCGCAACCACCTTCTCGGCGTCTTCCTGAGGCAGGCCTTCAACTCTGACGTCCAGCTGCACGGTTAGGCCGAAGCCGCCTTCATCATTTGCCCTAATGCCCACCGCGCACTTTACTTCGATGGATTTAGGAATAAGCTTAAGAACACGAGACATAAACTCGCAGGCGCTTCCGAAACAAGCGGCGTATCCCGCCGCAAACAAATGTTCCGGAGTTGTCGCGCCTTCTTTCCCGGGGCCGCCCATCGCTTTGGGAATAGATAAAGTCACATTGATTAGCCCGTCATCCGATTTTGTGTGACCGTTACGGCCGCCTGTCGCTATGGCATTCGCTGTGTAAAGAGTTTTTATTGTCATTTGTTATCTCCTTCTTTTTTTATGTTTTAATCTTAAAATTAAATATTATTGTGTTCATTTACTGATCTCCAAATTGAATCCCCGTAAAAACTGCCCGTTCCAATCAACCGGTATAGGGGCCGGCTGTATCCGCGCACTGATCCTTAGAATTGACATCAGCGTTCATCCGCTCTAAAAGCGTGGTGACGTTTTGCTTAATTGCTTGAAATTCTTCAACCGTCAATCCGCTCCGGCAGAAAAGCTCCATAGGGACGCTAACCGCTTGCTTTTTCATTGCACCGCCCTGAGGCGTGAGCGCTACCATAACTTTGCGTTCATCTGTCGAAAGCCGTGTTCGCGTGAGCAGGCCGGATGCCTCAAGTCTTTTGAGTAGCGGTGTCAGTGTGCCGGAATCCAGATACAGGAGCCTGCCGATATCGCTGACACTTAATGTCTCATGCTCCCACAGCACCAGCATAACTAGGTATTGAGGATACGTAAGATTGAGTTTGGCCAAAAAGGGACCATAGAGCTTTGTCAGTACCCGGGATGAGGCATAAAGCACAAAGCACAACTGATTATCAAGTTTCAGAAATTCATCTTCTTGCATGTTTCCCCCCTGTCATTTTTTGAGCGATCAAGCTTTTTGTTCATTAGAGATCAGTGCATCGGGCAGATCCACGACAAAGTGCAGATACAGATCACTATAGTCGGGGTGTAGCGGAATCCAGTAAGTGGCTGTAAGCTTTTTTCCCAGGCGGCTGATAGTCCTTTCGGGCTTTCCGGTAGCTAGAGCTTTGTCGGCAAGGCAGTTATTTTTACATTTTTCAGGATATGGGGAAATGTCGCGGCATCTCACACCCGACGGCACACCCAAAGCGCGCCCGGCTTGATTGGAATCGACAATTATCCTGTTTTTTTGCAAAAGAAGCACCGGATGGGGGAATCCATCCCACATCAGACGGAATGATTTGACGATGTCTTCGTGCCCGCTATTCTGTTTTCCAATTTTGTTTTGATTCATATTTGTCTCCTTATTACATGGTGATATTATTTCTTTGCTTCATTTTATATTGTGCACAATAGTATTTATTGCAATGTATGTCAAGAAAAATGATTACGCAACGGCCGCGAACTGTTTTGAGGATCTATGCCTTCTTGATCCTTGCTCTTTATTTTTTTTGTTCGTTATTACCAAAAAAAAATAGAATATTTTTCTTGACAGACGCTGTGGGGTGGATGTATTTGTAGTCTTAATTGATAATGATAATCAATAATGGATTAGGACCATGCGGGAAGAAAAAGAAATATTTGGCAAATATCTGAGCCGGCACAACTTTCGGGATACGCCGCAGCGCGAGCTGATCCTGGATGTTTTTCTCAAAAGCAAGGAACATATCAGCGCTGAAGAGCTCTATGATATCGTTAAAAAACTTGATCCGTCCATTGGGCAGGCCACGGTTTACCGTATGTTAAAGTTGCTTGCCGAAGCAGGCTTGGCGAGAGAAGTGGATTTTGGTGACTGCGTTAAACGCTATGAATACAACTATAATCAGCCGCATCACGATCATCTTATATGTAGGGGATGTGGAAAAACTGTGGAAGTCGTGGATGACGTGATTGAGGAAATGCAAAAACGCGTGGCGGAAAAATTTGGCTTTGAACTGACGGATCATGCTATGTATCTTTATGGTCTTTGTGAAAATTGCAGAAAAAAAAGGACAAATAAATTTGTACTGACAACGTATTTTGTCTTTTAGCGTAAATTTAAAATTAATTTTTTTTGAAATAATATTGAGAATGATTATCATTTTCTATAATACGAATTGATAGGGAGATTGAAAATGTTACCATTGGCTTTGCTTAACGAAGGAGATATTGCGGAAATTGTTGGTTGCTTCGATGATAAAAATCGCTTTTTTATCGAAGGTATGCCTCGAGGGCTATTTAGACGGGGCCGCGGCAGGCATGGCTGGCAATACACGAATTATCTCCAAAGTATGGGGCTTCGTCCCGGAAAACAGATAGAAATGATAAATAATGGCGGTCAAGGGCCTTTAGTTTTTCGGGTTGATGAAAGCCGCATCGCGCTTGGTCGCGGAGCGGCAATGAAAATTTACGTGAGGAGAATTCAAAAATGACATTGGCAGACTTAAAACCCGGACAGTCAGGAAAAATATTGAAAGTAAATGTTACAGGCGCGCTCAAGAGGAGACTTATGGATATGGGTATAATTGGCGGCACAGAGGTTCGCGTAGAAAAAGTCGCCCCTCTGGGCGATCCAATTGAGGTTAGCATAAAAAGTTACGCATTATCTCTGAGGGTGGGTGAAGCTAAGTCAATTGAAGTGGAGGCAGAATAGGAAGCATGGCAAATAACAAAGAAACAAATTCATCATCTCGCAATAATATGATTATCGCGGTGGCGGGTAATCCCAATTCAGGGAAATCGACGTTAATAAATTCAATCGCGGGCGCAAAGCTTTCAGTCGGCAATTGGCCGGGAGTAACCGTAGAAAAAAATTTTGCAGAGTTTGAATTCCGAGGTCAACACATCACTCTCGTGGATTTGCCAGGAACATACAGCCTGAGTCCCTACACGCAGGAAGAAGTTATCACGAGAAATTATCTTGTACATGAAAAACCCGATGTCATTATCAATGTGGTGGACGCGACTAATCTGGAACGCAATCTTTATTTCACCATACAATTGCTTGAACTTGGCATACCACTGGTAATAGCGCTCAATATGTCTGACGAAACAGCGCAAAAAGGTTTTTTCATCGATATTGAGAAGATGTCCTCGACACTGGGATGCGCTGTCATTCCGACTGTGGCAACAAAGGCGGAGGGTGTAGAGAGGCTTATGGAAAAGGCAGTGGAATTTGCCGCTGGTGGGGTCGATCATCCCTACGGTAGTATTTTTTATGGAGAAGATATTGAAAAAGCCGTTGCGGTTATTCTTGATGAAATCAAGAATAAAAATAATATCGAATTCCCTCGGTGGTTAGCCTTAAAATTACTCGAAGGAGATCAGCTTGTTGCCGGCGAATTTGGTATATCCACGGATGCTCCTTTTTTGGCAAAAGCAACCCGCCATCTAAAAGAAGCGCATAGCGACGATCTTGAAACACTGATGGCGGACGCTCGTTATTCTTTAGCGGCCGGATTGACTCGCGAGGTTCTTAAAAAACCGGCAAAGAGAAAAAGAGAAATGACACAAAAAATCGATGCTGTTGTTTTAAACCGTTTTTTGGGTATTCCGATTTTTCTTATAGCCATGTGGTTTATGTTTAAATTGACGTTCGATATCTCCGGTCCATTTTCTGACTGGCTGGATGGCGTCGTATCGGGTCCACTTACACGCTGGACTAACGAACTTCTTATAGCTATCAGCGCTCCTGATTGGATTATATCTCTAATTACAAAAGGTGTTATCGCCGGTGTGGGTGCCGTCTTTGTTTTTTTGCCGCCGATTTTCGCGATAATGTTTTTCATTACTTTTCTGGAAGGATCGGGATACATGGCGCGAGCGGCCTTTGTTATGGACCGCATGATGCACGCGATCGGCCTGCACGGAAAGTCTTTTATACCTCTTTTGATGGGCTTTGGCTGTAATGTCCCGGCAGTTTACGCGACAAGAATGCTGGAAAACCAGCGTGATAAGATACTGACCGCTCTTTTGATTCCGTTAATGTCCTGCGGCGCGCGGCTACCGGTTTACGTGCTTTTTAGCGCCGCTTTCTTTTCCGCTTACGCGGGGACAGTTCTGTGGTCACTCTATATTTTAGGTATTGTTTTGGCTGTATTGATGGGTCTTTTATTTAAAAATACTCTTTTTAGAGGAGAAGCGCCTGTTTTTATCATGGAACTACCTCCTTACCGCATGCCCACGGCTAAAAATTTGATAATTCATACATGGGAAAAAGGGAAGCATTATCTAATCAAAGCGGGAACCTGGATTTTGGCTATTTCGGTATTTGTCTGGTTCGCGCTGAATCTTCCTTGGGGTGTGGAATCAAAAAAGGATTCTTATCTGGGCCGCGCGGGTCAGGTCATCGCGCCGGTTTTCGAACCTCTGGGTTTTGGTACATGGGAAGCGGCATCATCTTTATTGACCGGCGTGATCGCCAAGGAAATCGTGGTTTCCACTATGGGAGAAGTATATGTTCCCGGTGCGGATGAAGAAAAAGAAGAAACTCCATCAATAGGTGAAGATATTCGGCAAATAGTTTTTTCTTTTGGTGATGCGTTTGTTAATGCCGCAAATAATATTTTTTCTACTTTTGGGATTGCCACAATTAGCGTGGAAGAAGATGAGGGCACAATAGGTCTAAAAAGTGTTTTGGTAAAAAATTATACGCCTCTTTCTGCTTACGCCTTTATGGTTTTTGTGCTTCTTTATTTTCCATGTTTCATTGTGTTGATTGCTATGAGACACGAATTCGGAACCTGGAAATGGGCGGGTGTGACGATTGCCTATCAGACGGTGCTGGCTTGGATCGTGGCTTTTGTAATTTATCAGGGAGGGCGGCTTTTAGGACTTTAAAAGATAGGATTTAAAATATTAAGCAAAAACGATATGGGATGATGAAAAATTGTTTGTGGTGGTAGTTTTAGCTCTGACAGCATGAGTATTTTCTAGATTTTTTACCCTAAAAATAATTGTGCTGGTTAACGGCAATGTTTTTTTATGCCGACCCGACAGCTATATCAGGAATAAAGATGGTTAGACTGATTTATTTGAGAATAATATTTTTAAAAGAGGAGGAATCGGAAATGAAACATTTGATTTTATCATTAGTAGGACTTTTTTCAATGTGTATGGTGGCTTATGCCGGCCATCCATTGATGACGGATGACACGGGTACTCAAGGCAAAGGACATGTCCAGGCGGAAGCCGGGCTTTCTTTCTTTTACGATAAAGACAAGGTTGATGAAGTAACAAAAGTGGAAACCAAAGGTGGCGAAGCGGCGGTGAGTTTAGCTGTGGGATTGTTTGAACCGCTTGATGTTGTCTTGGGTGCTCCTTATGTTTGGTACAGTATTAAAGAAAACGGTACTCGTGTTGGGAGAGAAGACGGCATCGCGGACATCGCGTTGGATGTCAAATGGCGTTTTTTTGAAAAAAACGGCTGGTCTCTGGCTATCAAACCGGGCATCAGTGTTCCTTCCGGAGATGAAGATAAAGGGCTGGGCACAGGCCGTGTCGGTTACAGCTTGTTTTTTATAGGGACTAAAGAGATTGAGTCGATCGCGATCCACACCAATTTGGGCTACATACTCAATGAAAACAAATTTGATGAACGTAAGGATCTTTGGCATGCTTCAGTGGCGGCGGAGGTGGAAATCATCAAAAACCTGAAGCTGATGGCCAATGTCGGCATCGAAAGAAATCCCGATCCGGAAAGCGACAATCACCCTGCTTTTGTCCTGGGCGGTGTCTCTTATGATGTTTCAGATAAAATCATTCTTGACGCTGGTGTTAAATATGGTTTGACATCTACGGAGGACGATTGGAATGTCTTAGCTGGCTTGACAACCAGATTCTAGAAAAAGCAGAAATGGCCAGGCTTCAAAGCCTGGCCATTTCTGCTTGCAATTATTTTTTTCAAATTTTACTCGCGATCAAAAAATATTTTTAATAATTTGGGAATTGTTTTGCGTTTAGGCATTTAGAATAATTAATCAATAATAATTTGTTACCGGTAGAAAAATGTTTATTCATAATCAAGCTGGCGCAAGAGAATTTTGATAGTTTTAGGCCGATTTACTGAAAAATACAAAAGAAGGTTCGGAGCGGCTGAAAAGATATTTTTACACGTTGATTGAGAATAATTACAATATATATGAAAATAAAAGAGCAAATAAATACAGCATATTAACGACACAAGTGTGAATCGCGGTCATTTTTTGGTTGACGAAACGGCTTTAATACGCTATAAAATCAGACATTATTGAATAAATGCATATTGTATGTGCTTAAAAAAGCTATGTTTACGGAGAAAGCCATAGGTTAACACTTAAAACTAAATAGCAGCTGAAGCGTAGCCGCTTTAAAAAAACGGCATTTGTTATTGGCTTTAGCTCACTTTGCAAAAAATCAACACTCACCTGTAAATTCCCTTACCACTACCCTCGATCTCAAAGTTAGTTGAAAATTTATGTTCAACGGCAAAAGCCGGTGTGTGTATCCATGTAAATGAAAGAGAGTTAAAAAAATGAAATTAAAATCAAGCAAAAGCAAAAATAAAATAATGAACAGTTCCTCGGCGTTGATCGCGCAAAAGCTCAAAGAAATTGAGCGCAAGGAAAAAAAGCGCGCGAAATCCGCGATGGTTAGTAAAGGCGGTTTGTTCGGCAGAATTGTTGCGAGCGCGCTGATTGCGGTGACAATAGCTGCCACATATATTTACATCGAAAAGCAGGCTCAAGCCGCGTTTGACGGGAAAAGCCAGTCGCGCATAACGATGATTTACGAACTTTACAACAGCTCGATTTTTATTGATAAGAAGGAGGTCATAGCGGATGTGCTTTTAAACAGAGGCGTCGAAGAAAATTTGTCGCTGCAAATTGCGCAAACAGTAGTTGAAGAGTCAAGGAAAACAAATATTCCCGTGCAGATGTATCTGGCAATTATGAAAACAGAAAGCACGTTTCGCCCCACCGTGGTGTCGCAGGCTTACGCAAAGGGAATTATGCAGATTCAGCCGGGCACGTGGGATGCTTATGTGGAAAAGCATAATCTTCCGGTTACCCGTGAACACATGTTTGATCCGCAGGCCAATATCATGGTCGCGTCGGTTATCTTAAAAGAGCTTTATGATAATTACATTGCTCTGGGCTATGCGGAGCCTGATGTATGGAATTATGTTTTGGGGGCGTATTGCGCGGGACCAGCGTCTCTTAAAGGTGGCATAAAAGGCTATCACCGGCGGTATATCGAAAAGGTAAAAAAACATTACAATGAGTTTGAAGCGCTTATAGTAGCTTAATTAAAAATCAACCAGCCGATACCCCGCAAAAATAAAAGCTGGTGCTAGAGATATTTGGGAAAACAATCCAAACTTTTTTATAAAGTATAACAAAGCTTATAAATTGTTTTGTAACACTTCCTTTAAAATTCAATAATTCTTATTTGTTACATCTTTTGCTCGTATAATAATTATTATTGTTTCTTGACATCATATGACGGCCGTGCAAATGAAATTAACCATAGAAGAAAAATCAGATAAATAAGCAGCAGTCATTTTAGTGTTTTAAGACAAAATAAAGGTCAACTTTTCAACAGAAAGGAGCGCATGATGAAAAAATTTTTCTTTGTCGTGTTTATTATCGTTGTAATTTTGGCGGCCCTCCCTTTGCTGGTTGGGGATATCGAAACAAAAGAGCTTAACGACGAGGCGAGGAAGGAGCTCGGTGTAAAATTTATAAGTTTAACCGACGGTATGGTACATTATGACATAAGCGGTCCTGAAAAAGGAGAGATTGTGGTCTTGGTTCACGGTAACGCTGCGCCTTATTTTTCCTGGGACAAAAACTTGGCGGCGCTCACCGGGGCGGGATTTCGCGTAATCAGATATGACCTATACGGGTTTGGATATTCTGCCCGCCCAGATGTTGATTATTCTCGCGCACTTTACGATAGGCAGCTAATGGAGTTGCTTGATAAGCTTAAAATAAATGGGCCAATCAACCTGGTAGGTACTTCTCAAGGCGGCAGTATCGCCGTTTACTTTGCGGCAACACATCCCGAAAAAGTGAAGAAGCTGGCACTCTTATCGCCTTTCATCAATGTATTGCCAATGAAAGCGATAATTGGCCTAATAAAAATTCCCGGGATAGGCGACTACTTGGGCCGTGTACTTCTTGACCGAGTCAACAAAAATTATCCCCAAAAAGTTTTCGCGGATGCGGCGGCGATACCAGCTGAATTCACAGAAAACTATATGAAGCAGCTTGCTTATAAGGGATTCAAGAGAGCAAGAATATCGAATCTGCGCGGTGACTCCCTTGCCGATTTCACGCCACAATATGAGCAAGTCGGCAAGACGAAGATACCAGTATTATTTACTTGGGGTACCGCCGATAAAGTAATTATGGCTGACTCGGTAGCGAATATTAAAAAAGCTATGCCTTCTGTAGAGTATCATGAAATAGAAGGAGGCGGACACCTGGTCCATTATGAAAAGCCTTCTCCGGTAAACAAAATACTGGTTGATTTCTTAAAAAAGTAATTTCACGCGGTCCGGTGTCAAAAGACACCGGACCGATTTCAAATTTCTTGAATAGATTATTTGTTAGCGACTATAATGTATAGAGTATTATTCTAACTGATAAAATTGGTAGTATTACGATAGCTTATTAATCATTTAATTGCTGCATAAAAGCATACGCAACCGATAAATAAAAAAACAATCCACGCCAGATGACGCCCGCGGGAAATAATCAGAGTCGTCGCGCCGGTTGCTAAAAAAGTGAGCGCCAGTACGAGTGAAATATTTTGCATTGTGAAAGATTGGCGCGCCAGCAAAATAATAATGGCGGCAAAACCCCACCAAGCGATTGTGGTTAAATGCCAGGCAAACCTCAGTGTGCGCGCGGTGAACTCCGTGCCGCCGAAAAGCCGGGGCAGGTTATCGCGGCGAATAAGCCGCACCAGTATGTAGCGTTCGCCCAAAAAGGAGTGAACCACGCCGATGGCAAAAGCAAAAAATGATGCTGTGTAAAGCAGAATTTCCATGACCTTATCTTTACATAAATTTCTATTTATTAGTCAAGATTACAATTGTGTTAAAACTTGCACGCTACTGCTTTGTGAAGGCCTTATCAGCCAGTTCCTTTTTCTTCATCATGTTAAAACGGCTGACATCGCGCCTTCGGTGATGCCGGTTTCGAGTTATTCATGAGGGCCGTCTGCCGCCGCGGCGCGGGCGCGGTTAATTCTCTCCCTGGTAAGCGGATGCGTGGAAATATAAGCGAAAGAGGGGATGTCTTTTTCGTATTTTTCGGAAAGCCTTTCCATGATTGAGGCGAATTTTTCCGGAGAAATATATTTTTGCTTGAGCAGGCTAAAGGCGTAATCATCCGCCGCTGTTTCAAATTCACGGGAATACTTTGTCTGCGCCAGTATCGCGGGCAGTCCGGCCACCGCCGCGCTCAATGAGGCGGCATCGGCGGTAAGAGTTGCTACTGTCGCGGCCACGGCGGAATTCTGTATGACATTTGTCATGGAATGACGGAGCTCCACATGCCCGATTTCATGCGCCAGTATCGCCATTACTTCCTGGTTATCTTGCGCAAGATTGACCAGATCATCGGTAATAACGATAATGCCGCCCGGCAGGGCCATGGCGTTTGCGCCGAACATCTTGCTGGAGCGAAATTCCAAATGATAATATTTCTGAAAGGGCAAGTCGATATTTAACCAACCAAACCCGCCCTCGACCGCCTGTCTTTGTTCAACGCTGAGCGCTGTCGGCTTAAACCATTTTTGTTTATCCAGCCAGCCCAACGCCTCCGCGCCTATCGCGTGCTCCGTTTCCAGAGGAATCTGCGAGACAATTTTTTTTGCCGCGATTGGCAGGCCAAAAAAATAACCGGCGAGAAGCGCGCTGGTGATAATTAATACGCAAGCCAAGGCAATCGCCCAGCGCTTCTCGAGCCAGGCGACAAAACCTTCAGACGGGCTTTCCTGAGGCAGCGAGTTAAAAAAAGGATGATCATTGCTCATAAATTGCGCGCCGTCAGGCAGCAGAATAAAACGCCTTGCGGAAGCTATGCGCGGGGAGACGCGTAATTCTTTTATTGGGTAGCTTACCGATATGATGTTGGTGGTAAGCTGCGCTTCTTCACCCTCAAATAAAATTTTAGCCGGTGAACCAACTGCCCGCTTGCCGTCATAATATTGCCCGTTAATGTTTGTCATAGCGAAATATCCATATCAAAAATATCCATTGTTTCCGCTCCCGCCGCCGCGACGTTGCTTAAGTCACTTCCCTGAAACTCCGCAAAATCTCCATCAGGCAAAGCTTTAAGATTATCCGTGCGGTATTTCAGCGTGCGAATCACCGCCCAGGGTATCAGCAATCCCACAGAAGAGAGAATTCCCAACGCGTTCGTTATATAAAGTTTCAATAAGTCAAACGTTTTCAGGGTTGATTTAAAACGGAGCGGGCCTAGTTGGATATTATTCCACACGAGATTGCCGCTGCGGGCCTGCAGGTAAGCGTAGGCCACAACGTAACCCACGTAAATTAGGGCGATTGCAACGTAAAACACGGCTTTGGACTCCTTAAGCGACGTGAGCACTAAACCCGCGACGACGGCCGCCGGTATCATCAAAGCAAGACCGATCAACCCGGAGGTAAAATACATCTTTAAAAACTGCCCGCCGCTCGCGAAAAAGAGACCGGCGCGGCCGCCATAGGATGTATATTCAATAATAAATTTTTTAAGCCCCCTTATCCACCAGGGGAAATACAAACTAAAAATAAAGAAAATCAAACCCAGTACGATAAGCTGCGCGCGCTCCTGCTTGGAAAAAATCATCGCGATAACCAATGCCGGAATTATACCCCATGCGTAAATAACCTTAACGGCATCGATATACCTGCCGGTAAATTTAAAGGTCATATTACGAAAGGCGGAATAACGGGCGTTAAACGCCGCGGAGCGGACAATTACCCATGGCGCGGCAATCAATCCGGCTACCAGCACATATGGAAGCAAAGAAGTAAAGAAGGTGCTCGCCAGGTAGTAAAGTAAAAAACCGATAACGGCGATTACTCTTCCTTTGAGAATGGGAATCGGCTGCGCCAGATATTGAAAAGGCGTGCCGTCGAGGAAAGCGTGAGAATAAAAATAGCGCTTTTTCCGCACTTTGGCCCATGCGGAAAATATTCCCAGGGTAATGATAGTAAGGCACAGGTTGACAATCCAGATACGAAAATATTCACGCGCGACACCGCGAAATATAAAAGTGATTTCTGCCGGGCGAGGCGGTGCTGGCTGGGAAACAATACCTGTTTCTTCACCTGCGGGCGGTTCCGGATATTTCTGGCTTTCTATCGAGAGCTCGTCGCGCAGGTTAATTTCTTTGTCAAGGTTTGCGGCTCTTTGCGGATATTTTTGCCGGTCCACTTGCGTTGCGGCCTGCTTTAGTTCGTCTAAACTGTATTTGGAATAGTCCGGTTCGTAAGGCACAACAGCACACCTCAAAATAATTTTTGCGGACAACAAATAATAAAATAAAAGGTAAAACTTATAGATGCTTGCTGCTACATGACTACACAAAAATATATTAATTAGTCAACTATATAATTGCGCAAAGTCTATTTGCTATTTTTGATCTCGTTTATCTTTTGGGGAAATGCCGGCCAATTCTTTTTTCTTCATCATGATTAAAACGGCTGATATCGCGCCTTCGGTGATGCCCGGAATGCGCTCCATTTGGCCAATGGTGGCCGGTGCTATTCGGGTAAGTTTTGCTTTCAGCTCGTTGGAAAGTCCGGGTATGGCGCTATAGTCAAAATCCGCCGGAATTTTCTTTTTTTCCTGCTCTTTTAATTTTTTGACCGATTCGATCTGGCGCTTGATGTAGCCCTCATACTTGGTTTCTATTTCAATCTGCTTTTTAATAAAGGGATCGGGCTGCTCCTGCCAGCCGGGAAATCCGGAGAGGTTGTCATAGGATAATTCATATCTTTTCAGAAGACCATAAAGCGTCGAGGCATTATTTAAATGTGGCGAATTAAGTTTTGCCAGTTGTTCGTTTGTTTCCGGTGATGGTTTTATGCTGACTGTTTTCAGATGCGCGATTCCCCTTTCGATCTCTTTTACCTTTTCTTGCAAATCAGCATGATCTTCATCAGAAATAAGTCCCAGTTCATTTCCTTTGCCCATCAGGCGGATGAGCGCGTTATCTTCGCGCAGAATCAGGCGGTATTCGGCGCGCGAGGTGAACATGCGGTAGGGCTCGTCCACGCCGCGCGTGACCAAGTCGTCAATCATGACGCCCATGTAGGCTTCGGAGCGATCCAAAATAAAGGGCGGTGCTTTTTGCAGCGCGAGCGTCGCGTTGATGCCCGCCCACAGTCCCTGCGCGGCGGCTTCTTCGTAGCCGGATGTGCCGTTAATCTGCCCGGCCAGATACAAACCGGCGATGAGTTTTGTTTCCAAAGTAAGGTGTAACTGATTAGGTTGCACAAAGTCATATTCGATGGCGTAAGCCGGGCGCATAATTTCGGCTTGCTCAAGGCCCCTGACGCTGTGGACAATCTGATACTGCAACTCCAGCGGCAGGCAGTTTCCCAG
This sequence comes from Syntrophaceae bacterium, assembly GCA_016928765.1. Taxonomy (GTDB): domain Bacteria; phylum Desulfobacterota; class Syntrophia; order Syntrophales; family Smithellaceae; genus UBA4810. The sequence goes on from JAFGKC010000217.1 coordinate 28,192, forward strand.
GCCTTTGGCGTAAACTTCTTGCGTATCCAGCCCTTCATGCTCCAATACAACCGGATGACTTTCGCGCTCGCCGAAGCGCATGACTTTGTCTTCCAGCGATGGGCAGTAGCGCGCGCTCACGCCTTGAATCACGCCGGAATAAAGAGGAGAGTGATGAATATTTTCCCTGATTACGTGATGCGTTTGGGCGGACGTAGCAGCAAAATAAGAAGGCAATCTTTCTGTGCGTAGTTCCTTTGTAGTGAAAGAAAAAGGATGAGGATCTGAGTCGCTGTCCTGGCGCTCCAAAACGGAAAAGTCAATGGACGAGGCCTTGAGCCGGGGCGGCGTGCCGGTTTTCATTCTGCCCATTTCAAAACCTAGCTCTTTTAAATGATTGGCCAGTCCCACCGAAGCCAGCTCGCCCGCGCGTCCCGACGGTGTCTGCGATGTGCCTATGTGCACAAGGCCGTTTAAAAAAGTGCCGGTGGTGATGATTACTTTCTGCGCGGTGTAGAAATAACAGCTTTGGTCGATAACGCCTGTGACCTTGCCATTTTCAATAACCAGTTTTTCCACCATCGCCTGGCGGATAAAAAGATTTTTCTGATTTTCTACAACTGATTTCATGGCCAGGCGGTAAAGCTGCTTGTCGCATTGCATGCGGGAGGACTGGACCGCCGGACCTTTGGAGGCATTAAGCAGGCGAAAATGTGTGGCGGTTTTATCCGTGATTTTGCCCATCTCGCCGCCCAGCGCGTCAATTTCTTTGACCAATTGTCCCTTGGCCAAGCCCCCGATTGCCGGATTGCACGACATCAAGGCAATGGAATCCAGATTGATATTGAATAAAAGCGTTTTTATGCCCATGCGCGCCGAGGCGAGCGCCGCCTCGCACCCCGCGTGGCCGCCGCCGACCACGATTATGTCGTAGTTATCCGCCAATTTTGCTGCTCCCTAAATCAATCACTTGCGCATGCTCTGAATCAGTAGTAAAACCACTGCAGATGTCATGCCGGACGTGATCCGGCACCCAGCATAAAAAGACTGGATTGCCCAATCGAGTTGGGCAATGACAACTTTTTGTAATGCCGCTGAAAAACGGTATCCATAACTATTTTCCCGCACCTGACGCGATAGACCAGCGTATGCCGGGCGGGAATGACACAAGCACCGTGCATTTTTACGGCAAGAGCCATAAAAAAACAATAGAAAAGAAAAAATATGCCCAAGCCCGATTTTTGGAAAAACAACAAAAGATATTATGATTTAAAAAGTTACTGGCGCAATCTGTTTGGCTGCAACGTGCACAAACTGCAGATTGACGCGGGTTTTTCTTGCCCTAATCGCGATGGCCATATAGCCACGGGCGGCTGTATTTATTGTGACGGGCGCGGCTCAAAGCTGCGCCAAAAGGGCGAGCTGCCATCGGTTACCGAACAGATTCAAAGCGGCAAAAAATTTTATAAACCGCATGCGTCTAAATATGTCGCTTATTTTCAGACCTTCACCAACACCTACGCGCCGGCGGAAAAACTACGCTCTCTTTATGATGAGGCGCTGGCGCAGGAAGATGTGATTGGCCTTGCTATAGGCACCAGGCCGGATTGCCTCGGCCCTGATGTAATTACTTTACTCAGCGGCTACGCCAAAAAATATCATGTTTGGCTAGAGCTGGGCTTACAATCAATGCATGATAAAACATTGAAATTCATCAACAGGGGTCATAATTTTCAGCAGTTTCTCGGCGCGGTGAACGTCTGTGCCGGGCGCGGTATAAATCTTTGCGCGCATATTATTGTCGGTTTGCCGGGCGAAACGGACGAAGAAATATTACAGACGGCAAAGGCCATTGCCGTGTTGCCCATCAACGGGATTAAAATTCATTCGCTGTTGGCGTTGGAGGGAACTGCCCTGGGTGAAATGTACAAAAATGGATCAATTAAAATCATGTCTAAGGACAAATATGTTGCACTGGTGACGGATATTCTGGAAATTCTGCCCGCGGAAATGGTAATACAGCGCCTCACCGCCGACGGCTACCGCGATATTTTTCTCGCGCCGGAGTGGGCGATGAATAAATTAGACGTGTTAAATTCCATTAATAGAGAATTAGAGAGGCGTGATAGTTATCAGGGCAATAATTTTATAAAATAAATATTGCCAGCCGCGCATAAAAATTGCTAAAAGGTTTACAATGCTTATTAGATTGGGTTTCTTGATATGTTAAATATCAAGAATAAAAATTTGGTCTATTTATCAAGAAATCCACAGCAGGAGTCGATATGGCCGAAGTGAATTGGATATTATTACTATATAAAATATTTAAAATATTAGTAATCGTAAATTGGTTTTTAACCCCATTTTTAATATTTTGGCTACTAATAACATATTGCAATGGTAGCTATAAAAAATACTTAAAAGATCCCAAAAAGTTGGAAAAAATACAGAAGGGTTATGCTAAGTTGCGAATCTCGAAACTTGAAACTCTAATCAGCAGTGGAATTATAGCTATATGTTGCTTAATATTGTGGTACTTTGCACATTTAAAAGTTTTTGGAACGGGAGATTTACCACCACAGGTTTTCCTATTGATCTCATTGGGAATAATACCTATACCTATTGATGTTTTTGCCTTAGAAATCTTTTTGAAAAATATTTTAGATAAAACAAAAATTGGCTGAAAAACTGCTTTATGAAAAATATTTTATTTATTTACGTTTTTTTAATAGGCAACTTCTTTACTTTATTTCGTTATGTACGCGCAAATCGATCAATATTATATTTCCCTTTTTGCTTATTATTTTTGGGATTTGTGATTTATGTTACTAAAAATATTTCGGTTTTATTA
>JAFGKC010000218.1 GCA_016928765.1 Syntrophaceae bacterium
GTTTCCCGGGTATGGGGAACCTGATCGTAAACACCGCCCAAAGAATAGATTCTTGGCACCTGATAATGTTTGGCAATGCTTAAGATTGCCGACGCGTATTCCGGCCATCTCAGATTAGGCTCGGAACCTGTAAAAAGAATCAGATCGTGTTCAGCGCCGCTCTTCCAAAAAAAGAATTCACTCGCGGGTTCCGCAAGCGACCTGATTACGCCTTCTTCGATAACCGCATGCGGTCTCATGACCTGTGCCAGATCAAAGCCCGGAACCTGCCAGACATGAAAACCCTGGGAATCGATGTGGGCGAACTTTTGGGCATTAAGCTTGCGGCGCAGGAAGTCAATACAACCGGTTGCCACCTCGCCCGCGTTCAACCAGCCGTTTAAACCTATTAAAATGTATGGCTTTACAAGGTCGGGCGTATCCTGAAAAATGATGTTTTCGTTCATGAACACTCCTGTTGTGTGATTATCATTTACCCGCTTTTTGCAGTCAAGTTATTTTTAGTGAGACTCTAATTTCACAAGCACAGCACAGTGAAATTTGTTAGTCGAACTATCCCAGAAGCCTAGCGACGTGGGGAATGTACCTTAAATTTCTACAAATTGGTATTTTTTAATAAATTATGTGAGTTTGATTATGATAGAAAATAATCTAAATAATTAAATCATTCCATTATTTTTAAAACTGATATTTCAAGATCCGATCCTATTTTTCATTGCTTCTTTTTTTTGCATATTGCTGAGCAAAATTAACAAATGCTTTAGCTTCATTGGATAGTTTTGATGTATCAATGTCAATAGAAATTACCTTGAATAATACTTGCCTATCTACAAACATTTTATCAATAACGTCCGCTCTTATTGTGTAGTTACCTTTTGAATTATCATCATAATCTTGACTTACGATGAGAAAAGAAAGCTCCGGAATTATAATTTGTGGATATGTTTTTGCTGCTTCCAATAAAATACCTGATAACCAAACCCACTCACTAGGGTCAAACCCTCGATCACCTTCTTTTTGCGAACTAAATAAAATTGAAAATTGATAAATACTATACGGATAATTAGGATGTAACGCTTTTTCAAGAGCACTTGATGTATTGTAAATATTTTTTGCAGCGTCTATTATTATCTTCCTTAAATTTTGATGATGCCCTTTAAATCTAACTTCGCTTCTTTCATTACTGCGCCAATAATAATAAATATCATTAGCAAATTGCAGATTATAAGGCAGTACTTTTATTATTTCTTTTGAAACCCATTCTTCGTGACTATCTATTGGTTTATCAAGAGCTAGTCTCCATAGTTGTAAAAAACCAGGATATTTATTACTTCGATATTCTTTCTTATCTATAATAATTTTAAAAAATTCTGAGGCTAACGTGCGGATTTCTGTTCCATCCAATATTTGACCGAGCTGTTCAACTTTTTCTGCAAACCCATCAACGCTTAAAAGAGCGTGTGATAAATCTAATTTATTATAAACTTCTCCAGATTTGCCCGCCTGCCATTTTTTGATTGCAAGAAGCACACTTTGGTCTCTTAGTTCATTTTCGAGAATCTCTTCTACGTTCAACCTCTTCCAATAATCAGTCGGCTCATTCTGCGAAACACCTTGTGTTATTTTGACCTTATTAAAATCACCTTGCTTCCAACCCGGAAACAAAAACTGGATTAATATATTAAGAGCTTCTATTTTTAAATTTGATGATGTAACCCTTTCCCATTTCTTATCTAAGCCATTCCTTATTTCACTAATTCTATCTTTACTATAACTATTAAAAGGATCGCTATGATATAATTGGCGTAATCCATTTATATTCTGGTTAGTAAACGCATAAATTTCAGGCGAGACAGTATAAATGGTACGAGCAACAAGCAAAGTATCAAAATCAATTTCACCATGTAATGAAATCCATCCCTGTAACGTGCGCCGAAGCGTTGTCTTCAATGCGCGGGGATTATCAAGTAATTGAGCCATCGCATCAATTGGCGCATTTACCTCTAGTCCTAACATTTCAGCTACATCGTATTCCTGTCCAGATTTCTTAATTCCAATATTTTCATCACGTTCATTTTCCGAAGACACGTAAATATCATTAGCACCGTAAATATTGAAACATAACTCTCTGAATTTACTCAAACACCTTATCACACTTAATTTAGACAAAGGTGGTACATATTCTGTATGTTCTGCAATTCTTAGCAGAGTATTCTGCCGCTTATCATCTTGATTTACTGAAAGAACAAAGGATACTTTACTTAAATCTTTAAGCCTATCTAAAAGAGACGTAACCTCATTCCAGAAAGGATTATCCAATGAATTACGGTCCAAATCTTCCAAAAATATTATAATCCTTTTGTCGATACATTTAAGGACTTCATCTATTTTCTTCAATAATTCAACCGGATCGCTATTAACAGAACAACTTATAGCGGCAAATATTTTGCTCCACCAGAAACCAGAACTAGATAAAGCTAAACGATAATTAGTAGGAATATTTATTAAACCTAAACAATCTACATGCTGAGATAAACTTTTGATGGTTTTGTTGAGAATATGTTCGGCGGCGGCACCTTTTTCTAATCCCCATCCAGATACCTCGCAACGAATGACATTCTTTAAATCGAAAATGTTTATATCGCTTTTTTCTTTTAAATCATTTTGGTTTTGATTATTATCCATAAAATATTCAGTCATTCGTAAAATGCTGCTTTTACCACACCCATAATCTCCAATAATGGCAACTGTTTTTAAAGGTGATAAACAAAATATGTTTGTTAACCGTTTAGAAAATACTGACGAATCAAATAAATCTTCTTCAGGATTACTAATTGGTTTTTCTTCTTCCAGCCAAGCAATAATTTTTTTAGGTTCTAGAAGAATTGATTCAAAAGCTTTATCTCTTAGATTTGAATGTAGTAATATTTTTTTATTTTTATCTTTTTTCCATGTTAACAAAATTACATTTAATAAACTGGCTATAAGTAAAGAAAATAATATAGATATTACAATAAATACAAATAGTTCTACCGATAATTGATATTCTTTGGATAATCCCCATATTTTACGGATAAATAAAAAATAGAAAGAAGCAGAAACTATTGTAAATAGCCATGTGGGAGGATAGCGTAAAGAATTTATAGACCACAAATCACTAAGTCTGAACCCGCCTAATTTAATTATAACATATCCACATAATGTTAAAGGTATGAACCAAGTGAAGAATATTATTATCGGAATATTCTGAATTGGGCCAAACACATAAATATTTTTATAAATGAAATTAAACGAAGGATATAAAATAATACATAAAGAACAGCTGACAATCGTCAACAAAAACATCCTTAACCAGCGTTGAATAATCAAAGCCTTCACTATGTCCTCTTATTCGCATCTCCCAAAATGTTGGGCAACGTAGCTTAAGCTTAAATGAAGTCAGTTATCTCCTCTGCATCAGCTCAAAAATGGCGCCGCCGGGCCCTCCGGCATCGTGCCCTACGCGGCTATCTTAAGCTTGACGTTCATACCGGCTTTCGTCATCAGCGTAATCAACATTTCAAGACTGAACTTTTCCCATTTGCCGGTAATCAAATCGGAAACTCGTGACTGACTCACACCAAATATTTTCGCGGCAGAAGCCTGCGTCAACTTTTTAACTTTAATGAACTTTCGAAGATCAGCCATCAAATCGGCCCGCATTTGCAAAATAGCGGCCTCTTCCGGGGAATATCCCAGATCAACAAATACATTGCCCGATGATGCGACAATAGATTTTTTCATAAATTACTCTCCAATTTGCTTGTATCTTTTACGAGCCAGATCAATATCGCGCTGGCTCGTTTTCTGGGTTTTCTTTTGAAAGGCGTGCAGTACATAAACGGCATCACGAATCTTAGCAACGTAAATTACCCGCCATTCACCCAGAACATGAATGCGGATTTCTTTTGCGCCCGCGCCAACAACCTGAATTGGTTTCCAATCGCGCGGCTCAAACCCATCCTGAATTGCACGAAGTTCAAAACCCGCGGCGCGGCGCGATTCTTCCGGAAATTTCCGCAAATCATCCAAACTCGAACCTACGAATTTTAATGCCTTCATGCCTGTTTTCCGATTATATAAGTTTTTATATATTTAGCAAGGTAAATTTTATAGAGATTGAGGGTTATCCCACTTCGCTTTGCTACGGGGATACTTCACCCACAATAGAGCTATCACTTATCTTCTTTGCATCAGCTCAAAAATGGCGCCGCCGGGCCCTCCGGCATCAAGGTAGGCGAATTTTCCCGGATCATGAATCAGGAGATTTGCTCCATCTTTTGTTAGCTTGGCCACTTCCGCGTCTACATCGTCAACAAAGAATCCGAGGTGATGAACACCTTCTCCCCATTTGTCCAAAAACTTGGACTGGAAAATTCTTCCCTCGACACACTGCACAAGCTCGACTTCCATATGCCCCACATAGGCAAAGGCCATGCGAATTTTCCAGGGTCGGCCTTTTACATCCGTGCCGCTGTTTTCCTGGTATTTCCAGGGAGCAATGCCATAGAGCCGCGACCACGCCTCAACCGTTTTATCGATATCGGTTACCGCGTAGCTGATATGATCAATAGATTTTATTTTCATTTTTCAGGTTTCCTTTTTGTATGGGATTAAGAATTGGGGCTTGTTATTGGAATATAATCTTTCAGCCTCCGGTTAATGTTTAATGATATGCGTTAGATAAAATACTACTTCTAAAATATAATGCAAGGGAAAAAGTTGTTGGCTTAAGTACTTAGATTGCCGCGGCGGCGCATGACGCCTCACAATGGTTCTAATGGCAAGATCAAGAGTCATGTAGAAACCATTTTTTATCTGCGGTCGGCGAGATTCCTAATTTTTTGCGTTTTAATTTTGTTTGACAGACAATGACAAACTCACTATATTTTGTCCATAAAAAAGTCTGTTTTAATAAAATACTTATTTCACTTTTTGTGTGATATATTGATTGGGTTCTGGATAAATATTTAATAAAACTAAATGATTGAAAGGAGACACAATCAATGAAAAAAGCATTTATCGTAATCTTGGCCATCTTAATTCCTGTCGCGGCTTGGGCAGGTTACAACCAAACGAACCCAAAGAACCACATCACTACTATAAATGATCTTAACGATAAGTCGGTTTCGTTCGAACCACTGCTCCGTATCGGTTGGGTAAAAAATGAGGCGTATCTTGATCAGGTCAAATACAAAATTAAGAATCTTAGCCCCTCTTATACGATTACCATTGAAAAGGTAAACGTATTAAACTCAGGAGGGTCAGTTGTTTGGACCAAGTCTCCAAATCAATCGATAAAAAAGAAAGAGACCAAAGAAAATGAGTGGCGAGGTAGCAGCGTTAAAAACTGTAAAATCAATCGTGCCGGCGCGAAACTGGAATTTCAAATAGACTGCGGTGGGAAAACTTGGTGCCTAAACTGGGACCCCGCCGTCGGAGGCTCCGCGAGTACTTCCGTGTCCGCAGGTAGTTGTCAATAAAAGCTAGACGCTAAAAGCTCAGTTGAAGGTTTATTAATCCAAACCGCATTAGACGCTCTTGCCGTTAAGAACGGCAAGAGTTTAAGGTAATTTTTATTTAAAAACGTTTTTACCCTCACAAATATTAATGAGCTTTGTCAATGCCAGTATTTGCGGGCGTCTGCCGGAGCCCTCCCGCAAGACTTTGATAATTCCCTCTTTCTTTAAACGTCCCAGCATATTCATAACCATAGGCTTGCTGGGCATTCCTTTACGATTATCAAACAGAGCGCTGGTGAAAACAGGCTGATCAAACAAGCAATCAAGAAGCGGTACGGCGTATTGGGAACGGGTCAAATCAACAATTTCATTTTTCAGCCGATTATACAAATCAATAATCGCCTGCGCTTTCCTGGCATTTTCTTTAGACTGTTCGTCCATCGCGCTCAAGAAAAATCCAATCCATCTTGCCCAGGCATCCGGTGTCTTTTCGGTCAACCCCTGAAGGCCGGCTACATATTTTTGCCTATGTTTTTCCAGATAAGCCGATATGTAAAACACCGGGCTTGAAATCAGCTTCTTTTCAAAAAGAAAAAGAGGCACAATCATACGGCCTAACCGCCCATTGCCATCAAGAAAAGGATGAATCATTTCAAACTGCGCGTGGATGATTGCCAACTGAACAAGCGGATCCGGACGGTCAGAATAATAATACTTCTCCCAATTATCCAAGCAGGCATTTAAATCTTTTGGAGCAGGCGGCACAAATTGCGCCTCTTCGACCGGGGTTCCCGGTTTTCCAATCCAATTTTGGCTGGAACGGAATTGACCTCTTGCCTTAAATTTCCCCCGCACGCCATTGAGCAGTATCGCGTGCAAATCCTTTAAAAGATTCAAAGAAAAAGGCCGCTTTTTTAGTTTTTCTTCGGCGTGACGCATGGCGCGCCGGTAGTTCATTATTTCTTCAATATCCCAAACACGGGATTCCCGAACAGGCGTTTCCCCCGCTTCAAATTTGAGCACCTCGCCAAGTGTTGCCTGAGTTCCTTCAATTTTTGAAGATAAAACGGCTTCCTGCGTTGTAAGGGGGGAAAGCAGAATACGAGGGTTAGCAAGGCCGTACAATATCCCGTCATAATAAGCCAGTGAACGGTTTGCCTTGCCGATTAGAGGAATAAGCGCGTCCCACGGAATACCTGTTATAGGAAGCTGTTGGGGATGAAATGGTTTCATTTTGCCTCTAATGCATTAGCCACAAATAAATTTGTCTATAATGAAACGCCGTTTTGTTATATACAAAAGAAAGGTAGAAGTCAATGCAGATCGTTGTGTTAACTAAAACATTAAATTTCAGCCTCCGATTAATGTTTGATGATATGCGATGAAAAAATACTACTTCTAAAATATATTGCAGGCAAAAACATGGAGTTAAAAAAGGCTGTCTAAGGAATATTGGCGGCGGGAATATTTACAGGCGATGTTTATTTTCAGAGGTTCTCTTCTTCACCTCTTCCACAATTTTCGGCAGGACCGTGCCGGTTTTTCCCTGAATGATGTAGTCGGATATACCTTCCTGCGTGAGCGGCGTGGGCTCGGCATTAATTTCCACAATGATTGTTTTTTGCTTGGATGAATATTGTTTGGCTATTCTCGGCAGCATGGCGAAAGGATAAACCGCCGCCGACGTGCCGCAAATGAGCATCACGTCGCATGTACCCACTTCTTGCTGGCTTTCGGTGGAAACATCGGCGGGAATGGCCTCGTGAAAATGGACGATATCGGATTTTAAAACGCCGTTGCATTTTTTGCAGTATGGCGGCAGGCGATCTTCGGCCAACAGTTTTTCGAGTTCATATTCTTGGGGGTCATAGCGCGTATCGCATGAAAAACATCTCAAAAGCGAGACATTGCCGTGATAATCAAGAACACGCTTATTGCCCGCCTTTTGGTGGAGATTATCGATATTCTGGGTAATGACAGATTTGAGAAGCGCCATCTTCTCCAGTTCAGCCAAAGCAAAATGCCCGGGATTTGGCTGTGCTTTGGTCAGCTCATGGATCCAGCTTGTGCCCGTCATGCGCTCTATCCAGTACTGCTTGGGGTTTTGCTGAAACTTGAAATAACTCTGATAGGCCTGTTTTTCGGCCTCGGGATTTTTTGTCCAGATGCCGTTAGGGCCCCGGAAATCAGGAATGCCCGATTCGGTAGACATCCCCGCGCCGGTAAGCGCCACGGTATGTTTGCTTTTGATCAACAGTTCGGCAGTTTTAGCAATTAAGTCTTGCATGATTTTTTATTTACCACTGAAAAGGCCTGCGGCCGCCTTCTTTACCTTTTGTTGTTTTATACCCCGGTTTGACATAAAATTCGCCACACTCTTTAAATTCACATTGCCATCCGGTGAACTTCTCCGTCAAAGGAGATTCAATACCTTTCATTAAACAAGAGGGGCAAAAATAACGCCCGGATTCTTTAGATTTACAGATGCTGAATTGTTGAACAAATTCGTATTTTTCCTGCAAAATTTCCGCGGCGGATTTTTCTTTGGGCACGGGCTGTGTCTCTTCAACAACTTCAGGCTTTTCCGGTAATTCCTCCGCGTCAGATTTTTCTTGAGCCGTAAGCACTTTCTCATCAACAAATGCGGGTTCTTCCGGTTGTTCTTCCGGTAGTTTTTCCGCAGAAAATTTTTCCCGCGCCTTCAAATATTCTTCATCAATAATCAGGAATTCCGGTGGTGGTTTTTCCGTAGAATGTTTTTCTTTAGGCGCTGAAAATTTATCTTCAAAAAATTTGTATATATTCTGCCATTTGCTCGCGGGAATTTTTTCCTCAGGCTCGGAAATCTCTTCTTCGACGGATTCTAATTTATCCGGCGGTTTTTGCGCAGGAGATTCTTCCCGAACTATATAAGGCTTTGCCTCTGTTGAAGAATACTTCTTTTCGAGCTCAAAAACCTTTTTTTTCAGCTCAGCGATTTCCGACGCCCTTACCGTACTTTCCTGCTCCAGCGTTTCCAGCGCCGTCTGAATCTTAAGCATTATGCCATTGAGTTGCTTAAAAAGATTAACAATATCTTTAAATGCACCCATATCGTTTCTCCTTTAGTGAAGACTATATTATGTTTTTTAGGATAAAAAAGGCAAGCGGAATGTTAGGCATTAGAATGCATTATGCACGCTATCAGCACTTTTGCCGCGATATCCTCGCTTTTGGTTAAAACGTGCTAATCTCTGACAGCAAATTATCATTTTTCTTGCATAATTTCTTCATGCTTCTCCGACACAGTATCCGGAGACATCCATAATACAGTACTCCAAAAAGGAGGTTTAATTTCGCGATAAAGATTCGCTACTAGCAATGCGCCTGAATCCAACTTCCAGATACCAAGGTTATTGATTGTTTCTTTTACCTTGTATTTATTTTTATCACTTAACATAATACCAACCAAAGCAAACACATTTTGAATGTTTGCGCATGAGGCATAGTCATGAGGATTCCCGTATGTTTTTTTCATATAGTCAATAAACTTATCGTGGTGCCATGGAGGGATGTCAATTTTTGCTTTAACCAAGATGCCGTCTTTAAACCAAAAAACAACATTTGCTGCGGGTATTTCATTCCATTTGCTTAAATGTTCCGCGCAAACGAAATCGCCAAATTTGAATTGGCTCTTATCTTTTATACAATGCGCATTTAATATATATTTATTTCTGGCTTCGAGAACTTTCATTGATTCTAATTTGTTAAAATCTAAATGTAAAACTTTTTTGGCAACAAACAGATGTTTTCTATATATTTTTCCATAATCCGAATACCAAATTTTAACAGCAATAAAAATAATTATAAGTACCACCAGTAAGATGATACTTTGAAGGCTGTATTTATTTTTGGGATTAGCAGGTTGCGTTGAATCATTTTTTGACATAAAAAACCTATCAACAGATATAGTAAAATCTATTCTTAAAAAGAAAAGATTTATTTAAATATTATTCAACGTTTACTTATCTGTCGCCTCTGGCTCTGGCTTCGATGGCGCTGATATCTTGAATGCGGATCAGAGCGTCGTAATAATCTCTGCCGCCGGCAAGCTTTTCCAGATGAAGAAAATGAGTTCCTACCGCCTCAACATTTCCCTGCAGGGTTTTTCCGGAATTCAGATGAACTACGACTTCCCTGCCCTTGTATTTCAATAAATTATCCTGAATTGAACGATTAACTTCAAATTTTGCCTTGGGCTGGAAACCATGCCCCGGCCTGGGCGGCTGAGCGTTAGCCGAAGATATTATAAAAATTGCCGCAAACAAAAACACCGTCACTGATGCCACTGATAAAATCACTTTTGTTTTTTTCATATTATTCTCCTTTTTTATTCTATTTTCCTGGATTCCGGCTCGTAGGCCGGAATAACAGAGTCTAACCGGATTCCTCGGTCATACAAAAGTGACAGGATGAAAATGGATTTCCCGGTCACTCCGGAGAATGCCACCGTGGTGATTCTCTCGCTCGCAAAGAAATTTTAAAACAGCCTCATTCACCCGGCATTTTATTTTAATAATATTTACCCGCGATATATTCACTCAACTGGTTGATGAGGAAATTCTTATCAGAAATAATGGATTTGACCACATCGCCGATAGATATAATGCCGACAAATTTATCCTTTTCAAAAACAGGCAGATGACGCACGTGCTTTCCCGTCATCAAAACCATCGCGTCTTCCACTTTAGCATCAGGCTTGACAGAAAACAATGTGGTGGACATTACTTCTTTTACCGAGGTTTCTCTGGAGGTTTTCCCGTGAAGAATAATTTTTCGGGCGTAATCTCTTTCGGACATAATGCCGACGACTTTGGAATTTTCTATCACCACCAAAGCGCCGATCTTTTTTTCGCTCATCATCTGCAGGGCTTCAAACACCGTTGCCGATGGCGAGATGGAATAAACCTTTCCTTCCTTGCCCGCTAATATATCCTTTACATAAATCATATAAAATGCCTCCCATTTATTACTTTTGGTGGTGGTTATTACAAATTGGTTTAATGCTAAGTTTTTATTTTAACTTTTCCAGCATGTCACCCATCATTTTGTGGACAAGATTAATAGCCTTGAGCGGCCTAATCATTACTTTGAAATCAACGATTTTGCCGTCATCACCCCAGGTAATCATATCCACGCCGTTGATGGTAATGCCGTCAATCACGGTGTGAAATTCCAAAACGGCATTGTTGCCGGAAATAACTTCACGCAGATATTTGAACGTGTCGTTATTCAGAACATGAAGCGCCGCGATAAGATAAAGCTTGGTGACGGGCTTCCCCGACTGCGGCGTGTGTACCACGGGCGAATGAAAAACAACGTTTTCCGCCAGGATTTTGTCCAGCGCCGCCGCGTCTTTTTCTTTAACCAGCTTGTGCCATTCTTGCATTGTGTCTTTAATCATGTAACATCCTCTTAAATATGGTGAGTTAGTCTTCCTGACCGGGAACAATAATCCGCGATGCCTCCTGCCGCTGCATTTCCTTGGCCTCTTCAATCATGTCTTTAACAGTTTTATCAATAGCCTCGGGCAGTTTATCCAGAGCTTCGCTGAGCGTCTTTGCGCCTTCAATAACACACTGAATAGGAATTGGCCCTTTGGGCGACATAAGCTGGGTCATGCCGGTAAAAATGCGCTCCCTGCCTTCATCAGGCGAACCGTCGATTTTGATCGGCGTAAGACAGCGGATGGTGGCAAAAGTCATATCGGTAAAATTTTCTTCTTTATAAAGATTGTCTTTATTTACTTTGACTTCAGTTATTTTTGTTCCTTCGACTCCATTCATGGGTTGTCTCCTTTTTCTATGGGGTTAACCCCGAAAAATTACGAGAAGCGTAAATCCAACAACCCATATTTTCCGGATAGATATGTGACTACACCGAAAACACGGCAGGGTCAAACAGCATTTTCTATTCCTTAAAAGAGCCTTCCATAACGATTTGGCTGATGCTTTTTCTTGATGAGGGGAATTCGCGTTCCTGCTGATAATCGGGCAAATCTTCTTTCCTGCCCGGCTTGCCCACGGCAATCATCGCTTCCACCTGATAGTCATCGGGAACGCGCAATATTTCTTTTGCCTTATCGTAATCAAACCCCTGCATGCCGTGTACAACTAATCTCATCATTGAACCCTGCAGGGCAAAATTTTCCCACGCGGCGCCGGCATCAAAAGAATGCGTTCTGGCATGCTTACCGTTATCGAATGTGGTTTTAGAGATGACAACAATCAGCGCGGCGGCGTTGTGAGCCCAAACTTGATTGCCTTCTGCCAAGAGATTAAAAAATGTTTCCCAGTGTTTGGTATTGCGCCGGGCGTAAATAAAGCGCCAGGGCTGATTATTATTGGAAGAAGGCGCCCACTTGGCCGCTTCAAAAAGCTGAAGCAAAATTTTTTCTTCAATTTCTTCGCCGGACATGGCGCGCGGCGACCAGCGGTTTAAAAATATCTCGTAAATATTATTTTCCGGTTTTCTGAAATCCCTGATGTTCATAATGAAACTCCTGATTTAGAATTGTCATTGCGGGTTCACGATAGTGAACGTGGCAATCTTCCTACCTCGTCATTACTACTAGCTTGCTTCGTCGCTACGCTTCCCGCAATGACGGATGTAACTATCTTTTTTTAATTAAATATTCCTTTATCTTTTGCAAATCCATACAATTCAAGCAATCCTCTTTGGAAAGCCACCCCTTGCGCGCGATTTTAATACCAAAACTAACATCATGCAAGCCGGCAATTTGATGGGCGTCAGGATTAATCGCGATTTTCACGCCCTTGCGTTTGGCGTAAATGCAGTGCCGCCAATCCAAATCCAACCGGTGCGCGTTGGCGTTTAATTCAATAGCCTTGCCGAATTTTGCCGCGGTTTCGATTATTTTCTCCATATTCACGGCATACGGTTCGCGCGACAAAAGCAGCCGGCCGGTGGGATGCGCAAGCATCGTGGTATACTTGTTTTGCAGGGCTTTCGTAAGGCGCGCGGTCATATCTGCAACGGACATATTGAAATTGGAATGAACGGCGGCAATGACAAAATCAAAGCGCTCCAGTGTTTTTGCGTCATAATCCAAAGAACCGTCGGGCAAAATATCGGATTCGATTCCTTTGAAAATATGAAACGGTTTTAACTTTTTGTTAAGCTCGTCGATGAGTTCATGCTGTTTTTTAATATCATCTTCTTTGAGACCGCCGGCGTAAGCTGCGGAACGGCTGTGATCGGAAATACCGATGTAAGCGAGACCCATCTTTTTTGCCGCCTGCGCCATGTTCTCCAGAGACTCGCCACCGTCGCTGAAATTTGTATGCACGTGAAAGATTCCACGCACGTCTTTTTCTTCCACCAGCTTCGGCAGTTCATTTTTTTCCGCGGCCTGGATTTCTCCCATGTTCTCGCGCAGCTCCGGCTCGATAAACTGCAAGCCCAGCGCGGCAAACAGCTCTTCTTCATTTTTGCATTTGATATTTTTTTCTCCGCGGAAAAGGCCGTATTCATTCATCTTGAGCCCCATATCTTTGGCGCGGCCGCGCATGGCGGTATTGTGTTCTTTGGATCCGGTAAAATGATGCAGAGCGTAGGAATACTCATCGGGCGTCACGATGCGCAAATCGGCATTAATGCCCGATTCTAACACCACGCTGACTTTTGTCTCACCGCTGGCGATGACGCTTTCCATCTGTTTATAAGATGTAAAATGTCCGGCCAGCTTTTCGGGATTTTTAGTTGCGGCCAGAATATCGATATCTTTGATGGTCTCATTGCCACGGCGCAGCGAGCCGGCAATACTGATGGACAAAATATTTTTTTCTTTTTTTAGATAATTCAGCAAAACATCCGCTTCGGCGGCGACTTCGGCATATAATCTTCTTTCCTTATAAACCTTGAATTTGGCGATACCGGCCAAAATATTATCCTGCGTTTTTTTCCCGAAGCCTTTCAGTTCGACAAGGCGGTTTTCCAGGCAGGCATATTCCAGCTCGCCTACATCCTTTATTCCCAGTTGTTCGTAGAGTGTGTGGATTTTTTTCGGACCCAGGCCGGGAATCCTGAGCATCTCCAGGTGCCCCGGTGGAACGGAGGCTTTTAGCTTTTCGTAATATTCAAGCTTCCCAGTTTGCATCAACTCGCTTAATTTTTTGCTGATGGCTTCGCCGATTCCTTCAATTTCGGAAAGTTTATTTTTTTCGACAAGTTCGTTCAAATCAGTATCGATTTTTTCCAGATTGCGGGCGGCATTCTGATAGGCTCTTGATTTAAACGGATTTTCTCCGGTCAACTCCAAAAGAACGGCTATTTCTTCCAGAACCTGAATAACTGTTTCTTTAGTCAGCATTTTTCTAATCACTAATCAGAGTTATTTTATACGTTATCTCGCCGCAAAGCACTATTTATAATTTTATTGAGGGATTGCTTGACATTCCAGTTTGAACAATATATAAGGCGCGCACCTCTTTGGATGAGCATAGCTTAATTTTAGTCCCCATCGTCTAGAGGCCTAGGACACGGGCCTTTCACGCCTGTAACCGGGGTTCGACTCCCCGTGGGGACGCCAAAATAAAAAA
>JAFGKC010000219.1 GCA_016928765.1 Syntrophaceae bacterium
GCGTCGTCTCCTTCCATGGCTTTCTTTGTCTTAGCCATCGCCTCTTCTATCTTGGTTTTTTCTGCCGCGTCCACCTTATCGCCGAATTCCTTGATATTCTTTTCGACACTGTAAATCATGGAATCCGCCTGGTTTCTTGATTCGATCAACTCTTTGCGGCGTTTGTCTTCTTCGGAGTGCTGCTCCGCGTCACGCACCAGTTTTTGAATTTCCTCTTCGGAAAGTCCGCTGGACGCGGTAATTTTAATGCTCTGCTCTTTGCCCGTGCCCAGATCTTTCGCGTTGACGTGCACGATACCGTTAGCGTCAATATCAAAAGTTACTTCAATCTGCGGCATACCGCGCGGCGCCGGAGGTATGCCTACAAGTTCAAAACGCCCCAGCGTCCGGTTGTCCGGGGCCATCTGGCGTTCACCCTGCAGAACATGAATGCTCACCGCCGGCTGATTATCCGCCGCCGTGGAAAAGATTTGGCTCTTCTTGGTAGGAATCGTCGTGTTTTTCTCGATCAGCCTGGTCATTACACCGCCCAGCGTTTCAATACCGAGGGAAAGCGGCGTAACATCAAGCAGCAGCACGTCTTTGACGTCTCCCGCCAGAACACCGCCCTGAATTGCCGCGCCGATCGCGACTACTTCATCAGGATTCACGCCCTTGTGCGGTTCCTTGCCGAAAATTTCTTTGACTTTCTGCTGAACGCGGGGCATGCGCGTCATGCCGCCGACCAGAATAACTTCATCAATATTTTTCGCGGATAAATTAGCGTCTTTAATCGCGGTCTGGCAGGGCCCTATTACTTTATCAATCAATTCTTCCACCAGAGATTCCAGCTTCGCGCGCGTCAGTTTGATATTCATATGTTTCGGGCCGGAAGCGTCGGCGGTAACAAACGGCAGATTAATATCCGTCTCCATGGTTGTGGAAAGTTCCATCTTCGCTTTTTCCGCCGCTTCTTTCAGGCGCTGCAGTGCCATTTTATCATTTCTTAGATCAATGCCCTGGTCTTTTTTAAATTCCGCGACAAGATAATCCATTACACGCTGGTCGAAGTCTTCACCTCCGAGATGGGTATCGCCATTGGTGGATTTAACTTCAAACACACCTTCACCTAATTCTAAAATAGATATATCAAAAGTTCCGCCGCCCAGATCGAACACTGCTATTTTTTCATCTTTCTTCTTGTCCAGACCATAGGCAAGAGCGGCCGCAGTGGGCTCATTGATAATGCGCATAACATTTAGTCCGGCAACGCGTCCGGCGTCTTTGGTCGCCTGTCTTTGTGAATCGTTAAAATAAGCCGGAACAGTAATAACCGCGTCTGTTACCTTTTCACCCAGGTAATCTTCCGCTGTCTGTTTCATCTTCGTAAGAATCATAGCGGAAATTTCGGCGGGCGAATAATTCTTTCCGCGTACCGTCACCTGAGCGTCGCCGTTCGACGCCTGCGTTATTTTATAAGGACTGATTTTAACGTCATACTGAACTTCTTTAGAATCAAATTTTCTTCCGATAAGCCTTTTGACGGCATAAACAGTGTTTTCCGAATTGGTTACGGCCTGCCTTTTGGCTACCTGCCCGACCAGCCTCTCTCCGTTTTCCGTAATCGCCACTACCGATGGCGTAGTGCGATTACCTTCCTGATTGGCAATAACGACCGGATCCCCTCCTTCCATTATAGCCACGCAGGAATTAGTTGTTCCCAGGTCAATCCCGATAATTTTTCCCATTTTTTACCTCCTATTCTTCATTATCCGCGTTTATATCGTTTGTATCTTTTTCTTTATTGTTTCTCTTGCACACGCAAACTTTCGATGGCCTTAACAGTCTGCCGTTGAGCAGATATCCTGTGGCTATTTCGTTGATAACCTTATTGTCTTCGTGTTCGTTGCTGTGCATATGCATCATTGCTTCGTGATAATTTGGGTCAAAATCTCCCCCCACACTTTCAATCTTTTCTACACCGTGTTTTTTCAAACAGCATAAAAGCTGATCCTGTATTAATTTAATGCCGTCTTTAAAACTGTCCAGCTCGGCGGAACCGGTATGTTCCATTGCCCTGTCCAGACTGTCCATAAAAGGCAAAATATCTTTGATCAGTTCTTCGTTGGCGAATTTTATTGTATCTGTTTTGTCTTTTGCCGCGCGTTTTTTATAATTGTCAAAATCCGCGACCATGCGCACGAATTTATCATAATTGGCGGCGGCTTCTTTCTCCTTTTCCTGAAGCTTCGCCGTCAGCTCATCAATTTCGCTCGCAGGCGCTGCCCCTTCTTCCTGGGGACGCGAAATTTTCGCGTCGTGTTTTATACCGTGATCTTTTTTACCCTTCACTATAACCTCGTGCTCATTTCTATTTTAAATCAGGTTTCTGAAAAAGCTTAATATCCACAAGCTCGCAAATCACGTGACTGGCGGTGATATGCGCTTCCTGAACACGCGCCGTATGCGACGCGGATACATGGATTGAAAAATCAGCCATTTTTGCTATTGCCCCTCCGTCTTTGCCGGTAAAAGCAATCGTTATCAATCCCATTTTTTTTGCCGTTTCCATGCCTTTAATGACATTCGGGGAATTACCGCTCGTGCTGATTCCCCAGGCGATGTCACCCGCCTGGCCAATCGCCCGGATTTGTTTGCTGAATATCTCCGCGAAATCATAATCATTGCCAATGCTCGTTATTATCGATGTATCCGTGGTCAGAGCAATCGCCGGCAGAGGTGGCCTCTCTATCGTAAAGCGGTTGACAAATTCGGCCGCTATATGCTGCGCGTCGGCGGCGGAACCACCGTTTCCGAAAATCAATATTTTATTTCCGGATTTAAGCGCCGCGGTTATTGCTTCAATAACATCCGACAATTTGCCTAAATTTTCATTCAGGAAATTCTCTTTGACGCGGCCGCTTTCCTTAAATATTTTTACTATATGATCCTGCACGAGCACCTACAATTACCGCAAATGATTATGTTTTTAAATCCCTGCTAATATATTTACCGGTATTTAACCTGTCAAGGGCATGAGCGGATAATTTCTGGATTTTTCAATTGTTTTAACACGTGAAGATGCGGCGATGCACAAACAATCTTGACAACAAAATTTTCATAAATATACTTACAGTAAATAGATGAAATAATCAATAAAAGCAAAAGGTTATAATGTTAATCAGGGGGGGGGGGGAAGATAAGGACAAAAACTACTATTACATGGAACGATCCTATGGATCATTTCACCGGGTAATTCCCCTGGCCGCGGAAGTTGAATCGGGCAAAGCGGAAGGTTGTTTTAAAAATGGCGTTATCGATATCAAGATTCCGAAAAGCCAGGCTGCTCAATACAAGGGAATTAAAATACCGATAAAAACCGGTTAAACTATTTCCCTGCCCTTTTTCCAAGGGCAGGGAAAAAATTAATTATATCCCTCGTCATAAGCTATCATATCCAAGTGCAAGGTAGCAATATCTTCCACATCCATATTGAGCTCTTCGCTTGATTTTGGCAATTCAACAATTTTGATATAGCGGCGGCATTTGTTACAAACATCAACCCGGTGACGCTCTTCCCCTTCCACAGCAAAATAAGCCAGGGAATGCTGTTCATCATTGCCGCAAAACGGGCACTTGATACGGCGAAAGTGCCATTTAAAACCGCACTGATTACAAAAAAGATATCTTCTGCCGTCTTCACCGGCGCGTATTTCGCCAATCTTCGGTTCCTTGCCGCAAATCGGGCAATAACCTTCCGCCCAGCCCGCTTTTTCCACGGCGGCGCCGTATTTTTCAGCAACTTTTTCCAGCTCCGGCCGCAGACTTTCTTCGGCAAAAAGATCTATCAGATCAAAATTATCCTGATCTTCGACGGCAGAAGAAACAACTTCTGTCGCGTTTTCTTCCTTCGCGTCGCTGTCAACACAGTCAAAAGAAGATTTGATCATTTTTTCCCAATTAAATTCGTCGCTGTTAATAAAATCTGTTATTTCTTTTCCCGCCCGCGGCATTCTTTTTTCCGCGATAGCGATGAGCGATTGAAAATATTTTTTGGGGCGCGACAAATCATATTCTTTACCGGCTATATCAACCAGAGGAAGGCCGCCTTCCATCTTTTGCGCGAGCAGGCTTTCTTGCACATCAAAGATGGACTCACTCATGTTTTTACGGTATTCCTCCCGTAAAACAAGAATATCCGCCAATATATCCAGCAAATCAGCGTAATGGGGATTCACTGATTTATAATTTTCTATAGTTTTTAAAGAATCTCGCAGTGTTACAGTCATTAGTTATTCTCCTGTTTAAATCTTTCCTGAATTGTTCAGCGCGTCTATATCTGCTTTCACAGGTATGTTCAAGGAATATTTGTGACGCGCGCTACCTCTTTATTCCTGCTTCTGTTTTTTCTTTTTTTATAATTTAATCAGTAAAACAAAAAAGTCATCAGTAGAAATAAAACAATTAAAATGGGGAGAGAATATTTCAGCATATAACCAAAAAAAGTAGGCATATTCACGCCCGCTTCTTCGGCGATAGATTTAACCATAAAATTCGGCGCGTTGCCGATATAAGTGTTTGCTCCCATAAAAACGGCCCCGGTGGATATAGCCATCAGATAAGGAATCTTCTCTACAATTAAAGCGGATACCGCCTGCGCTTCGGGCACCCCCGGATAAAACTTGCCTATAATGCCGCTTAAAAAAGTCAAATATGTGGGCGCGTTATCCAGAAAACTGGAAAGGCATCCAACCAGCCAGAAATATTGCTGCGGATGTTCCAATCCCCTGACCAGAAAAGCCAGGGCGCCGCGTTCGCCCGCTTTCAATATCGCCAGCGCGGGAACAATAGTTATAAATATACCGGCAAAAAGATAAGTCACTTCCATAATCGGCGCCCAGCTGAATTCGTTTCCTTCGCGAACATCCGGCGATGTCCAGATTAGTGAAAGGCATCCCATAAAAATCAAAACCACGTCTCTGATTAAATTTTCTACAGCCTGCGAAACACCAAAGATCTCCACATTGCCAAGTTTAACCGTCCCGCTAAACAACACAGCCGCGATAATACCCGCCAAAAAAATAAAATTGCGCCGCCCCTTGATGCTCAAAGGTTCGGCAGTGGATTCCTCGGTATCATTTTTAATTTCCTTTTTATAATAATAGGAATCCAAAACAAAATACAAAATCAAAAGCACGGCGGAGGCAAACGCCATTTTGGGAAAAAGATTCAAAGTCCAGAAAAACGGGACACCGTGCAAAAATCCGAGAAAAAGCGGCGGGTCGCCCAAAGGCGTCAGCGAGCCGCCGATATTACTGACCAAAAAAATAAAAAACACTATTGTATGAACCTTGTGCGCGCGCCAGGAATTGGAACGCAATATCGGCCTTATTAAAAGCATCGAAGCGCCGGTAGTGCCAATCACGGACGCCAGCATCGTACCGATTAGCAAAATGACCGTATTGACAGCGGGCGTTCCTTTCAAAGAACCTTTTATATAAATGCCTCCGGCGACAGTGAACAATGACCAAAGCAAAAGGATAAAAGGAATGTAATCGATAATGATTACATGAATTATTTCATGAAGCGCTTGTCCCCTGAAAAAAAATAAAAAAGGCACAATAAAAACCACCGCCCAAAAAGCGGAAATTTTAGGAAAATGATGATGCCAGAGGCGGGGAGCGACAAGAGGCACCAGCGCGATGGATAATAAAATTCCGACAAAAGGTAATACTGACCACAGCGGAAGAACAAAACCCAGTTCCGCGCCCTCAACCAGCGCGGCTGTTGAACCCGCAAAACATGGCGCGGCAAACGCAAGAAGCGATACCAGATAAAACAGCAAAACGCAGATAAACAACTTCATAAAAGCAAGTTTCTGTTTGATATTTTTATACCCAAAAAAAGCATTTGATAAAATAATTTAAGCGCAAGATAAACCTTGCGCTCTTTTTTCTTTACCACACAAGCAACATTTTCACTATCAATAATAACTATATATGAAGCTTTGCGCTATCCTTCACGCGGGATAAACAAAGTTTGCGTGGGGTAGGCAAATTCAATGCCTTCTTCCTGAAAACGCCTGAACATCTCCAGATTGATCGCTTCCTGAACGTCCATATAAACACCGAATTCAGGATTGGTCACATAATAAACAACCTCAAAATTGAGCGAAAAATCACCATATTCCTTAAAATGAACACGATCCAGGCGCGCCCGTGGCTGATCCTTAATGATCTCTTTGATTATTTTGTCAATCAGTTTGAGTTTTTCCAGTGATGTTTGATAGACGACACCGAATCCAAACACGATGCGGCGCTCCGACATCCTTTTATAGTTACGGATACGGCTTTTTAAAAGATCGTTGTTGGAAAAAATCATCTGTTCGCCGCTGATACTTCTGATGCGCGTGGTTTTCAAGCCGATATGTTCGATCGTGCCCATCAGATCATCAACAACGATAAAATCACCGATTACAAAAGGTTTATCCAGAACAATGGAAAGCGACGCAAACAAATCTCCGAGAATATTTTGCAAAGCCAGAGCGATGGCAATACCGCCAATGCCCAAACCGGCAACCAGGCTGGTTATATCGACTCCCAGATTATCGAGAATCAGCAGCAATACGATTGACCACAATAAAACGCGCGCCACAAAGCCAAGAAAAGATATTGTTGTGGCGCTGGCCGAATCCTCGCTCATACGCTTTTTTACCGCGCGCCCCAGCCAGAAGTTGATGCCTGCGCCCGCCCAGAATCCCGCCTGCAAAATCAAAACAAAAATAAATATTTTATAGCTTAAGGCTATTATCCCGGGCTTGAGGTTAAGAAAATTCAGGCCTGCGTAAAAAGAAATAACCAGTAGGGTTAAAATTTTTGTTTTTGCCAGAATATCCGCCAGTAAATCGTCGATCTGGTTTTCTGTTTTTCTGGCCAGCATAGATAACTTGGAAATGGCTATTTTCTGGACAATCTTCAAAACAGTAAAAACAATCAGGATAATGAAAAATGCTATTGTCCAATCCTTTATTGAATTACCAAAATACACATCCTGCCAAAACATCACTCTGGGCTCCTTTTAAAAAACATGTTTATTAAAAAAATTAAATCATTCCTGCTTTACAAAAAATATCAACCAGGCGAATAAAAGGAAAAATGACGACAAAATATACTGAAATGAATTATATACAAGCATTGGCATATGTCAACATTTTCAGCTTAACGCCTAAAAAGACATTTGATTACTTTTTAATAATTATTGACATAGCAGCACCGCGCCCTTATACTTTCGCAAAAAAGGGCATATAAAAAATGGACTTGGCGTCTTTTTACAATTCTGAATTATTTACTCTTGTTATTATCCCTCTGCTTATTTTTATGGCGCGCATCTGCGACGTAACGCTGGATACCGCGCGCATTATTTACGTATCCCGCGGCATGAAATTACTGGCCGCGTTCATTGGATTTTTTGAAGTTCTTATCTGGCTTATATCCATCACTCAGATTATCCATAACCTGACCAACATCATTTATTACGTAGCTTATGCCGGCGGCTTTGCCATGGGAAATTATATCGGCATATACATAGAAGAGCGCATGGCCATCGGTACGGTGGTTATCAGAATAATCACGCAAAAAGAAGCGGCGGGTCTTGTCGATTGCCTCAAAAGCGAAGGTTATGGAGTAACCTATATTGACGCCAAAGGCTCCATGGGGCCGGTAAAAGTAGTTTTTACTATTATCAAAAGAAAAGATATTAAGCATATTCTCAAGATTGTCCGAAAATTCAACCCCCTGTCTTTTTATACTATAGAGGATATCCGTTCTTTCCGTGAAGGTGTTTTTAGAAAAAAACCAAAAAAATCATTTATCCCCAAAATAAAAAGAAAACATAAATCCAAAGAAAAATCTCACGAAAAAGACTGAACTTCCGGCCTTTATGCCGCTTTATTATATTGTATTATCAATGCCATAGAGATTTCCGCCTGCGGGCGAGCCTTATATGCTTGACAGGTCTTTTTATTTTGCTAAATAATATTTAAACTTTAAAAACCAAAGGAGGTCATATATGGGCTACAGCAACATTATTTTATCAACAAAGGATTTTATCACCACCATCACTCTGAACCGCCCGCCGACGAATTCCGTTAATTTGGGCATCCGCGAAGAACTGAACCAGGCGATAACCGAAGTGGAACAGAGCAAAGAAACCCGTGTGGTGATCATTACCGGCGCGGGGGACAAAGGATTTTGCGCGGGCATGGATGTAAGCGACCTCGCCAACATCGCCAAAGGCCCCAACGGCAATGATGTCATGAATAAAATTGAACGTTCAACAAAACCATTCATCGCGGCGATAAACGGCTACGCTCTGGGCGGCGGCTGCGAAATCGCGCTGGCCTGCCATTTCCGTTTTATGACGGATAATCCCAAAGCGCTGATCGGCTGTCCGGAACTGAACCTGGGCATCACTCCCGGTTGGGGCGGCATTCAGCGCCTGCCCAGACTTTTAGGCAAACCTAAAGCTCTCGATTTGATTATTTTTGCCAAAAGGCTCACCCCTCCCGAAGCACTGACTATCGGCCTGGTCGATAAGGTTGTTCCCGCGGCGGATCTCATAAAAGAAGCCACCGCTTTTGCCCAGGCACTGGCCAAGCGTCCTCCTCTGGCGGTAAGCGCGGTATTACAAGGGATGAGTGTCGGATTGGAAAAAGGTTTGGAAGAAGGCCTGCGCGTGGATAAAGAATGGGCGACCAAACTCAGCCAGAGCAAAGACGCGGTCGAAGGAATGACGGCGTTTTTTGAAAAGCGCGAACCAAACTTCAAGGGTGAATAACTTTTTCGAGACGATAAGATTTATTATAAATGAAAATCGATGTTAGCAGCGTAAAAACCATCGGCAGCGGCTTGGTGCGCCCCGAAGGAGTAATGGCCTTGGATGACGGGCGCATTTACACCGCTGACGGCCGCGGCAGATGCGCGCGAATTGAGAAAGACGGCCGCACAAGTTTTTGGGGGAATCTGGGCGGCGCGCCCAACGGCATCTGTATTGATGGAAAAGGCAATTGCATTATCGCCAACATCGGCAACGGCCAGGTGCAATCTTTGGCGCCCGAAGGAAATCATGTCATCTTAATGACTCATGCCCAGGGCAAAAAAATGTCCAGCCCCAATTTTCCGTTTATCGATTCAAAGGAAAGACTATGGGTTTCCAATTCCACTAGTCTTGCCAACATTGACGCCGCGCTACAGGCTCCTGTTGCCGACGGTTGCCTGGTCGTTATAAAAAACAACGAGGCGAAAATTGTTGCGCAAGATATCTGTTTTGCCAATGGTGTTTCCGTCGATGAAAAGGAAGAATTTGTTTACGTGGCGGAAACAATGCAAAGGCGTATTTTGCGCTATCGCATCAACAGCGATTCGACTGTAGGCGAACCGGAAATTTACGGGCCGGATTCCCTGGGACCATTAGGTTTCCCCGACGGCATTGCTTTTGACGAGGCTGGCAATCTCTGGGTGGCGCTGCCCGCACAAAACGCGATCGGCTACATAACGCCTGAACGCGAATTCGAAATATATCTTGAGGATCCCGAGCAAAAAATTCTGAGGCGTCCGGCCAATATCTGTTTTGGCGGAGGAAAAAGAAAGACCGCCTTCATCGGCTCTCTCGACGGCACAAACGTTCCTTATTTCGAAGTGCCGTATCCGGGAGCAAGGCTCATTCACCAGAAAATTTAATTCACATAAAAACCCCCGGCAATAGCGTCGGGGGTTTTTAATTTAGAAAAACATCATGCCCAGCGCTTCGGCGATGCAGGCGGGTTTTTCCTGGCCTTCTATTTCAATCGTGTGAGTGACGGTCATCAAAAGACGGCCAGCGCCTTTTTCTTCCACGGCGGAAATCACCATTTTCGAGCGCACGCGCGAACCCACCGGCACGGGATTGATAAAGCGGACTTTATTCAAACCGTAATTAACAGACATCTTCAAGCCTTCGGGTAGATATTTCGCCGATTTGCTGAAAACCGGAATCAGCGAAAGCGTCAGAAAGCCGTGGCCGATCGGGCCGCCGAAAGGTCCCTGTTTCGCTTTTTCAATATCCACGTGAATCCACTGATGGTCCTCCGTGGCATCGGCGAAGCGGTTGATCCTGTCCTGATCGATAAGTATCCACTCGCTTACCCCGTTTTCCTTTCCCACCAAAGTTTTGATTTTATCTGCTGCTACTAATTCGGGCATAATTTTCTCCTTTTAGTTTTATTCGTTTATAACACCCAAAGAGGGTTTTCTCCCTTTAATACACGGGACAGATTATCGAGCGCCATATTCATAATTCGCCCGCCTGATTCACGGGTCGAACCGGCCAGATGACAGGTCAAAATCATGTTGGACAGGCCAAAGTATGGATGCTTCTTCGGCGGCGGCTCCTCGGCAAAAACATCAGAAGCGGCAAAGGCAATCTTTTTATCTCTTAGCGTCTGCGCCAAAGCTTCTTCATCCACCAGCGCCCCGCGTCCCACGTTGATAATAATGGAGGATGGTTTCATCAGCGCGAGTTTTGCCGCGTCGATGATTTTTGTGGTTTCCGGCAGGAGCGGCAGATGAATGCTGATAACATCGGCAGTTTTAAAAATTTCTTCCATTGGAGCATATGTGGCGCCGTATTTTTTTTCTTCCGCCGCGCTTAGCTTTACAATATCGTAATAAAAAAGCTTCAAGCCGAATGGCACCAGGCGCTCAGCCACCGCACGCGCCGTGCGCCCCATGCCCAGCAAACCGTAAACCTTGCCGTTGAGTTCAAAAATGCCTGTTCTTTGCGCCTCGGTGAAAAGCCACTCGCCCGCGTGCGTATGTTCGTTATAGTAAGGAAGATTTTTGAGCGCCGCTAAAGCGAGCATGATCGTATGCTCGGCCACGCCGATGTCGTTGGCGCCCGGCGTGTTCGCCACGGGAACACCGAATTCCTTGCAGGCGGCAACATCAATGTGATTGTAGCCGACACTCGGCTGCTGTATGAGTTTGAGTTTTTTGGCGTTTTTGACCACCGCACGGGTAATCGGGGTAATGCCGGTATAATCGCCCAGCACAATGTCCGCGTCAGCAAATTCCGCGGCGAGCTTTTCTTCGGTAAACTTATGCGTGTCTATTACGCTAAAATCAATTCCCGTAACTTTGGTTTCGATCAGGCTTTTCAAACCGGTGCCGGAAAGGGGTGCGGTATTTACAATTTTCATATGCTCCCTCATTTTTTTCAGATATTGTACCTCCTAGCCCATTGGTAAATAGATGTCAATATCAGAGAATTTTACTTTTATTTCTAATACTTAAATTTTCTTGACGCGGGGGCTTGCTTCTTCATATACTCACGCGACTCAAAAAAGTATTTATAAATAAAATAAAACCGGAGAAGAAAATTATGAAAGAGATTTATCTGGTGGCAAGCGCGCGCACGGGAATCGCCAAAGCGGGGAAAAATTCGTGGTTTGCCAATATCCGCGCGGATGATTTATCCACGATGGTGATGAACGAGGTTATCCGCCGCGCGGGCATAGAAGATAAAAAAGAGCAGCTCGACGACGTCATCTGGGGCGGCACTTATTTAATGAAAGATATGGGTTCCAATATCGGCCGCTATGCCGGCATCATGGCTGGCTTACCGCACAACGTACCGGGATGCACGGTTGATCGACTATGTTCTTCTGGATTACAAACTATCGCTTTTGCTGTTGCCTCCATCAACATGGGCTGGGCGGATTTGATTTTGGCCGGTGGTGTCCAGCATATGACGCACGTGCCGATGGGCACAGGAACTGATCCCAATCCGCGGCTTAAAGATTTTACCGACCCGCAGATGATTTCTATGGGCTATACGGCGGAAATGGTGGCGCGCAAATATAACATCTCCCGAAAAGAACAAGATGAATTTGCCATGGAAAGCCATGTCAAAGCGCATGAGGCCACGCAAAAAGGCCTTTTCAAGGAAGAGATTTTACCTGTCGAAGCGAACGTGCCCACGGAGGATGGAAGCACAAAAAAAGCTTTAGTCGACCGCGACCAGGGCATAAGACCTAGTACATCGATGGAGGGGCTGGCAAAACTGGAACCGGTTTTTCTCAAAGATGCAAAGGCTACGGTAACAGCGGGCAATTCCAGTCAGGTTAATGACGCCGCTGCCTGCGTTCTGGTGGCAAGCCGTGAAAAATGCCAGGAACTGGGACTAAAACCAAAAATGAAATTGGTGGAATACGTTGCTGTCGGTGTGGATCCCAAATACATGGGCATCGGCCCGGCCGTAGCTATTCCCAAAGTTTTGAAAAAAGCCGGCATGAAAAAAGAAGACATCGGCCTTTGGGAAATAAACGAAGCTTTTGCCTCGCAGGCGCTCTATTGCGTAAATGAACTGGGACTCCGCAATCACAAACTGCTCAATCCGCGCGGTAGCGGCATTGCTCTCGGCCATCCGCTGGGTTGCACCGGCGCGCGCATTGCCACCACGCTGATGCATGAAATGCCTTACTACGGCGTGAAATACGCCGTGGAGAGCATGTGTGTCGGCCAC
>JAFGKC010000025.1 GCA_016928765.1 Syntrophaceae bacterium
ATCAGCGGTTCAAGCTTGTTTACTTCTTCCAAAATAAAAGAATACCGCTTAAGTTCGCGATCATTTTTCGTTCCCACTATTTTTTTTAAAATGTACTCTATCATCTAATAACCTACGTAACCTGTAAAAAAAAACCGGTACTTTAACCGGTAAAATTAACTTTTAATTTGTTTGACGAACATTTTTTCGTCAACAAAAAAAGGGCAATTCTGTTAATACCGTTAATAATCTTACTACTAATTCGTGGGAAGGTTTTTATTGCTATCTTTTCAAGTACCTTCTTGGGTTTACAGAGACGTTGTTTACCAAAACAGTGTAGTGAAGATGTGAACCAGTAGAACGGCCAGAATTGCCTACATATCCTATTACATCCCCTTTTTTAACCTTCATGCCCTGTTTCACGGCGAATTTTGATAAATGACAATAAAAAGTTGAATAACCATGGCCATGATTTATTTTAACGTAATTACCGTCCGCGGCACGAGTTGAGGCCTCAATAACAAGCCCATCCGCTGTCGCGAGTATTTCTTTTCCGTAGCGTGTCGCGATATCTATACCGTTATGAAATTCAACGCCGGATGAAAAAGGCGATTCACGCATGCCAAATTCCGAAGTTACCCATCCTCTAACCGGCCAGATAGACGGAGTAGCGGCAAGAATAGACTTCTGTTCTCTTAAAAAAGATAATAATTTGTTAAAACTTTGTTCGCGATAAGCCGCGTCTTCGTTCAGCGATTCTAAGCCTTTGCGCATATGGGAAACCAGCTTCTGCTGGTCTGAATCTAGTAATTCTTTGAGCCTTACCTCCGCGCTACTTGCTCCACCAATGCCCAGAGGCAACTTTTTATCTCTGGCTGTTTGATAACTTGCCAAAACTCTGATTTTTTTATCAAACTGCCTGAGCTCTTCCATCCTGTCGGCAAAATCATCGACTTTAAGAGCTAAATCTTTAATTTGTTGGGTCTGCTCTGTGGTCTGAACTCTTAAACGCAGCAATTCGGCCTTATCCCTTTTGATGCTGGCGTAATCGTAGATGAAATAAAGAAATACCAAGAAAACAACTAAAAAGAAAACACTCAAACAGCGAGCAAAATAGCTGGGGATAGTTATTTTTTTTACGGTACCGCTCGAGAGAGGAATTATCATCAAGGTAAACAAGTTACCCGACTTTTTTTGCTTCCACAAATTTATCCAGGATTTGAGCTTTACCATAATATATTTATTTAGCATAAAAAAATGAGGAAAGTCAAGAATTAGTAGGGTTTAAAACTGCATTAAAAAAACTAATTCTATCTGCTGCTGTTAAATAATTTTCACAATATATACAGATACTTAGAAAGATCTGTGGGGCATCGTGCCCGTGCAATATTCAGCAAATATCTAAATTATATAACTTAATCTTTAATATTAATATAAATTAATTGAAATTGAGCTTAATATGAATTAGAAAAACAAAAAGGCGGCAAAATAACGATGCTTGTTCAAACATATCCCTTATTTAAACGATCTTCCCTTTTTATCCTGACTTTATCGTTTTTGTTTTCCTGCTGCTCAATAAATTCGGTAATCACGGAAAGTAAACTTGGCAGTATTTTATCACCATATGAAAAGCAAATCGACAATTCACAGCAAATTGTCCTTGTGCATAAAAAAAATATACAGTCTTCAGAATATCTGGTTTATTTACTTCAGAAACATAATAAAAAGTGGAATCTATTTTCTGAACCAATGAATGCATCTGTCGGCAGAAATGGTGTTGCCTCGATAGGGAAGAAAAGAGAAGGCGACGGCAAAACTCCCGCGGGAATATTTTCTATAAAACATACTTTTGGTTACAACGCGTCCATAAACACGAAAATGCCGTATCGACAAGTTTTGGATGATGATTTATGGATTGATGATCCCAAAGCGCCTGATTACAATAAATGGGTGAAAAAAACCGAGACCTCTGCCAAATCTTTCGAAAAAATGAAAAGATCTGATGAACAATATAAATACGGTATAATTATTGAATACAATACGGATCCGATTATCGAGGGGCACGGCAGCGCCATTTTTATGCATGTGTGGAAAGGAAAAAATTCGTCAACAGCCGGTTGTGTTGCCGTTTCTGAGAAAAACATAATTAAGATTCTTTCATGGCTGGATCCGGACGCAAACCCAATGATTATTATTTATCAATAAATGGAGGATTGGTATGAGGTTAAAAATATTTTCTTTGTTATTCCTGCTTTGCTGTTTTTGTTTTTCGTGTTTTTCTCACACATCTCACAGCATTAATGAAATGCCGGATAATTTTGTCAATATTAAAACCGTTATTCCACAGGTTGAACTCGATATTCGTTATTATGACCAGCATAATTTCCTCGGGCAAAAAGTCGACGGATATCTTGCTCCGAAATGCCTTTTGACCAGAGAAGCGGCAACGGCTCTTTCGAATGTGCAAAAGGAACTGGAAAAATTTTCTTTGACCCTCAAGATTTATGACTGCTATCGTCCTCAGCAGGCCGTGAATCATTTTGTCCGCTGGGCCAAAGACATTGATGACACAAAAACAAGAAAAGAATTTTATCCTACCGTGGATAAAAGAAATCTTTTCAAAGACGGCTATATTGCCGATAAATCAAGCCACAGCCGCGGCAGCACTGTTGATCTTACGATTGTTTCTTTGCCGGTTGTGCCGCAGAAAAAATATACCCCCGGGCAGAAATTATATGAATGTTATCTTCCTCAAGGCAAACGATTCGGCGATAACAGTATAGACATGGCAACCGGTTTCGATTGTTTTCATGAACTCTCACATACGGAAAATAAAAATATCTCAGCTCAGCAAAGAATTAACCGTATGTTGCTAAAAACCCTAATGGAAAAACACGGTTTTCAAAATTACGCTTTTGAATGGTGGCATTATACTTTTAAAAACGAACCATACCCAAACACTTATTTTGATTTCCCTATAAAGTGAAAAAAATGAAAATAAAACTGCCCGCTTTTTTAAATTCCTATGGTTTTTCCATCATCCTGATTGTTTCTCTTTTTATCGGCGCCTTACTGGGGCTGATTCTCCAAAAAGACGCGGTCGCGCTTAAACCTTTGGGAGATATTTTTCTTAATCTTCTATTTACCGCAATTATACCGCTGGTATTTTTTTCCATTTCTTCAGCTGTTGCCAGCATGTCGAACATCAAGCGGCTCGGAAAAATCATGTCTGCTATGGTTTTAATATTTATAGCTACCGGGCTCATCGCTTCTATTATTATGATTATAGCGGTTATTATTTATCCTCCGGCCACAGGCATTGCCTTCGAGTTAGGTGAAAAAATTAATCTGCAACAATTGACCGCGTCCGAACAATTAGTCAAAGCTTTTACTGCTTCCGATTTTGCCGATATTCTCTCCAAAAAAAACATGTTGGCTCTAATAATTTTTTCCATTTTAATCGGTCTGGCAACTTCGTCTTCCGGTGAAAAAGGAAAAGCTTTCGCGGGTTTTTTGTCATCCGGCAGTACAGTAATGATGAAATTGATATCTTTTATCATGTATTACGCGCCTTTCGGCCTTTGCGCTTATTTTGCCTATCTTGTCGGCGTTTTCGGCGAGGAACTACTTGGCTCTTACGCCCGCGCCATGATAGTCTATTATCCGACGGCAATTTTATATTTTTTTATCGCTTTTACCTTGTATGCTTTTGTCGCCGCAGGCAAAAAAGGCGTGAACAAATTCTGGGGCAATATAATACCCCCTTCGCTAATTTCATTGGCTACTGGCAGCTCAATCGCGACAATCCCTTCCAATTTACAGGCCGCTAATAATATTGGCGTGCCTAAAGACATCAGCGAAGTCATCATTCCTGTAGGCGCTACCACACACATGGAGGGTTCTTGCCTCGCGGCCGTGTTAAAAATTGCTTTTCTTTTTGGAATTTTCAATATGAGCTTTTCGGGCACAGAAACTATTCTGACGGCTTTAGGAATCGCCCTTCTGGCTGGTGTTGTAGTAAGCGGAATACCCGGCGGCGGAACAATTGGCGAATTGATGATTATTTCTTTTTACGGTTTCCCCCCGGAAGTTTTTCCTATTATCATGATGATCGGTACGATCGTTGACGCTCCGGCTACAATGGTCAACGCTATCGGTGATAATGTTTCCAGCATGCTTGCCGCGCGAATGCTCGGCGGTAAAAACTGGATAGAAAAAGCTTAACTGTTATATTTATCGCTACTTATGCTTTTTCTTATTTCAGCGCGTCAATGTTCGAGTTTCGTAATAAAGCGTTCGAACTATCCCCTGTTTGATAAACACAAAAAATCGGGGATAATTCATGGAGTCCCCAAAATTCAAACGCAAAATATTTTGATATTTTTGTATAAAATTAATCTTTTATATCTCGCCGCGTTCTTTCAGGTAATTTATTATAATGCTAGATATGGGCTTTTGTGTTATTAATGCCTCCAAAGCATATCTAAATTCTTCCTTTTCGATCGAACCTGTCTTTGCATTTTTTAATAACTTTTCAACCTCGCTAGCCGCACCTTCGACAAGTATATCTGCACAAACATACGCGGTTAATGCTTTCTCTCGTATTTTATACGCATCGGATTTCAATATCCGTAATAACGCATCTCGCACTAGTTTTTTCTCTTCTTCATTAGGCAATTTTTCATAGTATAGTGTTTTAAATTCTGTGGATGCGCCACTAGCAGCCATGCCACCAAGCAGCGTGCCGTTGATCTCTAATAGTATTTCCTTTTCCATGCGTTTATTTAAATTTTTTTCGGTTTTCACTGGTCTTATGTAAAGCCAATAGTTAATTTTATTCGTAATATTTTCGATAATGTTTAATACTTTCATTTTATTTCTCATCGTATAAATCTTATTTTAGGACATTCGAACATTCGGGAAATACCATACTAGTTATTAATATATCTTAGAATAAATATTACCATTTTTGAAACATAATACTTTGCCCAATAATTCAATCTTGCTTCAGTATCAAATTGTCTATCGGTATATTTGCAGGACTGTTTAATCAAGCTGTTGAAATATATATTATTTTAATAATAATATGCAAACGAAAGTTTCTTGACATATATAAGATACGGATTGTATCTTCAGCAAAATGAAAATATGCCACAAATGCAATAATAAAATCGAAGAAGATTGTTTTGTCGGCAGGCAAACCCAATGCCCGTTCTGCGGCGCGGATTTACACTGCTGTCTCAATTGTTCTTTTTACGAACCCGGCGCTTATAACGATTGTCGAGAATCACAGGCGGAAAGAGTAACTCAAAAGAGTCGATCCAATTTCTGCGATTATTTTAAATTTAAACAATCATCAAACACTCCCGATACTGCTCATTCAACCGCTAAAAACAAATTGGAAGCATTGTTTAAAAATACCCCGCAATAAATATATTGTTTTGAATTAAGCGCTATCAAAAGCGGTAATACTTATCCCGCGCACCTTTATTTTGCTTGTAAAAATAATACAATACATGCTAACTTCCCCAATATTGCAATATTGAGTCCGCAACTATATGAGTAAAATAATATTTAAATATATACTAAAAGAAATATCGACAGCCTTTTTCATGATTTTGTTTGTTCTGACTTTTGTTTTACTCATGGGCAGAATACTTCAAGTCATGGATCTGATGGTAAATAAAGGCGTTGGTTTTTTGTCCGTAGCAAAAATAATAATTTTCCTGTTGCCCCCCTTCCTGACACTTACTATTCCCGTAGCCCTGTTAATTGCCATCCTCGTTACGATAGGTAAATTATCCGCGGATAACGAAATAACAGCCCTTAAAGCCTCGGGCGTCAGCTTAATGCAGATTTGTTATCCGGTAGCAGTAGTTGCTTTAGTTGCTTTTGCGTTCACCATGCTTATCAGCCAGTTCCTCATGCCTAAAAGCAATTTTGCCACAAAAAATCTTCTTTTTGAGGTTGCGTCGCAAAACGCCAGTATCGGCATTTCCGAAAAAGTATTTAATGCCAACTTCAAAGGACTTCTTTTCTATGCCGACAGAATATCTTCTGACGGCCATTATATGGAGGGAGTACTCGTTTCTGACAACCGTATAATTGATGAACCAAATACCATTTTAGCCCAAAAAGCGCTTCTTGTTTCTAATCCAGACCTGATGCTGGTAAAAATGAGATTAATCAACGGATCTATTCATACCGTCAGTAAAGATTTTAAGAATTACCGTAAAATTGATTTTGAACGCTATGACATCAACCTTGATTTGTCCGCAGGAATTGCTTCTTTAGGCAAAGAGCAAAAACGTGAAAAGGAAATGACCTTTGCCGAATTGGTAAATACTATGCAACGTCGCAACCTCGAAGAAAAAACTTATCGTGAACTGGCAATAGAATTACACGAGCGATTTTCTACTCCTTTTGCCTGTATTTTCTTCAGTCTTCTCGCTCTTCCTTTGGGTATCAGAAGCCACCGCGCCGTTAAATCCCGCGGAGTCGCCCTAGGCATTATTTTTGCCACTTTATATTATTTAATGCGCATAGGCGGGGAAGCTCTATCTGAAACAGGGTATATTTCCCCCGTAATAGGTGTCTGGGCGCCTAATTTGATCTTTGCCTTACTGGGCGTTTATATTTTTACTATGTCCTATAAAGAAATATCTCTTTGGCATATGGGAAAAGTTTTCTTTTGGCGCAAAATTTATAATCACTGAGGATTAAATTGAAGATACTCGATAAATATATAATTCAAGAATTCAGCAAATTATTCGGCACAATAACTGTCACTTTTATACTTCTTTATCTTATTGTTGATTTTTTTGAGCGGGCACGAATGTTTTTAAGCAATAACGCGACTCTTGAACAAATGATTTCGTATTCTTTGTTTTCTATCCCCATCAGTATTTCTCTTACCTTGCCTTTTGCGATACTCCTGGCTACTCTAATGACTTACGGAACTTTTTCTAAATTTAATGAAATAACAGCAATGAAATCAAGCGGAATCAGCCTGTATCGACTTGCCCTGCCCGTTTTGGTCTTTTCCGCATTTATCGCTGTTATCTTGTTTTTTTTCAGCGAACTGATAACTCCCGCGGCGATCCAGAAAACAGAATATATTAAAAAAATCGAAATTCAAAAAAAACAAACGCTTGGCACCCTCAAACAAAATGAACTATGGTATCGTTCTGATAACGCTATTTATAATTTTAAATTATTTGATGTGAATAAAAACACTCTGCATGGCATAACCATTAACTATCTGGACCTTGATAATTTTAATTTAAAAATGCGAATTGACGCAAAGCGGGCTGAGTGGAAAAATGAACAGTGGATATTTCATAATATCCTCACAACAGCTTTTGATGAAAATGGTTTGCCGAACATGAAAAAAGAAACAAAAAAAACAATTAATCTTCCGGAAAAACCAGACGATTTTAAAATAATACAAAAAGACGCGGAGCAAATGGGATATTTTGAACTCAGAAAATATACAAAAAAAATTCAAAATGAAGGATATGATACTACAAGATACAAGGCTGATTTACACGGAAAAATCGCCTTTCCTTTCGTGACCATTATATTAGTTTTTATTGGTGTTTTTTTCTCGCTACGTTCGGAAAGAAGCGGCGGAATAATGCAAAGCATAGGAATGGGTATATTAATCGGTTTCTCCTATTTTTTCATCCACGCATACGGTATATCTTTAGGACGGTCCGGAATGATACCGCCTATATTGGGCGCCTGGACGGCGAACAGTGTTTTCCTGATTATTTCCGGCTACTTATTCCATAAAGCGCGCACTTAAATTCTAATATCTATAGTGATCAGGTTTAAAAGGCCCTTCTACCGATATGCCTAGGTATTGAGCTTGTTTTTTATTCAGCTTGGTGATTTTCGCCCCTAATTTATCTAAATGCAACCTTGCCACCTCTTCATCTAATGTTTTAGGCAAAGTAAATACGCCGATTTTGTGTTTTTTTGTAGCTAATTCAATCTGTGCCAAACATTGATTTGTAAAGCTGTTGCTCATTACGAAACTGGGATGACCGGTTGCGCAACCGAGGTTAACTAATCTTCCCTCTGCTAAAACAATTATGGAGCGACCTGATTTTAGCTTCCATTTATCTACCTGCGGTTTGATATTTTCTTTTTTACAATACTTGCTTGTTTCGAGATAATGCATATCAATTTCACTATCAAAGTGGCCAATGTTGCAGACGATAGCTTCGTCTTTCATTTTTTCCATGTGCTTTCCGGTAATCACATCACAGCAACCGGTAGCGCTAACAAAAATATCTCCGAGATCCAGAACTTCTTCCAATAACTTAACCTCGTATCCTTCCATCGCCGCTTGCAGAGCACAAATAGGGTCTATTTCAGTGACAATTACACGGGCGCCGAATCCGCGCATGGATTGAGCGCAACCTTTGCCAACATCACCGTAACCACAAACAACTACAACTTTACCGGCAATCATTATGTCCGTTGCTCTTTTTATTCCATCCGCTAGTGACTCTCTGCATCCGTATAAGTTGTCAAATTTTGATTTTGTTACCGAATCATTAACATTGATCGCCGGAAACAACAATTCACCCGTCTCCTGCATCTGATAAAGACGGTGAACCCCGGTTGTTGTTTCTTCTGACACCCCTCTTATATTAGACGCCACCTTCTGCCATCTTTTCGGATCACGTTTGTACGATTCTTCTAACCGGGAAATTATAATCTGAAATTCTTTGTTTTCAGGTTTCTTCTTAAAAAGCGACGGATTTTTCTCCATCTTTACTCCCTGATGAACGAACAGAGTGGCATCACCTCCGTCATCCACGATTAAATCAGGACCCGAACCATCCGGCCAGGTTAGCGCCTGCTCCGTGCACCACCAATATTCTTCAAGTGTTTCCCCCTTCCACGCGAATACCGCGGCTAATCCTCGTTTAGCGACCGCTGCCGCGGCGTGATCCTGTGTGGAAAATATATTGCATGATGCCCAACGTATGTCCGCACCCAGTTCTTTCAGCGTTTCTATGAGCATTGCCGTTTGTATTGTCATGTGCAAACTGCCGGTTATTTTCATGCCGCGAAGAGGCTTTTTGCGGCCGTATTTTTCTCGCACCGCCATAAGCCCAGGCATTTCATTTCGGGCCAACTGCATTTCCTTTTGCCCCCAAGAAGCGAGATTTATATCCGCTATTTTATATTTCAGCGATTTATCAATTGCCAAATAAGCCATTTTTTCTCCTTATACCCTGTATTCAATATATAAACAATTTAGCACATATACTTGTTTTAGTTAAATCTTTTTTTGGAGGGTTTAAATTAGGATTAAATAAATAACATTAATAAAGCGACATAATCAAAATATGATAATTTATATTGAATATATGATTTTAACAATCAAAAATAATTTTTATTTTGCTTTTTTAATTTTATTCTTTTTATCAACCAAGACACACTTAGGCTTCCATCCTTTGCTTTCCTTTTCATCAACCATCACATACGACGCAATGATAACTAAATCGCCTTTGGAAACCTTTCGCGCCGCGGCGCCGTTAAGGCAAATTGTTCCGGAATTACGTTTCGCTTTTAATGTGTAAGTGGTAAACCGTTCTCCATTTGAAATATTATATATTGCTACTTGCTCGTAAGGCACCATTGATGCTTTTTCCATGAGATAGTCATCAATAGAAATACTGCCCTCATAATGCAAATCAGCGTCAGTTACAGTAGCACGATGTATTTTTGATTTTAACATGATTCTTTGCATTGTCTTTATTGCTCCTTACACCCTAAATATTTATATCAGTTCACCAAAAGCGTGATTGTCAATAAGTCTTGTTTGCGCGACTTTTACAGCCAAAGCTATCAACGCGCTGTCTCTGATTTTTTCTATATCTCGCATAGTTTCCGGGTCACAAATTTTAACGTAATCAATGTCCGTATAAGGCGACTGACTAATAAATTTTTCTACCTGGCTGATGATTGTGGAAGCTTTTCTTTCTCCCTGATCATATAGCTTCTGTGCCAACCTTAAAGAGTCAATAAGTGTAAGCGCGGAAGGCCTTTCATTTTCTTTTAAATAAACATTACGCGAGCTCATGGCTAATCCATCCGCTTCTCTCACTGTCGGCAATCCTATGATCTCCAAGTCCATATTCAAATCAGCAACCATTCTTTTTATTGTTACATACTGCTGGTAGTCTTTCTTACCAAATACTGCAATATGCGGTTTAACAATATTAAAAAGCTTAGCGCAAACTGTCGTCACGCCACAAAAATGACCAGGACGTGATAATCCGCATAAATTTTTTGTTACATCTTCAACATTGACATATGTTTGGTATCCCTCAGGATACATTTCCTTGTTAGACGGATAAAAAATCACATCCACGCCGACTTCTTTAGCCCTTTCAGAGTCCCGATCAAAATCCCGCGGATAACGTGATAAGTCCTCTTTCGGCCCGAATTGCGTGGGATTGACGTATATACTCACCACGACACAATCAGCCATTTTCTTAGCTTGCCGCATCAGCTCAATATGACCTTCATGAAAATATCCCATTGTTGGCACGAAGGCTATTTTTTTGCCTTTGCTGCGTGAACTGTCGGAATATTTTTGCATTTCTCTTGTTAATTCAATAGTTTTCATTTTTCATGCTAAAAAAGCCCCTCGTCGCTAGACGAGAGGCTTTTAATTTCTTTATATATATTCTTCCTTCCGTCCCAGTCCTTTCGGATCCAAGCGTCAAACTCATTATCTTTATTTTTTAAATTTTGTCAAGAAAAGATTTACTTGATAATCAAAATCTGCCCCGGTACTATTTTTTCGTCGGTCAGGTTATTTAGCTGTTTGAGCCTGCTTACATCGATATTATTTTTCAGAGCGATTCTGTATAAATTATCTCCTTTGGTGACAATGTATTTGTCCGTACCGAACGCCTCAATATCATCAGCTGATAGTACTTTATTTTTAATTTTTGTTTGCTGTGATTGTTTGGACATATTGTTTTCGCTTTGATTGTTCTTATTTTCGCTGATTTGTAATAATCGCCCGGCATAGATAGAATCTGACTTTAAATTATTTAATCCTTTTATTTGATCAACGGAAACACCAAAACTTCTAGCAATAATTTGCAGCGCATCCCCTTTTTGCACTCTATACTGTCCCGCTGAATTAAGCCGCATATCTTTTCTACTGTTTGAAATTTTACTGCTTGATTTCCTCTGCCAGCCATTTAGAGGAATACTTATTGTTCTTCCGGCAATCAGCATGCTGTTTTTACGCATGTTATTCTGCCTTCTGATAGAGGAAATAGAAACTCGATATCTTCTGGCTAAAGAAGAAAGAGTTTCACCCCTTCTCACGCGATGCCTCACGATTGACGTTTTTGACGCCAGTTTAGGTTTTTCCGCAACAGGTATTTGGCTCATCACCATATTGAACTTTTCATAAAAATCTACCGGTATTTTTAAATCATATTCTTCATCCGGTGTGATTTTATGTCTTAATTCCGCGTTAAGAATATTCATGATATCTTCAGATACTTCAATTTTTTCCGCTATGTCTTTCAGTTTCATCATTCTGTTTACTTTAACCGTTTCAAAAGCTAGTGATGAGTCAATTGCTACGGGTAAATCAAAACCATATTTTTGCGGATCTTTAATTATATGCAAGGTTGCAAGAAATCGGGGAACATAACGAGCTGTTTCTCTGGGCAAATAATTATACAAATCCCAGAATCTGTCAAAGTAATTAATCTTCTG
>JAFGKC010000220.1 GCA_016928765.1 Syntrophaceae bacterium
GTTTCTTTCCTGGCAAAGTCCTTGACACTTATTTTTTTGTCCTGTAAATAAAAACAAAAATGCCTGTCGGCACTTTTAACATTATTTTACAATACCTGTGCCGCTTTAAGTGAAGCGACTTTTACCAATAATTGAGAAAAATGCAAATAAATTAATTTAATCAGCTGCAAGGGTATACTTCATGGACATAAATAATTCAATAAAACAAATCGCTCAAAAAGCGCAGCAGGCATCACGCCAACTTTCACGCGTATCCGCTGCCGTCAAAAACGAAGCTCTTTTAAAGATGGCCGATGAGCTTCTCGCGAAGAGCAACTTTCTGGTAAAGGAAAACGCCAAGGATGTCGCGGCGGCAAAAAAAGCGGGGTTGACGGCGGCAATGATTGACCGCCTGACTCTGAAAAAAGAGACAATTGATTCTATGGCGCGGGGATTGCGCGAAGTCGCCGCCCTGCCCGATCCGGTCGGCAAAGTAACTTCCATGTGGCGGCGCCCCAACGGCCTTTTAGTCGGGCGTATGCGCATTCCTCTGGGAGTCATCGGTATTATCTACGAATCACGCCCCAATGTCACAGTTGACGCCTCCGCTTTATGCCTGAAGGCGGGCAATGCCGTTATTTTGCGCGGCGGCTCCGAAGCGATCAACTCCAATATTGCTATTGCTTCCATTTTGCGGGAAGTATTAAGCAAAAGCCCCATCCCCGCGGAAGCGATTCAGGTTATTCCCTTTACCGACCGCGAGGGGGTTTCCGCCCTGCTGCAGATGGATGAATACGTTGACTTGATTATTCCCCGCGGCGGCGAAGAACTAATCCGCGCCGTCGTCGCGCAATCCAAAATTCCCGTAATCAAACACTACAAGGGAGTATGCCATCTCTTTGTTGATAAAGACGCGGATCTGGAAATGGCCGCCGATATTTGTTTAAACGCCAAAGCGCAAAGACCGGGTGTCTGCAACGCGCTGGAGACAATGCTGGTGCATAAGGATATCGCCGACAAATTTTTACCTCTGGCAGCGAAAAAACTGCGGAAGGCCGGCGTGATAATTAAAGGCTGCGAGCAGACGAAAAAAATAATTAAAAGGATTGAGACGGCGACAGAGAAGGACTGGTATACGGAATATCTTGATTTGATTCTTGCCGTAAAAGTTGTGGATGATATTGACGCGGCCATCGCGCACATAGAAAAATACGGTTCACTGCACACGGAATCAATTATCACCAAAGATTACGCCAACGCGCAGAGATTTTTGAATGAAGTCAATTCTTCCACTGTTGTGGTGAACGCCTCCACGCGCTTCAGCGACGGTTTTGAGCTGGGGCTGGGCGCGGAAATC
This sequence comes from Syntrophaceae bacterium, assembly GCA_016928765.1. Taxonomy (GTDB): domain Bacteria; phylum Desulfobacterota; class Syntrophia; order Syntrophales; family Smithellaceae; genus UBA4810. The sequence goes on from JAFGKC010000220.1 coordinate 1,337, forward strand.
GGCATTTCGACAACCAAACTGCACGCCTTCGGACCGATGGGGCTGGAGGAATTAACAACAACAAAATTCATAATTTACGGTAACGGCCAGGTACGCTCATGAGATGGGGGCTATTAGGCGGGACATTTGATCCTATTCATTTCGGCCATTTGCGCGGCGGGGAAGAAATGATGGGAATTTTAAACCTCAACCGCATTATATTTGTTCCTTCGTCGCGGCCGCCCCATAAACTGGAAGCCCAAATCACTTCTTTTCATCATCGCGAGCAAATGATTAAGCTGGCTATCGAAGGCAATTTTAATTTTTCCTATTCCGAAGTGGAAAATTTACGCGCGGGAAAATCCTATTCCGTGGAAACGGTGGAATATTTTTTAAGCAAATACATAAAAGATCTGGAATTGTATTTCATCGTCGGCCAGGACGCCTTTCAGGCAATCACCACGTGGAAAAACTGGGAAAAACTGCTGATGATGTGCAACTTCGCGGTGATGACACGCCCTGGATACAAAAACATGAATCTAAATGAAATTTTGCCCCAGGATATCGCCGCGCAATTCCAATACGATAAGACGATTGATGTTTACAAAGGCCCAACGGGATACGCCATTTATTTTCGCCACGTAAGCTTTTTGGATATATCTTCTTCGCGCATACGGGAAATGGTCAAAGCAAATAAATCGATAAGATATCTAATGCCCGACGCTGTGCGCCAGTACATCTTTAAAAATTCACTCTACCAGATGTAAGTGAATTATTACAAACAGCCCGCGCTTTTTAAAAATTCAGATTATTTAAATTTGGTAAAATCCGGTTTGCGTTTTTCAAAAAACGCGCTGAAAGCTTCTTTGGCTTCCGGCGCCATCAGCATCGCGCCGAAGTATTTATTTTCTTCCATCATCTTTTCTTTAACTTTATCCGCCTGCGCCGCTTTCATTAAGTTTTTGGTTCTGCGCAAAGAAGCTGCCGGTAGTTTTGTAAGTTTTTCGGCCTGCGCTCGAGCGTAGGCAAGTAGTTCACTTGCCGGCAATACTTTATTGATTAATCCCATATCATACGCTTCCTGCGCCAAAAACGGTTCACCTAAAAGAAGTTTTTCCGCGGCGCGTGGGAAACCAACAATTTGCTGCAAAAGCATGCTGGAGGCGAATTCCGGACAAAGACCAAGCGGGGAAAAAGGCATGGAAAATTTTGCCGTATCCGCCGCGTAAACCATATCGCAATGCAAAAGCAGCGTGGTGCCGATGCCGATAGCCGCACCGGCAACCGCCGCGATAACAGGCTTGGAAGCGGAGCTTAATTGCCGCATAAAATGCACTACGGGGCGGTCAGCAAAATCACCCTGCGTGGAAGTGTCCATAAAATCTTCCAGGTCATTTCCCGCCGTAAAAATATCCGGCTTGCCGCAAACCAAAATAACGCGCACGTCATTATCCTGCTCGCCGTCTTTGATCGCGTCGGCCATCATCTGATACATAGCAGCGGTAATCGAGTTTTTCTTATCTGGACGGTTGAATTCAATCGTAAGAACGCCGTTTTTTTTGCTCGTTAAAATATCCATACCTTTACCATTTTGTGTGATTAGTTTTTTGAAGAAATTTTAATTTAAAATATTACGCTTGCCGTTTCCGGCAAGCGCAATATGCTACTCTTATACAGACAATTTGTTATTTATCTCTGCAGGTTTTCAATAACTGTGGCTACACCTAATCCGCCACCACAGCAGGAACCGAAGATACCATATTTTCCGCCTCTGCGGATAAGTTCTCTCATGGCAAACATACCAATACGCGCTCCGGAAGCGCCGTTGGGATGACCAAAAGCGATAGCGCCGCCATTGGGGTTCCATTTGTTCATATCCACTTTTTCACCGGTCTGCTTTTCGATTTCTTTAATAACCGCCAGGTTCTGCACGGCAAAAGCTTCATTACATTCCATTACGTCCATATCGGCAAGCTTCAAACCAGCGCGCTTTATCGCCATAGGCATGGCGTA
>JAFGKC010000221.1 GCA_016928765.1 Syntrophaceae bacterium
AAATTAATGCTTCCGTAAAGACAAAAAAAGACTAAAAGAAAGATAATCATTCCCAGTTTCATATTACTCACTTTATATAAATTAAAGGAAAACCTCTGTTAAGTCAATCTTTATGGTAATTTAACCATTATGTAAAACTTGACAAGGTGTCTGCCATAAGATAAATAGCTCATCTCTTTAGGGAGTTGGGCCGATGTAGCTCAGCCGGCAGAGCAACTGATTCGTAATCAGTAGGTCGCCAGTTCGATTCTGGCCATCGGCTCCATTAATTTCCGGCACGAAAAGCCTGTAAACCGGCGTTCATGCCTTTCTTTTTTCCGAAAAGAAAAATTAAACCAACCGGTTTTTAATTGACAAGAAAAAGGTGCTTGCCTCATAATTAAAACTCAAAAAACTGCTGGTCTTTTATTAAATGATTAAAAATACGCTAAAAATAATTATCATTAGTTTTTGCATTTCGGTTTTTTTGCTCGGGTGCGCCACAAAAATCCGATCGGTGATGCCGGGTGAAACGCGAAAACATTCTTCCGAACAACTCATTTGCGGCAAAATAACGATTGCCGCCATCGGAGATGTGATGGTGCACGGCCCCCAGTTGCAGGCGGCATGGAACAAAAAAAACAAACGATACGACTTTGAAGAGGTTTTTTCTCAGGTCAAAGATTTTCTTTGGGCAGCTGATTTAGCAATTGCCAATCTGGAAACAACACTGCCCGGCAGGCAAAAGCTTTATTCGAGCTATCCACAGTTCGGCTCTCCAGATGCCATTGCCGTGGCGCTTAAAAAAGCCGGCGTTGATATCGTCAACACCGCCAATAATCACGCCTGTGATAAAGGTAAGCTGGGATTAGCGAGAACAATCAAGGTTCTGGAAAAACAAGGCATGATTCCTCTGGGAACCTATAGTGACAAAGCTGATTATGAAAAAAGGCGTATCACTGTCGTTGAGCTCAATAATATCAGATTGGCGTTTCTCAGTTACACTTACGGCGTAAATGACATGCCGATTCCCCAGAAAGCGGTGGTAAATCTCATCGACCGGCAAAAAATATCCGAAGATATAAGTCTGGCTAGAGAAAAAAATCCCGATTTTATAATTGTCCTGATTCACTTCGGCACGGAATATGAGCGATATCCTGATGATTTTCAGAAGCAAACGGTGAATTTTCTGTTTCAGGAGGGCGCGGACATCATTTTGGGCTCACACCCTCACGTTCTACAGCCTTTTGAGCTGAAGTTCGTAACCGATAAATATGGAGATAAAAAACAGCGCCTGGTTATATATTCTTTGGGAAATTTTGTCTCCAACCAGCGCAACCGTTATTGTGACGGAGGAATTATTTTCAATTTTACTTTAAGTAAAGAATGCTCCCTGTTAAAAGGCTCAAACCTCTTCATTGAAGACGTAAATTACATCCCTACTTGGGTGTACGTGGCGAATAATAAAAAAATAAAAAAATATCATATTCTGCCGGTACAAAAATATCTTAAAAACGACCAGAAATTACAATTGCCGGACGAAGCTTATGAAAAAATGCTGGTTTTCTACCGTGACACTCTCGATCATCTTTCCCTCGGCGAGGAAGATGTCACAGGAAAAAATTATTTTTCATTTTCCGAAGAACAGCAAAGAAACTCGAGCAAATGAGATTTTTTATGGCCGATGTTCTTGTCCGCAAAGCCTCTTATAACTATCATGAGCTCAAATCCATTATTTTTGAAATGATTGAGGCGCTTGCCGGCGAAAAAATCAAAAGCGGCGGCCGTGTTCTGATCAAACCAAATTTTCTTTCCGCGGCTTCGCCCGAAAACGCAATTTTAACGCATCCTCTTGTCATTAAAGCCGCTGTGGAATACGTTCTGGAAAAAGGCGCGCGGCCGCAGGTTTCCGACTCCCCGGCTATTGGCTCATTTGCGCGTATCATAAAAATGAATAAAATCGACGAAGCGCTAGCGGGGCTTGACGTCAGTTGTTCTCCTTTAAAAAATACCATGTTAATTGATATTGGTAAGCCTTACGGCAAAATTGAAGTCGCGCGAGACGCCGTGGAAGCGGATGTCATTATAAATCTACCCAAGCTCAAAACGCACACGCAAATGCTTTTGACTTTAGCGGTGAAAAACATGTTCGGCTGTATTGTCGGATTTAAAAAATCGCAATGGCATATGCGCGCGGGAAGCGATATAGACGCTTTTGCCCGCCTGCTGATCGCTATTCATCAGACAGTTAAGCCTACCGTTTCCATTTTGGATGGAATACTGGCGCTGGAGGGCGAAGGCCCGGGAAAAGGAGGAAAACCCCGGCAAATAGGCGTGCTCATGGGAAGCGACGATAGTTTCGCTCTGGATATGGCCGTATGCCAAATGCTGGGCATCAGTTACGCAAGCGCGCCTATTTTAAAAAACGCCGAAGCCATGGGATTGCTTCCCGCTTTTAAAGTAACGGGTGACATGCCCCTGGTTACTGATTTTCAACTACCGCCATCTTCCGGCATAATCTTCGGGCCTCGTTTTCTGCACAACTTCATGCGCCGCCATACCATGGCTCTTCCTGTCTGCGATGCATCTTTGTGCGCGATGTGCTCACAGTGCTGGACATTGTGCCCGGCCAAAGCCATTGAACCGCTTGCTGAAAAAATAAAATTCGATTATAAAAAATGCATCCGCTGTTATTGCTGTATCGAAATCTGCCCCTACGGCGCCCTTGTCACGCGAGAAACCATCGGCGGAAAAATAACCAGAAAGCTAATGGATAAATTTTCTTGAGGGATGACAATGGCCTTACAACCTGATTTCACCAAATATTCGCTGGCGCTTATTGAAAACGATAAGATTATCTTCTCTTCGCGAGAAAGCGGGCTAAGACCGCTTTGGGAATGCCTGAAAAAGTATCGTCAATCGAAGAAAACTTTTATTTTGTTCGATAAATTAATTGGTCTCGCCGCGGCAAAGCTTATTGTCCACGCGCGGATAATCTCGCGGATTGAAACACTTTTGGTCTCCGAACCCGCGAAAATATTTTTGGACAATAACGACATCCCGATAAAAGCAGGCCAAATAGTCCCCAATATCCTCACCAAAGACCGTCGGGCAACCTGCCCCGGTGAAATAATCGCTTTAAACACATCCGGCACTGATGAGTTTTTGACAAAAATAGAGGAAATGCTAAACCGTCAATAAAGTTATTTTTCGTATCAGATTGATATTATTAATAATACTATTGATTTTTATCCTTTTGCCCCCGGTTCCATTGCGGGCATAAAGGCGATGATCCCGGCTGATAATCGCGGCAAACCTGCGGCCTTGTCTCATATATTGAACATAAATATTTTTCCCCTTCACTGTAGAGAAAAGGGCATTCACGAGGATAATCTCCGGTATCCACGGAAATCATTCTATCTCCCGCCCAGAGAAGATGGCGGTGTGCGATAATATCCAGAATATCCTGCCTGCCTTCGGCGCGCCAGCGCTCAAAATCTTCTTTGTGCGCGTAAGCGGTCAAATCAACAAAGCAGCATTTGCCGCAGCATAAACAATTAAGCGGCCCACTCATAACTACTTTCTTTCTGTTTCCTAAAAATACTTCTAACTTTGCCGCACAATCCGATCAAGCTGACCCAGCGCGTCTTCTATTGTGCCGGTATTAAGCACATAGGCGTCGGCAAGCGCGATGCAAGTTGCGACGCCGTATTCTATTTCCCTCTGGTCTCTTTCCGTAAAGTGTTCAGCGGAA
>JAFGKC010000222.1 GCA_016928765.1 Syntrophaceae bacterium
ACTTTCCCTGGGGTCGCCCCCGGTCGCCGTTAGCGACCATCCTGCCCTGCGGAGCTCGGACTTTCCTCCGGCAGATCAAGTCTGCAGGCGATCATCTGATCTTCTCCGGCCTGAACTATAGTCTACACTTGATAGCATATACTTTCAAGCTGTGTGTGATTGATAACAATCAACTCATTAATATATTGACATACCAGGCGCGTTCTCCTTATAATTTAAGGCAAATAAACCTTTGTGAATTATAGCGATATTCAAAAGAGCTACAGGTTTTCTTGTTTTATTTCGGGCGCTTGCTTAAATAAACTTTTTAACAAAGGAGGGATTTAAAATGATTTTTAAACAAAAAAACGGGTTTCCGGCAACATTTTTTATAATTGTCCTTATCTTGACAACGGGCCTATTTTTTTTATCAGGGTGCAAAGGCGCAAACAAACTGAACCCTGAAGTTAGCGATCCCCAAATTATTGTCAATCCTGATAATATCCGCCTTGGCGTTGCTCACGTAACTAAAACGGAAATAGTGTTTCAGGGATCGGGCTTTCAACCGGACGATTCTGTATTTATAAGTCTCATCGGGCCTGATGACATCAACGTGGTCGTGGCAGACAGCAGAGTTTATCCCGACGGCAAATTTACGGCAAAAGTAACTCCGCTGGCTAAAGTAACAGGTATATTGAAAGCCAGCATCACCGGCACTTTCGCTACGGACGGCAGATATAATCAGATTCTGGTGATCACGCAGGATCCAATACCAACAGGTACATACACCGCTGTGGCCACAGGCATGCTATCAGATCAGAAAGCGGAAGCAAAATTCACTATCAGCAAGCCTAATCTGATTGACAATATCAAAGACTGGTTAGGAAAAAAGGCGGGGAAGATTCAGGTCAAAAAAGAATAGGCTTATAACCGGGCGGTAAAGGATAATGACACAAAATCAAATAAAGCAAATTACGGTTAAAGGCCAGCTGGTGGGCATTGCCGGCTGGGAAGAAGCGTTGAAAAAAATTGTGCCTGCCTATAAAGGAATGACGGACGAAGATATAAAGCAAGCTCTTCTTGGGGAACTTTCTTCCAAAAACTATATCCCCTCCGGCGCTTTAAACGATTACGGACGCGCGCTTTTACGTGAATTTAAGATAGAACAGGGCCTGCCGGTGGAAGAAGAACCAGTTTTAGGACTTCATATAGCTGTTTTAGGCATGAGCTGCGCCAATTGCACCCGGCTGGAAACAGATGTGCGTGATTTGCTCGCCGAAATGAACATCGCCGCTGATTTGCGCCATATTACAGACCCGAAACAGATCGCGAGCTATGGAGTAATGGGTACTCCGGTGCTGGTTATAAATAATAAAGTGGTGTCTGTGGGAGAGGTTCCTCCTAAAAGTAAAATCCGTCAGTTCATAATAGACGCGTATCCTACTCCAGATAAATAAAATGTGGCTTTTGCGCCACATTTTTTGTGCTTGCTCATGCCGTATTGCGTTTCTTCGCGCTACTTCTGGCAAGTCCGGCAGAAATAAGTTCCTCTCCCGGATTGTTTGACGCGGCATATCGGTTTGCCGCAAAACGGACATGCGTTGTCTGCTTTCCCATAGCAGGTCAACTCGTTCTGATTTTCCCCCTTGCGTCCGTATAAATCACGCCAATCGGATATTGATGTCCCTCTTTTGCTTATTGCTTTTGTCAAAACACTTCTGGCCTGAACGAATATCCTGTTCCAATCGTCTTTAGTCAGCGTTGCCGCTTCTCTGGCGGGATGAATACCCGCGCGATGCAAAATCTCGCACGCGTAGATGTTTCCGATGCCGTTCACAACTTTTTGATCCATGATCAGAGATTTTACCTTGGTTTTGCGCCGGCCATGTCTTTCTACAAATTTTTGTAGATCAAAATCACCAAAAATCTCCCGCGCGCTTTCCTTTGCTGTTGTCGGCGACACTTTTACTGTGGCAAACCGGCGCGGATCGACTAAAAAGACCTCTCCATCGTCCAATGTCATATTCCAGCGGGTGTATTTTGGCACCGCTGCGTCAATCTGCCACAGAAGTCTGCCCGTCATTCGCAGATGAATCAAGATAGAGCGGCCGTCATCAAGCACGATGACGATTGTTTTTCCTCTGCGCTCAACGTTAATGATTTTTTTATCTTTAAGATTTTTTACGGCAGTTAACTTGGTATCAAACACCTTGTTTTTTATGATTTTTTTGCCGATCGTTTTTCTTTTTAATTGGCGGCAAAGAGTTTCTACTTCGGGTAATTCAGGCATTATTTTTTCTCTTTCGCTGTTTACGCAACCGATTTTTCTCTCTTGAGGTTGTTACTATTTCTTTTTTTGTTTGACAAGCTCTTCATTCATCGCCGAGCGCGGACTCATTGCGCCATTTACTCTGCTCATAAACCTGATCGCGAACAAAAACTGGCGAAAAACACCACTTCAATGATTGAATTTCCGAAAAATGAAGCGCTAAAATTAATTTCCGCGCGGAAATTCACTGATGCTCGACTCGTTTTACCGGACTCTTCCCACAAAATTTTCCTTTTTCACACTCTCTGCCTTGTTTTTATCCACGATCACCTCCTCCTCGCGGGAATTCTATGTTTCTGCGGATGCGTGATGCCGGTTTGATCATTCGAAGACCGGATGAAATCGGAGACTAAAGACTCTGACGCGTCATCAAGACAAAAAATCTTGGCGGACAAGCTGTCACTGAAAACTCGATATGAAAAAAATTTTCATTTTTTTGAAAAAAAATGTTGACAAAAATTTTTTTTTGCTTACATTCATAAATTAGATTTAGAATTTTTTTGCGCAAAAAAATTTCGGAGGAAATAATCCTCCAAAAGGAGAAAGAAATGGAAAACGAGACCCTGTTTACTGAGGAGGCCGAGCCTCCTGGTCGCAAGACCGGTCTTGTTAAAATGGAAAATGAAGTGATCGACTTTTCCACGCTGGCCGCCAACGCTTTGCAACCGGCCAGACAGAAGTCCGAAAGGATTTTATTTCCATTTAAAGATTCCGCCCGCTCGCGCCTCTTTCGGAAAAAGTTTTACCCGGACATTACCCGCTTTGAATGGTTTGATTGGCATTGGCAGCTGCGCAATGCTATCCGCGACGTTAAGACGCTTTCTCTGATGTTGAATCTTTCAGACAATGAGCGGCAGGCCATGATGCATAACGCCGGCGCGCTGCCTGTTTCCATTACCCCTTATTACGCGAGCCTGCTTAACGCTAAAGACGCGTCTTCCGCCCTGCGGCGCTGCGTCGTGCCTGTTATGGATGAATGCCTGCATACGGCGGGTGAAGAAGAAGATCCCCTTAATGAGGATGCAGATTCTCCCATTGCCGGTATCGTGCACCGCTATCCGGACCGGGTGCTGTTTCTAGTGACCGATTCCTGCTCGACCTATTGCCGTTACTGCACGCGTTCCCGCATCATCGAGCGCAGCAATAAGCATGTGATCGATCTTGATAAATGGGAAAAGGCGCTCGGCTATATAGAAAATAATACAAATATACGAGACGTACTGCTCTCCGGCGGCGACCCTCTTACGTTATCGGACAACAAACTGGAATGGCTTTTAGGGCGCCTGCACAAGATTCGTCATGTCGAACTGATTCGCATAGGTACTAAAGTGCCTGTTGTTCTGCCTCAACGCATCACACCGGCGCTTACCGCCATTCTTAAAAAATATCATCCTTTATGGATGAGTATTCATATCACCCATCCTGACGAGCTGACCCCGGAAATGAGCGCCGCCTGTATACGGCTGGCCGACGCGGGAATACCCCTGGGAAGCCAAACCGTGCTTCTGGCCGGTATTAATGATGATGTGAACACGATGATGAGGCTGTTGCACGGACAACTGCAGATTCGCGTTCGTCCATATTATTTATATCAGTGCGATCCTATTCCCGGCTCTTCCCATTTCCGCACGCCGATCAGCAAAGGACTGGAAATCATCCAGGGACTGCGCGGCTATACCACGGGTTACGCTGTGCCCACTTACGTCGTGGACGCTCCCGGCGGCGGCGGTAAAATTCCGCTGCTTCCCGAATACGTGGTCGGCTGGGAAAAAGGCGATCTAATTCTTCGTAATTACGAGGGAAACACGTTTCGCTATCCGGACAATCACGCCCAGCTCAAAGACATTCATTAAGAACATGAAGGGCATTGTCGGGACCGTAAATCTTTCTTTGTGTATATGACTTCAAAAAAACTGAAAGTCGGCCTGACTTATGATGTCCGCGACGACTATTTAAAAGAAGGATACGCGCCCGAAGAAATAGCCGAATTTGACTTTCCGAGCACAATTGACGCGCTGGAGCAGGTTATCCGGGATATCGGTTACCAGCCGGAGCGGATCGGCAATATCAAAGCGCTGCTTAAACGGCTGACCGCGGGAGAAAGATGGGATCTTGTTTTCAATATCGCCGAAGGATTGTACGGCTTCGGACGCGAAGCGCAGGTTCCCGCCATACTCGACGTTTATAATATTCCATATACCTTTTCCGATCCTTTATCCCTGTCGCTTACCCTGCATAAAGGCATGACTAAGCACGTTGTGCGTGATTTGGGCATTCCGACTCCCGATTTTTGCGTTGTGGAATCCGCGGATGATTTATCTAACGTAAAACTGCCTTATCCGATGTTCGCCAAGCCGGTGGCCGAAGGCACGGGAAAAGGCATCAATCCCGCCTCAAAAATTAACAATCGCCGGGAACTCGACAAAACCTGTAGGGATCTTTTAACAACCTTTAAACAGCCGGTGCTTTTGGAAACTTACCTTCCGGGAAGAGAATTTACTGTCGGCATATTAGGTTCCGACTCAAAGGCCCGCGCGTTGGGCGCGATGGAAATATTGCTTAATCCCAACGCCGAGCAACACGCTTATTCTTATGAAAACAAGGAACGATGCGAAGAACTGGTTCAATACAGGCTGGCAACAGACAAGGAAGCGAAGCTCGCCATGGAAACAGCTCTTGATTCATGGCGCGGGCTGAATTTAAAAGACGCGGGAAGGGTAGATTTGCGCTCCGATGCCGCCGGTATACCGAATTTTATGGAAGTCAATCCACTCGCCGGTTTACATCCTGAACATTCCGACCTGCCCATACTTTGCACCCATTTGGGAATAAGCTATCGCGAACTTATAATCTCTATTATAGAATCCGCTCTCGAACGGATTTAAATCTTATTATCTATTCAGGCGCTCATGAAAAAAATTGTAATTCTGCATAGTGATATTTCAGCTGAGGCATCGGAAGATGAACTTGATTGTCTGAGGCAGGCAGAAGCCATTTCCGGCGCGGCGCGCGTGCTCGGCTATGAGCCGATTCTTTTGCCTTTTGTTCTGGATTTAAACCAGACAATCAAAGAGCTCAAAACTATAAATCCGTTCGCTGTTTTCAATATTGTGGAAACTTTATCCGGGCGCGGCTCTTTAATTCATCTGGCACCCGCGCTTTTGGATTATCTAAAAATACCCTATACCGGATGTCCCACCGACGCGATCTTTGTAACATCCAATAAGCCGCTGGCTAAAAAGTTTTTGCGCTCCTCCGGCATTGCCACGCCGGATTGGCTGGAGATGGATGATTCTTTCTTTCAGGAATCCAGTAACGAAAAATATTTAATTAAGTCCTCATGGGAACATGCCTCCGTTGGTCTGGACGAAAATTCACTGATCAGCCATAAAAGCAACAATGATCTGTTGGCCCAGATGAATCGACGCCAGGAACTTCTGGGGGGCAGTTGTTTTGCCGAAGCTTATATAGACGGACGGGAATTTAACGTCGCTCTTATCGCCGAAGCTTCCGGCGTTCGCGTTTTGCCCATTGCGGAAATGATCTTCCGGGATTACGCCGAGGATAAACCAAAACTTGTCGATTACCGCGCCAAATGGGTGGCTGATTCTTTCGAATATAATAACACCATAAGAAAATATGAATTTGAAGCTCGTGATGATAAACTATTAAAATCATTACAGGAAATATCTCTGCGCTGCTGGAAGCTTTTCGGCCTGCGCGGCTACGCGCGCGTTGATTTCCGCGTGGATAAAAGCGGCAAGCCCTGGGTGTTGGAAATAAATACCAATCCCTGTCTATCGCCGGACGCGGGCTTTGCCGCCGCGCTTGAACAAGCTTCTCTCAAATATCATGAAGCCATTGCTTTGATTATACAAGACGCTTTAAAATAATATATAAGGAGTATCCCGTCAGTGTTCAAAACCGTTATCTTTCTTTTTTGTTCTAACCTGTTCATGACTTTCGCCTGGTACGGGCATTTGAAAAATTTAAATCACAAACCACTGCTGTTTGTGATTGTTTTCAGCTGGGGTATCGCTTTTTTTGAATATGTTTTGCAGGTTCCGGCCAATAGAATTGGTTTTCAATATTATAGTTTAGGCCAGCTTAAAATTATGCAGGAAGTGATCACAATGATTGTTTTTGCTGCTTTCGCTATTTTTTACATGAAACAGCCTTTAAAGTTGAATTTTTTGTGGGCGGGTCTTTGTATGGTCGGGGCGGTTTATTTTATGTTCCGCGACGGCCTGCCGCATCAGTAAACGAGATGAATGAAATAACTTATCGCCAGCATATTAAATCTTCAGATGTTGAAGCAATTGCTTCAATTGTCCAATCCAGCGGTTTTTTCTCTGCCGCGGAATTGGATATCGCGATCGAGCTGGCCCAGGAAAAACTTGACCTGGGAGAAGATAGTTCCTACCGGTTTTTATTCGCTGAACAAAACGGCTTTGTTATCGGCTATGCCTGCTGGGGGTTCATTCCGGCCACAACAGGCAGTGTTGATCTTTACTGGATCGCCATGCGCGAAGATTCCCGCGGACAAGGCATGGGCAACAAGCTTTTACTGGAAACGGAGACGATCATCCGCGACAGCGGTGGCCTAAAGATTTACATAGAAACATCATCGCGCGAACAATATAAACCTACCCGCCGTTTCTACGAAATGCGCGGTTATCAGCAAGCGGCGTTTCTGGAAAATTTTTACTCCCCCGGCGACAGCAAAATTATTTATCTAAAAAACCTTAAATAACAAATATCAAGCAGAATAAACGCCTCCCGCCGCAATTTTAAGCCTTGCAATTTTTTCAATAATTGGCTAGAGGGCTGACAAATTAATGAGTTCCCATGGAAATTCATAGGAGGTTTGCCTCATGCGTCTGTTTCCCAAAACAGAAAATTTTTTCGAATATTTTGATGAACTGGCCGACAAAATTTCCGAAGGTGGCCAGCTCTTTATGGAAATGACCCAGAAAAAAGATTATTCCGAGGCCATTGTCACCAAACTAAAACAAATCGAACATGAAGCTGATGGAATCACCCACAAAACTTATGAAAGAATGCACAAAACCTTCCTTACCCCTATAGACAGAGAAGATATTTACGCGCTGGTGAATAAGATGGATAGCATTATGGATGTTATTGAAGCGACGGCCATACGCATTCATCTTTATAAAGTAAAAAAACCTTCCAATGAAATCATTATACAGGCGCGTATTCTCAATGAAGCTATCAAAAAAGTTAAAAACATCGTTCACGCCCTGCGCAATATGAAAAACTCGGAAATGATTCTTAGCGGATGCGTGGAAATAAACACTTTGGAAAATGAAGGTGATGTCGCCTTAAGAACAATTATGGCGGATCTTTTTGCTGAGGAAAAAGACGCTATTGAACTTGTGAAATGGAAAGACATTTATCAGCTTTTAGAAGAAGCAATCGACGTTTGTGAAGATGTGTCCAACATCGTGGAAGGGATTGTCCTGAAACATGCTTGAATCGGTAACTTTTGTCGTCCTGCTGGTTTTTATCGCTCTGCTTTTCGATTTTCTCAACGGCTTTCATGACGCCGCTAATTCTATTTCCACTGTTGTTTCCACCCGTGTTCTTTCCCCGAAAATCGCCGTGATCTGGGCGGCTTTTTTCAATTTTTCCGCGGTTTTTTTCGTGGGCACGGCCGTTGCTCATACCGTGGGAAAAGGCATAATTCAAATCGATATTGCCGATAACCTTGTCATTTTCTCCGCTTTGGGCGGGGCGATTATCTGGAATATCATAACCTGGTATTATGGTTTGCCGAGCAGTTCCTCGCACGCTCTAATCGGCGGCCTGATCGGCGCTGCTATTTCCAAAGCAGGTATTGGCACGCTGGTCTGGTCGGGTATTACAAAAACAACTCTCTTTATTGTTGTTTCTCCCGCTGTCGGTATGATTTTGGGATTTATCTTTATGGTTATTTCCATGAATCTGTGCCGCAACTCAAATATTGCCAAAACCGATAAACTCTTTCGCAAACTCCAGCTTTGTTCCGCAGCTGTCTATTCGTTAGGCCACGGCATGAATGACGCGCAAAAAACAATGGGCATTATCGCCATGGCGCTTTTCAGCAAAGGCTTTTTGGGTGACACCTTCTATATACCCCTGTGGGTAATTATTGCCAGTTACTCCGTAATCTCGCTGGGCACGATGTTCGGCGGCTGGCGCATTGTGAAGACAATGGGAACTAAAATTACCAAGCTGCAGCCTATCGGCGGCTTCAGCGCGGAAACTGCCGCCGCCTGTTCCATTATCGGCGCTACCTTTGGCGGCATTCCCGTAAGCACAACACACACTATCGCCGGCGCGATTGTAGGAGTGGGCGCAAGCAAAAGACTATCCGCCGTACGCTGGGGCGTGGCGGGCAATATTGTCTGGGCATGGATTTTAACAATTCCTATTTCCGCGATCATTTCATCGGCCATATATTTCTTTATTAAATTTATTATTCTCTGATATTCCTCATTCGCCAAGAAATTAGTGTTGATAATTTTTCCTTTTTAACTTAAATGTCTAAACAAAGACGCGACAGGCTATAACAAGCGTTTTTCTGTGGAGAGAATCAATATGGCGGCGAAAGTATTGCCTTTTACCAAACAAGAAATCGAAAAAATCATCGCAAAATATCCCACGCCTTTTCACCTTTATGATGAAAAAGCCATTAAGGAAAACGCGCGCGCGTTTAAACAGGCCTTTTCCTGGAATGAAGGCTTCAAAGAATTCTTCGCCGTCAAGGCCGCGCCCAATCCTTACCTGATGAAAATTCTGCATAAGGACGGTTTCGGCTCTGATTGCAGCTCACTGCCCGAACTTCTGCTGGCCGAAAAAACCGGCATTACCGGGGAAGAAATTATGTTTTCTTCCAACGACACGGCGGCGGCAGAATTTGTCAAAGCCAGAGAGCTTAAAGCCACGATCAACCTGGATGATCTATCGCACATCGCGTTTTTGGAAAAGCACGCGGGTCTTCCGGAACTTATTTGCATGCGGTATAACCCCGGGCCGCTAAAAAAAGGCAACGTCATTATCGGCCATCCGGAAGAGGCAAAATACGGTTTCACGCGCGAACAGCTTTTTGAAGGATATAAAATTTGTAAAGAAAAAGGAGTGCGGCGTTTCGGCATTCACGCCATGGTCGCCTCCAATGAGCTGGATGCCAATTATTTCGTCGAAACAGCTGAAATATTATTTGAACTGGTCGCGGAAATATCGCAAAAACTGAAAATCCGTTTTGAATTTGTCAATCTCAGCGGCGGCGTGGGCATTCCTTATCTGCCCGAGCAGGAGCGTATAGATCTTACGGCAATGAGCCGCGGTGTAAAGACTAAATATGAAGAGATTATTGTCGCCGGCGGTTTCGCGCCGCTTAAAATTTTTACTGAATGCGGCCGCTATATTACAGGCCCATACGGATATTTAGTCACTCGCGTTTTGCATATAAAAGATACTTATAAAAAATTTGCCGGGCTCGACGCCAATATGGCTCATTTGATGCGTCCCGCGATTTACGGCGCTTATCATCACCTCACTGTCGTCGGCAAAGAAGATAAGCCTCACAATATCCCCTATGATGTTACCGGCTCGCTTTGCGAAAACAACGATAAATTCGCCATTGATCGCATGCTGCCCCAACTGGAACCGGGAGATATAGTTGTTATTCATGATACCGGCGCGCACGGGCACGCGATGGGATTTAATTACAACGGAAAGCTGCGGTCCGCGGAATTACTATTAAGAGATGACGGCAATGTTGTGCAGATAAGGCGCGCGGAAACTGTCGATGATTATTTTGCCACGTTGGATTTTGAAGGTCTTTCCAAATTCAAAGTTTAAAATTTATTTTCACCATTAAGGAAGCTGTGATTTTTTTCCGGTAAGCTTGTCTATCTTCACGCCGACAATCATGGTTTTTCGCACTATATTTTCCGGATAGGTATAATTGCCCCGTCCCGCGTATTTTTCCATAAGCAGGTTGAGCGCTTTTATTTTTTCCGCTTGATCATTCACGAAAAAAGCGCGTCCGTAGCCGATGACGCTCGCGTATTTCATGCCCCACGCGCAGGGAGTTTCGCCGGCAATAATCTGCGCGTTAATCTCCATTTCAAAACACACGTTGTTGTTTTCGTTTAAGATATCGATTTTCTTTCCCTTGGTTGCCGAGTGGAAATAAAGACAATCACCTTCCACGACAAAATTTAGCGGAATCAAATAAGGTATGCTGCCTTGCGTCATAGCCATACGGCAGATTTGAGCGTGGCGCATGATGTCTTGAATTTCTTCTGGATTGCTGATTTCTTTTTCCGCGCGTTTCATCATCATATTTGTAAGCATAAGACCAAACAAGAAATATTGCAATATCCTAACCAGTTATGCTATTAATTGAGCGCGGTTGCCATAAAAAACGCGCTTTTTTTTCTAAGGATTTTACATGAAACCAATTCAAAAATCGATCATCAACGATTTTCGACATGGTATTTTCCTTACTCTTCTTGCTCTCTTCGCGATCTACTTTTTCTGGCCCCAACTGGAAAGAATAGAATACGGCCTATACGACCTGGGTTCGCGCCTGCGCGTAAAGCCCGCGGACTCGCCTGTCAGCGTTATCGCGATTGACGAAAGAAGCATCGATGATTTCGGCCCGTGGCCCTGGCCCCGATCTTACATGGCGTTTATGATTGATATGCTGGACGCTTATGAAGCAAAAGTTATCGGCCTTGATATTATCTATTCCGGCAAGGACCTTAATCACGGCCTCAAAGAAGTCGTGAATATCATAAAGACCATTGAAAACAATCCCCAGTATTCCAAAAAAAATATGAGTACAGTTGTTTTGTTGGCGGCGCTCAAAGACGCGGAAGAACGTCTGGATAACGACGCGATTTTAGCCAATTCCGTCGCCACAAGTAAAAAAGTGGTTATGCCCCTGCTGTTTCATCTGAAAAAATCGAAGGAAGCTCCTTATAATTTCTACACCGATTACATGACCGCCAATTCACTTTTCCCCTACCCCTCGGATAAAAGCGTTGTCGCCCGCGATATTACTGTCCCCATAGATCCTTTCGCGAGCGACGCGCTGCGGCTGGGTCACATAAATATTTTCGCGGATAACGACGGCGCGGTGCGAAGTGAAAAGTTTTTTATCAATTATAATGGCAGAATATATCCTTCTCTCGCTCTTCAGCTTGTGTTGGCTTACTTTGATCTTGATTTAACGGATTTATCTTTCGGAAAGAATCTAACCTTCGCGCACAAATCAATTCCTCTTTTAAACCGGAACAGGATGCTTATTTCTTTTAAAAACGATATCCCTTATTATTCTTTTATAGATGTTATCAATAAAAAAATTCCCGCTGATGCGTTTCGGAATAAAGTTGTCATCATCGCTCCCAGCACGGCAGGCTTAGGGGCACTGCGTGAAACCGCGACGGCGTATAAAGTTCCCTCGGTAAAAATTATCGCCAACATTATCGATAATATTTTAAGCGACGATTACATAATTCGCCCGGACTGGGCTTTGGCGCTGGAATTGATGATGATATTTTTATTCGGGCTTTTTATTACCCTTATCATACCGCGCCTTGGAGCATTGATCGGCACCATCATAACTCTGGCCGTTTTGGCTATGTGGATTGGCGCGAGCTTGTATCTTTTCGTCAATTACAGTTACTGGATCAAAGCAGTCTATCCCGCTTTTGTGCTTTTGATGGGGCACATTATCATTGTTTCCAAAAGATATGAAGTAGCCCCAAAAACGTGAGGGCAGTGGAAATACTTTGATTTACACTGCTTACTTTTTTCTAGCTCTAGCTATGACACTATGGTAAAGCCGTTACAAACTTGCCTGAGGACAGGAATTTTGCCAGAAAAAATGATTAACAAGGAGTTTTAATTTTTATCCGTGAAAAATGACCGTGCCATAGGCGTTTTCGATTCCGGAGTCGGCGGCCTGACCGTTGTGCGATCCCTCATGGAGCGCCTGCCGTCAGAAAATATCATTTATTTCGGTGATACCGAGCGTGTGCCTTACGGCATTAAATCAGTCGATACGATCAATCGCTACGCCTCCCAAATCACTGAATTTCTTTTAAAAAAAGACGTTAAACTGCTGATTGTCGCCTGCAATACGATGGCGGCTGTCGCCTATCAGACAATCAAAGATTTATCCGACGTTCCGGTTTTAGAAGTCATCGAGGCCAGCGCCCATAACGCTGTGCGTCAATCGCGCGCGAAGATTATCGGCGTTATCGGAACGCCGGCTACTATCAACTCGAACGCCTACGCGCGCGCGATCCGGCATTTTGACAAGAAGATTAAAATTTATTCTCAGGCCTGCCCGCTTTTTGTGCCCCTGGTGGAAGAAGGTTTGTTTGAACATCAGGCGACAAATCTTATCGCGCGGGAATATTTAAAACCGCTTATGGCCAAAAAAATTGACACGCTTGTGCTGGGATGCACTCACTATCCGTTATTAAAACCGTTGCTTCAGGATATTGCCGGCACCGAAGTCACTCTTATCGATTCGGCGCAGGCAATGGCGGATATCGCCGCGGATCTGATCGCGAAACAAAAAATTGCCAATGACGGCAATAGTAATCCCGCTTACCTGTTCTGCGTGAGTGACGTTCCTTACCGTTTTCAGACTATCGGTGAAAAGTTCCTGGGGCGGAAATTTGACCGCGTGGAAGTGGTTAACTTATAAAAAACTTGATGGAAATTATCTAAAAAAAGGTAAATGACCTGTCATGAAAATTTTACTTGCCGGCTATAACCTTGATTATGAGCTTATCAGTGAACTCAAACAAAAAAAATCTCTCGCTGAAGATTTAACACCGGAAACGATCTCCGCCGCTTACGCGCGCATCAGCCGCAGCCCCAAGCCTGTCAATGAACTGCGCGGGCTGGCCCGCGCTGAAGTGGAAAAAGCGCGCCAGTCCAACCGCAACATCGTTTTTGAAATGGGACATAGCTCTGTGGCGGAACACGCAGTTTTTAACATCGATGTGCTGGGTGTTTCGCGCCTGCTGGTTGAAGAAATTGAGAAATTTCGCCTGTGTTCATTCACGGAAAAATCGCAGCGCTATGTTCTTTTCAATAAAGATTTTGTCGTGCCGGATGAAATCTGGCGGGCGGGTATGACCAATCTTTTCGTGGAGACAATAGCGGCGCAAAACGACTATTATCATGAACTTTATGAGAAGCTTCGGCCTTTTGTTTTTGAGCAAAACAAAGAGCTGGCCGAAAACCCGTCCAACAAATCCATGCTGGAAGGCTGGGCTAAGGAAGACGCCCGCTACGCCATTTCCATGGCGACGCAGACACAACTGGGCATGACTATCAACGCCCGCAATCTGGAGATGATGCTCAGAAGGCTGGCCGCTCTGCCTTTGGCCGAAGCGCGGGAATATTCAGAAAAACTTTACGAAGCCACCAAAGATATCGCGCCTTCGTTAATCCGCTACACCACACCGACAAATTACGATAAACTTACAAGAAAAAATCTGGCGCTGGAAGCGGAAAAATATTTTCTAAAGCGCTCGCAAAAAGCAAAATCGCAAAAACCCGCGGACGTAAATCTGACAGACGCGACCGCCAACGCTGATATCAGAATCGCCGCGTCCCTGCTTTTTTCATCATCGCGAAAAGATTACGCGGCCTGCCTGAAACAGGCAAAAAAGCTCTCCCCTAAAGCGAAAAAAGCTTTATTTAAAATAATATTTGAAAACCTTCAGCCGCACGACGCGGTTTTGCGGGAATTGGAAAATGTTGATTTGCTATATGAACTTGTTGTCAGCTCCAGCTGTTTTGCTCAGTTAAAAAGGCATCGCATGGCGACAATTATCGCGCAGGAATATGACCCCGCTCTCGGCGTTACCATTCCGCCTTCGGTGCGTAAAATCGGCCAGCAACAAAAGTTTATGGATATCATCAAGCAGACAGACAAAATTTACTCGCAAATCCGCAAGAAAGCGCCTGAAGCCGCGACCTACATTCTTACCAACGCGCACCGCAAAAGAGTATTGATGAAATTAAACGCGAGAGAGATGTATCACGTGGCACGTCTGCGCGCCGACGCTCACGCCCAATGGGATATCAGAAACCTCACCGAAAGCATGCTCAAAAAAGCGAATATAATTATGCCTTTGACGCTTGCACTGGCCTGCGGGAAAGACTCCTTCGAAAAGCTTTATAAAAAGACTTTAGACGCTCAAGGCAAGCAGGGCAAATCCTAATTTCATGACCAACAAAAACAATTTTTATATTCTGCTCGCCGTCACGTTAAGCGCGTTTCTGACACCCTTTATGGGTTCGGCTGTTAATGTCGCCCTGCCGGTTATCGGCAAAGAATTTTCCATGACCGCGCTGGCTTTGGGCTGGATTGTTTCTTCGTTTATTCTGGCCGCCGCGATCACGCTTGTGCCTTTGGGCAGAGTATCCGACATTTACGGGCATCGTAAAATATTTCTCTACGGCGCGCTGATTTTTACTGTCTCCTCATTTTTGTGTATCATCGCGCCCGCTTCTTCTTTGTTAATTTTTTTCCGGACTATTCAAGGCATTGGCGGAGCGATGATTTTCAGCACGGGAACGGCTCTTTTAATTTCTCACTATCCGGCACAAAAACGCGGCAGGATTCTGGGCATTAATCTGGCCGCGGTTTACACCGGCTTAACCATCGGCCCTTTTGTGGGCGGACTTTTAACTCAGCATTTCGGATGGAGATATATTTTTGTTTTAGCCGCTTTTTTGGGCGTAATTATTATCTTAACTATCGCGCCCCTGGCGCGGCAGGAACGCCCTGAAGCCCGCGGTGAAAAATTTGATTATACAGGCTCTCTTATATACGGCGCGGCTTTGTTTTCGATTATGTACGGCTTTTCACTATTGCCTGCGTGGTCTGCCGCTTTGCTGATTTTCGCGGGTATCCTGGGACTTGTTTTCTTTGTCCTGCGGCAGCTTAAAATTCCCTTTCCTCTTTTGGATATTCGTCTGTTTATGGAAAATAGAGTTTTTGCCTTTTCCAATCTGGCGGCGATGATTCATTATTGCGCCACGTTCGCGGTTACCTTTTTGCTGAGCCTTTATTTACAGCAGGTAAAAATGCTTTCACCCGCGCAGACGGGATTCATTCTGGTTGCCGAACCGGTTGTAATGGCGCTGTGTTCGCCTTTCGCGGGCAGGCTTTCCGATCGTTTCGAACCGCAGATTATCGCTTCCTCCGGCATGGCTCTCACCGTTGCCGGTCTTATTTTGCTTATGTTTATCAGTCCGGCTACCACCACCCGCTACATCATCACCTCGCTGATTCTGCTAGGCATCGGCTTCGCGCTTTTTTCCTCGCCCAACGTCAATGCCACCATGAGTTCCGTGGGCAATAAATTTTACGGCGTCGCTTCGGCCACGCTGGCCACCATGCGGCTGACCGGCCAGATGTTTTCCATGGGCATTACCATGCTGATTTTCGCCGTTATTCTGGGGCAGCATGCAATCGCGGCGGCGGATAATTTTCTTCTTTTAAAAAGCGCGCGTATAATTTACTTTATCCTGGCCATAATTTGCGTGTTCGGTATTTTTGCCTCGGCAGCGCGGGGAAAGGTGCATAAATGAAATTAAACGTTATCAGCCTGCTCATTGGAATCTGCGCCGGTGCCTTCGGCGGTTTAATCGGCATTGGCGGCGGCTTAATCATGATTCCACTGATGATGCTGTTTTTGAAATTCGGTCAGCATAAGGCTCACGGCACAAGTTTGGTCGCACTGATTTTTACGGGCATCAGCGGCGCGATAATCTACGGCCTGCACGGCTCTGTGGATTACGCGGCGGCTTTTGCGTTGGCCGTGCCCGCCATTTGTACCGCGACATTAGGGGCAAAATACGCTCATTCTCTGGCCGAATGGAAATTGCGGAAATATTTTGGGATTTTTTTATTTTTCTGCGCCATGATGCTATTTTTAAAACCGTACATGGGAAACGCGATTGTCGTCACATCTACCGCGTTTATCATCATCATTTTTATGATTGCCGGCGCGGCCACCGGATTTCTTTCCGGCATGATGGGTGTGGGCGGCGGAACAATAATGGTTCCGGTAATGGTTTTGCTTGCGGGATTCAGCCAACACATGGCGCAGGGAACATCGCTTCTGGTCATGATTCCGGCAGGCGCGGTGGGGGCATTTACGCACTGGCGGCTGGGAAATGTTAATAATAAAATCCTTTACGGCCTGATCGCGGGAATTCTTATCGGAACATATGGCGGAGGATACCTGGCGCATTTGATCTCGGAAAATATATTGAGGCTGATCTTTGTGACAATAATGATAGTGCTCAGTTTTCGCTATATAAAAACCGGTTATCCCAAAGAAGTTGAATAATTATGATTCGCCCCTGCACACAAAATGATTTTGAAGAAATTCTGGCCATCATCAACGACGCCGCAACTGCCTACATGGGATTCATCCCCGATGACTGCTGGCATGAACCTTACATGTCACACGATTACCTGCGTCACGAAATGGACGACGGCGTCAGCTTCTGGGGGCTGGAAGAAGAAGGCCGGCTTATTGGCGTAATGGGAATACAGGATAAAACTGATTTTACGCTGATCCGCCACGCTTATGTCCGCACAGCTTCGCGCAACAAAGGAATCGGCTCCGAGCTATTAAATAATTTACAACGCATGGCCGATAAAACCATCCTTATCGGCACCTGGGCTGCCGCCACCTGGGCGATATCTTTTTACGAGAAAAACGGCTACAGGCTGGTCTCCACCGAAGAAAAAAACCGCCTCCTCAAAAAATACTGGAAGATTCCCGCGCGCCAGATAGAAAAATCCGTGGTGTTATCCTCGGAAAAATAAAATCCACATCTAAAAATTTTTATTGGAGCGCTCTTTCGTAGGCGCTTTCGGAATAGCCGTGAATGGGG
>JAFGKC010000026.1 GCA_016928765.1 Syntrophaceae bacterium
ATAATTTTTCACAACCGCCTGATGCGAGTGGCCAAGTATAATAACATCGCAATCACCATGAAGTTTCTCTTGGGCATATTCTGACATTCTTTCATACAGCTTATCACCGTTTTCTTTGTTTAATTCTTTACTGGCGGCGGAACTCAAATTTGCAACCATCCAAAGAACAGGCGACGGAATAAAACGCTGAAAATGATAAAAAGCGCGACTGCGCAATATCTTTCTGAAGATCATATATATTTTGTTAGTTTTATCCGCGGTGTCTCCGTGAGAAACATAAATATTTTTGCCGTTTAGTTTAAAGTCGACACCATCTTCAAATACATCCATCCCCAAAACATCCTGAAAATATTCTTTCATGAAAAAATCATGATTACCCTCAAATAAATGAATCCTGATTCCGGCATTTTTAAGCTCTACCAATTTATCTATGATTATTTTAAAATCTGAATATATATTATTTTTTCGGCAAAACCAGAAATCAAATAAATCGCCGGCAATGAACAAATCGTCAATCAAAACAGCTTTTGAATATTTATCCTCTCCATGGACAAGGGAAGATACCTTGCCGGCCTTAAGGTCATTAAAAAAATCGATAAGTTTAATATATCTGCCATCTGATGATTTTTTTAAATGCGCGTCTGATATAAAAATAGCTTTCACAATTCAATCTCTACATTAAAGTATATAGAGTCTTATCAGATATAAGCCCCCAAGGTCAATACAAGCTTCTGCAAAGCTCTTGTTGCTGGCTTTTTAGCAAAAGGGGTTAATTAATATTTTCTTAATTAAAGCATCATTTGATTCTTGTTTTGTAAGGTAATTTTTGCTAGTTTTAATAAATTCGTCCTTATTTAAGGGCTTTAAACAACATCCTAGTCACAATTAAAGGTTTAAAATGAAGAAACACCAAGATACAATAAAAAGAGCGACCGAAGTCTTAAAAATAGAAGCGCAGAGCATTCTGAACCTGATTGACAAAATTGACCATAATTTTGCCCAGGCAGTTGATTTAATTTACAAATCAAAAGGCAGAGTTATTATTACCGGTATTGGAAAATCCGGCCTGATCGGCAAAAAAATAGTGGCCACGCTTACCAGCACCGGCACGCAGGCTCTCTTCCTGCACCCCGCAGAAGGCATTCACGGCGATTTAGGTATTGTTACCAATAAAGATGTCCTTCTGGCGATCTCCAATAGCGGAGAAACTCGTGAACTTGTGCCGATCATCTCTTCCGTGCGCCAGATAGGAACTCCGATTATTACCTTTACCGGAAAAAAATCATCAACCCTGGCAAAATCCAGTGATATTGTAATTGATGTTTCTGTTAAAAAAGAGGCGTGCCCTTTCGGCCTTACTCCCACATCCAGCTCAACTGCCGCGCTCGCCATGGGCGACGCTTTGGCCATCGCGTTAATCGATAAAAGACAATTTAAAGAAAAAGATTTTTATAAATTTCATCCCGGCGGGAGCCTGGGCGCGAGGTTGAAAGAACCAGTCCAAAAAGCAATGATTGTCGGAAAAAAAATACCCAGGGTTTTCAGCGGAGTTTCCGTGCAAAAAGCCATCCAGGAAATTGACCGTAAAAATGTCGGATTTGTCCTGATTACAGACAAAAACAACAAACTTTTGGGAATTTTAACCGACGGAGATGTGCGCCGTTTGATCGGCAATGGAGCTTCTTTTGAAGGTAAAACAATTGACGTGATGATGACGCGGAATCCAAAAACAATTGACGAAACCGCGTCGCTTGCCCAGGCAATGGAACTTATGCAAAAAAAAGAAATTACCGCCTTTGCCGTTGTTAACAATAAAAAAATACTCAAAGGTTATCTCCATATGCATGATATCCTGGGTCGTGGCGGTTCGGTAAATATTTCCCTTCCCTATTAAGCAAGGAATAATAAAAAATGGCGCTTTATGAATTTGAAGGCAAAAAACCGCTAGTACCGCCGGATTCCTTTGTGCATCCGCAAGCTGTTTTAATCGGCGATGTAAAAATAGGCCATGAATGCTTAATCGCTCCCGGAGCTTCTATCCGGGCTGATTTTGGACCGGTGGTAATTGGAGACCGTTGCAGTATCCAGGATAACGCCGTTATCCACGTTTTTCCAGGCTCTATAGTAACCATAGGCGATGATGTTACCATAGCTCACAGCGTCTTGATTCATGACGCGCAAATAAAATCACGCTGTGTCATCGGCATGGGATCAATATTACTTTTTAATGTTATTTGTGAAGAAAACGTCTTTGTTTCCGCTGGATCATTGATTCAAAAAGATATGCATATTCCCGCTGGCAAGAATGTTTTGGGCAATCCGGCTGTAATCACACATGATGTCACAGACAAACAAAAATTGACAGCAAAAGCAGGCATTGATTATTATCGTGATCTTTGTAAAAAATATTTGGCCACAATGAAGGAGATAAAATGACGCCCGCAGCTAAGGTAAATAAAATTATTTCTGGTAAGAAAACTGTTAGCATTATTATTCCCGTATTCAATGAAAAAGACACCATAAAAGAAATTATTAAAACCGTTTTGGACACTCCCTGCAAGAAAGAAATTTTAATAATAGACGATGGCTCTACTGACGGAACCAGAGATATTCTGAAACAATTAAAATATCCCAACATCAAGGTAGTTCTTCATGAAAAAAACTATGGTAAAGGGAAAGCCATCCAGACCGGAATCAATAATTCCCGGGGTGATATAATTATGATTCAAGACGCGGACTTAGAATACGATCCAAATGAATACCCTGTCCTGCTACAGCCGATTTTAGCGGGAAAGGCCGACGTGGTTTACGGTTCACGTTTTAAAGGTCTAGGCGCGCATCGCGTTCTGTATTTCTGGCATTATCTAGGCAATAAATTTCTGACATTATTATCTAATATCTTTACTGATTTGAATCTTACCGATATGGAATGCTGCTACAAAGTATTCACCCGAAACGCGCTTGCGGGAATAAATATTGAGGAAAATCGCTTTGGTTTTGAGCCGGAAATAACCGCGAAAATCTCCAAAAAGAATTTACGCATATATGAAGTGCCTATTTCTTATTACGGAAGAACCTACGCGGAAGGGAAAAAAATAAACTGGAAGGACGGTTTTCGCGCGCTGTATTGTATTTTGAAATACAATTTGTTCAGATAGTATATATATGTGATTGGCTGTATTGTAAAATATTTGTTTTGACGCCGCGGCATTAAGTATTTTTCTAATTACCTGAGATTTTACCTACGTTATGGCCTGCTTTCAAAAACAACACACTGCCCTCGTCGGAATAAACGACCTTCCAAGATGTTTCTTTAAGCATCAATGAATAAATTTTTGTGTTGGGCATCAGCAATAAAGCATCGTGTGAGTATTTTTCTAAAAATATTCTCCAGTTGTCTCTGCCATGATGAAAATCAAAATATTC
>JAFGKC010000002.1 GCA_016928765.1 Syntrophaceae bacterium
TTTTCACATCGGGATCATTTATTCCCTGCAGCGCTTCAAACTGCTTGCCGCATTTCTGGCATTTGTATTCATAGATAGGCATATTAAAAACCTCCGCAACTGTATGTATCAAAAATTTTAAAATTATTGCTGAAACAATCTAAAACCATATCCATGTCCTGATATTTTACCATCTGCAACGCGTTTTTCGTCAAATTATGGACGATGGCTTCTTCATTTTCTTTTTCTTGTGCCGGCGCGTGAAAATCGCTTTCACCGTTTCCGAAGCGCAAAACATGAATCAGTTCATGCACGGCGATGTAAAGCATCAGTGGGCTCAACTTTATAAAGGGATTGGCCCGCTGTACCGCGTTCAGAATTATATTGTCCTGCAGGCAAACGCGGTAAAAATCAAAACCCTCACCGGCGATTTGCGCCTCGTCTTCCGGCCGTTCATATGAATATTTACACAGATGGGCGAACGCGCCGTCTTGTATCTCGTGTTCATCCAAATATGCAAGTGTTTTTACGTCATACTTATGTTTTTTAAACTGGCTTTCATTTAAACGAAAATATCCGGAAACCAGCTTTTCGGCATCCGCAAAAGCCTTGTTTGCCAGGGGCAATTGAGATTCATTAAAAAATTGCGCCATAAAACACCTGTTTTTTATCCTGATTTCTAAAGTAATATATGTATTTAAACAATTGCTGTCAAGACTGAGCGCTTATTGATGACTTGCGACCAGGTCAGGCTATCTGCAAAGAATTAAAACTAAATCATTTTTTTATATCTTCCCGAAATTCATCGCATTCCAGACGATTTCTCCCGCCGCTTTTTGCCCTATAAAGAGCGCGGTCGACACGGGCAATCATTGTTTCCACCTCTTCCGGAAAGCGATATTCCGTCAGGCCTATAGAAACAGTGATTTTAAAATCCCGTCCCAAACCAGGAACCTGGCTTTGTCCAATACTGGCGCGTATGCGTTCCGCAGAGATCATCGCCCCTTTAATATCCGTTTGCGCAAAAATAAGCATAAACTCGTCGCCTCCATAACGGCCACAATTATCGATAATACGCATGGTATCACGAATAATTGCCGAGACTGTCCACAAAACCTGATCTCCCGTCGGATGGCCATAGGTATCGTTGACATCTTTTAACTGGTCAACATCCAGCATCGCCACAACGAATTGTGATCCGTTGCGAGATGATCTGTTCTTCTCATTTTTAAGAAGCTCCATGAGATGCCGGCGATTATAGAGACCGGTCAATTCGTCACGGATTGCCATTTCGTGAATAAGAGAATTTGATTTTTGCAGTTCCGAACGGCTGGCACTCAGATTGCGGCGAAGAGAACTAATGTATCCCCCAATAATAGAAAAGGCGACCAGAACCAGGGCCAACATAAACCACTGGAGGTATTCATTTTGAAAATTTACGCCTTGAGGACGGAAAAGATGCAAAAGCGCGATATTGACTCCGTAGGTCAGCAGGATAAAAACACTGATAAATAAAAACTGGCGAGTATCAAGGCGGAGAATTCCAAACAGAAGTATAATAATGTACATGAGCAACAAAACACTACGGGACTCATTGGCAAAAAACATGACGTACATCACTATAAGCGCTGCCGTGCACATCTGAATAAGCGTGAGGCTGGGATCGGCCATCCTCAGATTGATACCGGTGCGAAAGATGATGTAGAAAGTAATGCTGATCACGGGAATAATGATCAGCAGCCAAAAAATCGCCTCCCACTCCGTAACACCCGCCAGATAGGAG
Organism: Syntrophaceae bacterium; assembly: GCA_016928765.1. Classification (GTDB taxonomy): domain Bacteria; phylum Desulfobacterota; class Syntrophia; order Syntrophales; family Smithellaceae; genus UBA4810. The sequence continues at coordinate 1,763 of JAFGKC010000002.1, forward strand.
ACATAAGCCAGACTACTATTGAAGATATAGGCAATCGTGGCCATAAAAAAACGACGTATTCGAAGCGCCTGTTTTTGGTCATCCTTAGGAATAATTGAAAATTTGGAAACTTCTTTCAGGAAATCTTCGTAAAATAATTTTTGTTCTGCTGCTGCCATGCCTCATCCCGGCGAGAAAATGCAAGCGCAATGATGCTACATCGCTGTGCGCTATGATTATACAATGACCGGCTGTATTTATTCTACTAATATTATTAATTTATTATTAAAATTAAAAGCATCTCGATTCTCAAAACAATACAATTTTCCAGATAATATTTGCGCTTTATAAAATATTTTGGTGACAACAAAAGCGCCGGGGGAATCCTAAAATTAAATTGACAACCAAACCTTTCACGGCGTATATGTAACTAAAATAATAAACAAATATCCCTTCTCCACACCCGCGAGGAACTTTTAACTTATGGCACAAAAGGCAAAAATAAAAATCGGCGTTTTGTATGGCGGCCGCTCGGGCGAGCACGATGTTTCACTTTGTTCAGCTGCTTCAGTTGTTGCCGCCTTGGATAAGAACAAATACAAAGTAACCGCCATCGGCATTGACCGCGACGGAAAATGGTATGTCCAGGATAAGCCCCAAATCAAGCTACATAAAGATTTTGGCAAAGTTTTGGCCTTAAAAAAGAAAGACAAATGGCTGGTCAATCACTTTCAGCAAAAAAATCAACTGCAATTATTTGATCTGGCAAACAATAATAAAAAAGTAACTATCGACGTTGTGTTCCCTGTTTTGCACGGTACTTTCGGTGAAGACGGCACTCTGCAGGGCTTGCTGGAACTGGCAATGGTGCCCTACGTCGGCGCGGACGTTATCGGTTCGTCCGTCGGCATGGATAAAGACGTAGCTAAAAGATTACTGCGGCAAGCAGGCATCCCCGTTGTTTCGTCAATAACCGTAAATAAAAGCGAATGGAAAGCTAACACGCCAAACATTATTCAAAGCGCGGTGGATAAGCTTGGCATGCCTTTGTTTGTCAAACCGGTCTGCACCGGCTCTTCTGTGGGCGTAAAAAAGGTAAAGGAAAAAGAGCATCTGCAAAAAGCTGTTAATTTTGCTTTTCAGTTCGATACACGCGTGATGATTGAAAAAGGTATTAAGTGCCGCGAAATTGAATGCGCTGTTTTGGGAAATGAAAATCCGCAGGCCTCAATTCTGGGGGAAATTGTTCCCAAACATGAATTCTATTCTTACGAAGCAAAATATATAGACCCCGACGGCGCGACACTGATAGTCCCCGCGCCGCTTGATTCATCACTTACGGAAATAATCAGAAAAGCCGCCGTGGAAGGATACAAGGCGCTGGGCTGCAGCGGCATGGCGCGGGTTGATTTCTTTCTGGATAAAAACACCAACGAATTCTATTTAAACGAAATAAACACACTCCCCGGCTTTACCAGCATCAGCATGTACCCTAAACTCTGGGAAGCCACCGGCATCAAATACAGCGAGCTTCTGGATAAACTCATCGAACTGGCGCTTAAGCGCCATAAGAAAAAACTAGAAATTAAGACGGAGGGGATTTAATCAGCAATTTCGAACAAATTTTTAAAAATAACCAAACTTCTATATCAATAGAATAATAGGAGGGAATATGATGTCAAAGGTAAGAATAATTTGTGTATTTATCTTCATATTAATTATAATTCCTTTTACTAGCACGATTGCGGATGTGGAAACACTGGGCATTTATGGGGTCACCATACAGCTAAAAAATAATGAAAAATTAGAAGGGTATATAGAAACATTTTCGAACCACAGTGTTTGCAGTCAAAAGAAAAAAGATAACACAACGGGGGCTTTACTCTTAGAAACATCGCTTAAGTACCAGTCAGAAAGAGCAGACGATGTAACATTTATATTCATAAATAAAATAATAGAAATTAAATATAACAATGCATGGAGTATAGTTGTCGCAAACTCATCAGTTCAAAAGATAAAAACAAAAGATATAAAAAGCATCGAATTTGTTTGTAAAAATTGGGATGGCTACAGTGCACCACCAAGAATTACCGATTACATGGCCGAATATATATCTAATCACAAGTTGGTAACAGTTTATGAATATGACGAAAGTGGTGAAGATTCGTATTGCCATACTACTTATCTAAGTTACAATCCAAAATACACCCGAGAAATGCTAATAAAAAAAAGAGGTGTCATTGATAAAATGTCAAACGAAACCTTGGACAAGGAAAAATTGATAAGATTTACTGAATGTTGGTGTTAATAAATAAAAAACATAATAAAGTTGACGCGGTTACTGATTGCGCTGAGGCTATTGTTATTAATTTTATTACAATGAATGGGAGGCATTAATTATGAAATTCAATGTACCAAAAAAAATTATTCTTATATCCATAATTATGCTGCTTGCAGCAGTTTGTCTCCCATATAACGTCTATTCAGAAGCAAAGAATATCGTAGATGATTTGATTATTGACCTGAAGCACACTGATCCAAAAGTACGGCAGAGCGCAGTACATGTCCTAGGTTATATGAAAGAAGATTCTCGCGTTGTTGACCTGCTCATTTCCGCGCTGAAGGATAAGAACGCAGAAGTGCGAAAAGGCGCGGCAACAGCACTGGCAAAAACATATAACCCCCGTGCCGTTGAACCTCTGATTGCCCTGTTGAAAGATAGTGATAGCGAAGTGCGTAAAAGTGCTGTGGACACTTTGGGAGAAATAGCAGACCCCCGTGCCGTCGAACCATTAATTACCACACTAAGATATGACAGTGACGCAGGAGTCAGAGGAAACGCTGCGAAAACTTTAGGAGAAATAGGAGATACACGTGCTGTCGAACCTCTTGTTGCCGCGCTCAAAGACATTGATATCTATGTAAAACAAAGCGCTGCAGAAGCCTTGGGTAAAATTAAAGATCCTCGTGCAGTCGAACCGCTGATTGCCGAATTAAAAGATACTAAGTCAGTGGTGCGATACGGTGCTTCACGTTCACTAGGAGAAATAAAAGATCCCCGCGTTGTTGACCCTTTAATTGCCGCTCTGAAAGATGATCAGTTTAATGTGCGAAGAAATGCTGCCCATGCGTTGGCACAAATATTTGCGCAAACAAAAGATCCCTGTATCCTTGATCCATTACTAACAGCCGCGCTGAAAGATAATGATTTAATGGTCCGAGAATCCGCTGTATATGCATTGACAAAAACAGAAGATCCCCATGTTCTGGAAACCATCATTAAAGCAATGAAAGATGATGACCTTCAAATGAGGAAAAACGCCATAAGAGCATTAAACGCAAAAGATCCTCGTGCCTTAGAACCACTAATTGCCGCATTAAAAGATACTAATAACGCGATAAGACAAGTAGCTGTAATTAAATTGGCGGGTACAAAAGACTCCCGTGCCGTTGAACCGCTGATTGCCGCGCTAAAAGACGATGCAATAGGGGTACGGAAAACGGCTGTAGCCGCATTATATTACTATGCAAACGACCCTCGTATAATTAAACCTTTAACTAACGCGCTAAATGATAGCGATAAAGAAGTGCGAGATAACGCCGCGAATGTTTTGAAGAAAATAAAGGATCCTGATGCAAAAATAAATATATATATGGTCTGGCCGCCCTAGCCTTGAAAAAAAGCTTTAGTAATAGACAACAGGCAAATGTAAGTTATTAACCAAGCCACAAAATCAGCATATTTTTACCAGAGAATTTAAAAAAATTATCAATTAACAGTTAGGGGGTTATAAAAATGATTAGTTTATTTTTTTGCCTTAAAAAACCGTTAAGTATAATTTTTATTTTGCTGTTCTTGCCTATGCCAATACAGGCAGCGAGTTTTGACTGCGCAAAAGCAAAGTCTGAAGTCGAAAAGATCATTTGCAGTAATGAAGAATTATCGAAATTAGACAAATCTATGAACGAGGCATACTTAAAATCACTAAATCGAACTGATATTAAGGAGCAGGCAATTCAGAGCCAAAAAGAATGGCTTAAATATGCACTTGATTTATGCCAAAATGCCCAATGTATTAAGCAGGCTTACGAAACCAGAATATGGGAATTAGGCCTTATGTCATCTTTTGGTATTGTAATATTTAGAGACCCTAATAACAAAACAACACATCTCCAAAAACAATCTAGGGCGGAAGAAAAACAAGTCCAGCTTGGAAAACCAGTACAAGCTGTCGCGGATGCACAGATATCAAAAAATTTACTTCCCCTTGCTTTTTCGCCACCATATAACGCACGGGAACTTGCCGCAAATGCCGAGATTATTTTAGTTTCAGGAAATGAGCCTGCTAACAAAGATGCCGCAGGCTCAATAGTAAACGTTGAGATCAATCGTCCCGGCTCCAAAGTTCTCCTCGTTCTTACAAGCTGCTTCACAGTTCATTGGCATGTAACTGCTTCAGCTTCAACAACAATTTCCGGAATTGTTACATGGGAATGGGGGTACTCAAATACTCAAGAATTTCCAACCATAACAACATTGATACCCACCCAAGGATTTCTAGTAGAACTTCCATGTGTAAATAAAATAGAAAGTCCTAGATTTGAAAGCTTACTTAATAAGCTGAACAACATTTTTGGCATAACCAAAGTAGATGTTGCTCGTGTCAGCTATGCAATACCGTCTGCGGTTAGAATATCAGAACTTGATACTCCTAGTCCCGAGTTGACACTGGACGGTTTTCCGCCTCAAAAACCAAGCAAGAATTTCACTTTTGAAGTTATGACAAAAGATTATAAAATGGCACATTGGTCGTTAACAGGACCGATCAAGAATGAAGATGAATCTAACGTTGAGGAAGGGAGAGTTGTAGTATCAAAACAAAATGGTTTAATTTTTAGATTATACTTTAGTCAGTTGCAGCTTTTCAATAAACATGAAAATAAAAGTGAGCTTGTACCAGTACCACCACCTAACTTTCCAGATTTTTCGCATCCCAGCGCCCTCGCATATGATTCCAAAAGAGATATAGTCAGCTTAGCAACGTTAGGCGGAGAAGGATTCTTATATCGCTTCGATGTTAAGAAAAAACAATGGATTGATTTCCGGTCATTAAATAACATCGATATATTTTCCTTGTCTTATGACGAATCTGCCGATCGCTATGTTGCATGGGCTGACCGTGACAGGTTATTATTAATCTCAAACGATGGCAATGTTCTATTTACCAAAAACATAACAAAACAACTAACAGGGTTTTATCGTCTTCGTGGAAAAATTAACATTGCACCTAATGGGAATGATATTGCATTATACTGTGTTCGAGAAAATTCCATTAAAAATATTTGGTATTACAACTTAGATACTGATACTGCCATTCTTACCTACAAAAAACGATAAAATGCATTTTTTAGGAGGAATACCATGAAATGACCCGCATCATTAGTGGCGGCTATTTTTAATCAACTACTATTAGAAAATTAACTATTATGATATATAATGGCAAAAGAAGGAGATATTATGAAACAATACAAAATAGTTGTGGAAAAACATCCTGACGGCTATGTTGCTTATCCTTTAGGGATAAAAGGAGTTGTTGTCGGCCAGGGCGATACCTATGAAGAAGCTCTGGCTGATGTCAAATCAGCTATCCGTTTTCATATTGAATCTTTTGGCAAGGAAATGTCTAATATCAATTTCCCCATTTTATTTCAGCATTAATATTCTTGACTCAGCGATAGCCTATATGCTATCAATAATCTATAGACATGGACAGACTGAAAAATCCTAACAATGTGCAGTTTAACGATCTCCTTAAAATCTGTATAAAATATTTCGGGCAACCCAGAATTAAGGGCAGTCACCATATCTTTAAAACGCCATGGGAAGGAGATCCAAGAATTAATATACAAAAAGGCGGGAAAATGGCAAAACCTTACCAGGTAAAAATTGTCATAAAAGCGATTAAGAAATTAGAGGAAAACAATGAATAAAGTAATTGAAAAATATACATACAGGATAGAATGGTCTGAAGAAGACAAAACTCATATAGGCAGATGCCTGGAATTCCCTTCTCTCGCGGCTCATGGCGAAACAGCGGAACAGGCGCTACACGAAATCAAAAAAGTTATCAAAGAAGCCATTAAATGGCTTAAAGAAGAAAATGAACCTATTCCGGAGCCGCTGGGATTAAAGAAATTCAAAGGCAATTTAACGCTTAGAGTCCCTCCGGATATCCATAGAGAATTAGCAATTAAATCGGCGGAAGAAGGAGTGTCGATTAACCAATTTATTTTGTCAAAGCTGTAATTAAAAAGATTAAAGCGTCATCTTTTTATCCAGGAGGCATACCATGAAACGACCCGCGTCATTAGTAGCAGCTATTTTATTCTTTGTGATGGCCATCGCCCAGGTGTGCCGCTTCTTCTTACAAGTCAATGTTGTCGCCGGAGACATTACCGTTCCCCTCTGGCCCAGCGCGCTCGCCGCTGTGGTTCTGATATTACTGGGCATCTGGCTTTTGAAAGAAAGAAATAGCTAGTCAATGTAAGTCGGCAATTGGACCTGGTTTTGCAAAAAGCTTAAGATGGAAGGCATGAAAATGTAGAGCCTTGCAAAACTCCTTTATGCGTCATTCCAGGCTTGACCTGGAATCCAGGAAGCACTTGATAATAATGTAATACTGGATTCCGGCTTTCGCCGGAATGACATAACTGCTAGTTTTATACAGTTATGCAAACGCCATCAGATGTCCCAGAAGAAAATAACCCCGCTCGTCGGAAATATCCATTCCCTGTCGGATACTTTTACTTTGACAAATTTTCCCTTACCTGAAGTAACCACAGGCTCCGGATGCCTGCCGGCAAAAAAGCTTTCTTCTCTCACGTTTTTTAGTTTTGCTTTTTGATAATCAAAATTTATTTCCACGCCGCGTGTCGGATAAACAAGGTAAGCAGGGAATATTTTATTTCCTTTCGCCTGTTTGGTGGCAATCTCAATTTCAATTTTAACTTCGGTGTTTAGTTTTTCTTTCAGAAAATCCGCGCCGCACCATACTTCGTAGCCGCGCGCCGTTTTTTTCGCTTCGGTAATCGGAACCTTCCGGTTATCAACACGGAGATTTTCCACGCTGAAATCGCTTGTCATATCAGCGTTTTTGGCCGCTCCCAAAAGCCAGCGATATTCGCAAAGCGGGTCTTCAAAAAGCGCGGCCAGTTGTTTGTTATCAGCGGCGCAGCCAATCATAAAAACATCGTTTTTGAGAATTTTTTTATAGCCGATACGGGTGTTGACACGAAAATAACTCTTCCCGTTGTTTTTGGATTTGGGCATTTGCGCGATGCTGATATCATAGCGAAAAGCCGAACGCAGTTCCAGCTGCCGGTCTTCTTTGCCAAAAAGCGTTTCAAACATTTCATAGTAAATGGCGTTTCCCAATTCCTCATTGCGCGCCCGCGTCTGAAGACAATGACGGATTATATTATCGATGCGGGAAATTGATTTTTCCTCATCCGGAACAAATACTCTGCGCAATCTCGGCGAAACCGAGCTTGCTTTTCCTTTTTGCAGAAAAACCCGCGGCGCTCTTTTCCCCAGCGCGCAAAGAACTTCATAACTTATCGTTCTCGCTTTTTTGGCAATTTCATCGGAGGTGATGCGCTCATTTCCCTGCGCACCCAGTAAAACAACTTCATCGCCCAGCTCGCATTCGGGAATATGGGTAACATCAACTGTGGACATATCCATGGAAATTCTGCCGACAATCGGCGCGCGCCGTCCGCGAATCAGCGCTTCGCCCTGATTGGAAAGAATAACGCCGTAACCATCTCCGTAGCCTACCGGTATCGTCGCGATGCGCGTGGGTTTTTTGGTAACAAACGTGCTGTTATAGCCAATGCCATAATTGGCGGGAAAATCCTTAAGCAAAATAATAGTGGTCTTAAAAGACATTATCGGAAGAACCGTGGCCTTTGATTGCGTCTGTTCCGAAGGATAAATGCCGTAAGCCATAAGCCCGGGACGCACCATATTTAATTTGAAAGTGGGGTAATTCAAAATAGCGCCGCTGTTATCCATGTGGCAAATCGGAATTTCTATTTCCGCGCTCTGCAACTCGCCCAGTAAATCTAAAAACGACTGCCATTGGCGGTGATTGCCGGGAACAATAACTTCGCTTGCGGCATAATGGCTGAAAATACCTTCGATGATGATATTGGAAAGCTTGGATATATCCGTTACTAGTTTAAGCGCTTCGCCGCGCATTGTTCCACCGCGTCCCATGCCTGTATCTACTTCTATATGCACAGGCAGCTTTCGCCCCGCCTGTTGGAGGGCTTTTTGCAGTTGCCGGGCAAAAGAAATCTCGGAAACAGACGAGGTTAAATTGTATTTTATTATCTCTTCAATTTCCGCCGCGGTGGAAGGCCCCAGAATAACAATTGGCGCTTCAATGCCGCTGATGCGCAGCTGAATACCTTCATCGGCATTAGCAACACCAAGCATTTTCGCGCCATTTTGCAGGGCGGCATTGGATATCTCTATGGCGCCGTGGCCGTAAGCGTCCGCCTTAACGGCGGGCATAAAATCAACATCAGACCCGATCAGTCTTTTTATTTCCTGAAGATTAGCGGCAAAATTATCAAGGTCAACTTCAACCCAACTGCGGTATTTTTTTTCTGTTTTTAACAGCGGCATATATTGATTATCCGTTCATTTTTTATTTTGTTTTCATTGTAAAAACGCCATCCCATGACTGAGTGGGCGGTTCTTCTTTGAGCTTTTTACAACGCTCTATATACGTAAGTGATGGCTTATCTTCCGGGCGAATAGTTAACACCTGCTGGAAAGCGGCGATGGCTTCGTCCCATTTTGCGTTGCGGTAAAAAGCCAGGCCACGTTCAAAAATTTGAACCAAATCCTTCCACTTTCCTTCATCTTTTTTCTCTCCCAGAAGCTCATAAATTTTTATGGGCTTTTGTTTGCCTTTTACCTGCACCCAGTCAAGTTCACGGCATGTTACTATATCGGAAACAGCGTTATATGTAAATTCACTGATGATAATATTTGTGCCGTATTCCTTGTTTATTCCTTCCAGGCGCGAGCCAAGGTTGACCATATCCCCCATTACCGTGTAATCAAAACGCATCTGCGAACCCATGTTGCCCACAACCATTTCACCGGTATTGATGCCGATGCCTATATCCAGCGCGGGGCGATTTTCTTTCTGCCATTTATCCTGCAGTTTGCGCAGTTCATCCATCATCGCCAGAGCCGTAAGACAGGCTCTTTTCGCGTGGTCTGGCTGGTCAAGCGGCGCTCCATAAACAGCCATAATTGCATCACCCATATATTTATCCAGCAAACCTTCATATTCAAACACAATATCGGTCATGGCGGTAAGATATTCATTGAGCAAAGAAACAAGTTCTTCCGGCGTCAGTTTTTCCGAAATCGTGGTAAAGCCGCGGATATCGGAAAATAAAACACTCAAATCTTTTTTGTCGCCACCCAGCTTGAGCTTGGTCGGATCTTTGAGCATTTCGTTAATCACGGAAGCGGTTAAATAATATTGAAACGCTCCTCTGATTTTCTTCTTTTCCTTCTCTTCGCTGACATAACGGTAAACAGTTATCCCCAGATAAACGGCGAGCATCGTCAGAACCGGATAAACCAGATTCAACCAGACATTGAAACGCGAAAACAACAAAATATTTGCCGCCACAAAAAATCCCAGCAGGATAAGCACCGCGATAATACCGGAAACCGCGCGCAGGCGGGAAATAATAAACCCCGTAACCAGCCCCAAAAGAATTATTAAACAGACATCAATGAATTTTGTGAGGCCGGAATGAATCAGAAAATTACCCCGCAAAATATTGTCGATTACCGTGGCGTGGATTTCCACGCCTGGATAAGTTATGCCAAAGGGCGTGGCGCGCAAATCGTAGATTCCCATGGCCGTTGCTCCCACCAGAACTATTTTATCGCGCAGCTTCTCCGGCGGAATTTTTCCTTCGATAATATCCGCGATGGAATAATGGGGAAATGTTTTTGCCGGCCCCAGATAATTAATCAGCAATCTTCCCGCCTCGTCGGTAGGAATTTTAATCCTGCCGATTCCCAAATTTTCCACGCCGTATTCCTGCAAACTTAAAGAAAGAACGGGCGAATCGAGATATTGCCGCAAAACGGACACGGCCAGCGATGGATAATAATCTCCCTTAAATTTTATGACCAGCAGCGACCAGCGCATCGCGCCGTCTTTGTCGGGAATCGCGTTAAAATAACCGCTACCGGTCGCGGCATCCGACAATATTTTCAGATTAACTTCAGGAGCCCAACCGTGAATCAAAGCGTAATCACCCGTGTCTTTTTCGGGCGCTTTAATCATCTGGTAGCGTGAATTACTGATGAGTTTGACTTTTTCTGAAATATCGTTTTCCGATAAATGGCTGATATCTTTTTGTGACAGGTGAAAAAAATAACCGAGGGTGACGTTTTTCGCGCGCCCGATGGAACTGGCTAAAAGCGCGTCCGTGTCGCCCATGGCTTTCTTTTTGTTGAGTATTGAAATTATTTTTTCTTCTTTGACGCCGCTTTTTTTCAGCTCATGGATTATAGTGTCAATCGTCTTAAGGTGAGCGCTTTCATCGGGCTCGGAAAAAATAACGTCAAAACCTAGCGCTTTGGCTCCCGCTTTATGCAGGGCGTCAACCAGACGCGCGATAGTCGCTCTTGACCATGGCCAGCGACCCAATTCGGCAAGGCTTTTCTCGTCAATAACTGCGATAACTGTTTCACCACCCGGCGGCTGCGCTCCTCTGGACACAATGCGCAAATCCAGAGCTTTGAGTTCCATAAAATGCAGAAAGCGGAAATCGGCTAAAAAAAGAACAAGCGCGATGAAAATTACAAATAAAGTTATTTTAATTGGGGTGACACGCGTTAAGGTTTTTAGGCGTTCCTTCATAGATTGCCCCCTTGAATTGAATAAAAAGCATATCAAACCAATGCCTAAAGTCAAGCCAACAATGTACAAAAATATATTATTATCTGCTTGAAAGATTATTTTTTTTAATTTAGACTCGCTTGCACCAATTCAGATAATCCGGGAGGGAAAAATGGCCAGAGCAAAAAAGGGAGACGTTCTGTATTGCGAAGTATGCGGGCTTACGGCAATCGTGGAAGAAGAGTGCGGTTGCGCGAACTTGGGTGTTCTTTGTTGTGAAGAACCAATGATCAACAAAGGCCCGGCGCCGCCAAAGAAAAAACCGGCAGCAAAAAAGGCAAAAACACCTAAAAAGAAAACCGTGAAAAAAGCGGCTAAGAAACCGGCATCGAAAAAAGTCGCGAAAAAGAAGCCGGCCAAGAAAAAGAAACGCTGATATTTTAAAGGTCGCGCTACGGGCTTCAAAAAAAAGCTGCTAAATATTTTGTTATAATTTTTAGTAAACCACAAAAATATAAAGCGCTTACCACGAAAATAATGTGCGGAAAATTCGTATTAGTCAGCAATATCGGTCAAATTTCCGAGGAATTCAATTTGACCGGTTTTCATGAATCTGTGCTTCCCCGTGGCGATATGCTCCCCGGGCAAAAATGCGCGTGCGTAATCGCCGCGGAAAAGAAAAACATTCTGCTTAATATGCGTTGGGGCTTCCCGCCGCGCTGGCCGACGCAGACAGCGGCCAGACTTCTGATAAACGCCCGCGCGGAAACATTATCCGAAAAACCAACTTTTAAAGAATCTTTTCAGCGTCGGCGCTGCGTCATTCCCGCCGACGGCTTTTACGAATGGTCTAAAGATAGAAAGCAGTTCTGCTTTTACCTCAGAAATCAACGCTCTTTTGGACTGGCGGGCATCTACGAAGAAAATAAAACACCTGTGGAAAAAGAAACTTCTTTTGTGATTATAACTACCGCCCCTAATAAGCTGATTGAGCAAGTGCACAACCGCATGCCCGTGATCATACCCGCAGATAAACAAGCTCTTTGGCTCAATAATGCCAGATTCGATAAATCGGAACTCGATTCTTTATTTATTCCTTATCCCGCGGAAAAAATGGAGATGTGCCCGGGAAAATATCCGTTACAGTAGCTGAATGGGGATTTTTATTGGAGATAATTTGTCGCCTTCATAAAATACTTTTTCTAAAAACAGGCCTGAAGGCGGCGCGGTAAAACGCGCCGGATTTTCCGAATAGGAAGAGAGTAACTTTTTGATATCGCGTTCGGATAAGTTTCCGCGTCCCGCTTCTACTGTTATACCGACTACGCGCCGCACCATTTTCCATAAAAAATGAGACGCGACAATTCTCAGGGCAATGATTTCTCCAAATTGTTTTAGCTCGACGCTTTCCACGTTAACTTTTGTGGAAACGCCTTTGTCCGTCCTCTTATCGGCAAACGAACTGAAATCATGAAATCCCTGAAAAACGCTCAATGCCTTTTCCATCCGAAAAAAGTCAAGTGCGTCTTTAATCCACCAGATATAACGTTTGGCAAAAGCTGTGCGTCTCTTGGAAATCAAATAGAGATAACTACGGCTTGTGGCGTGGTGACGCGCGTGAAAACGCGGCGGAACATTCTCCGCTTTCAGGATATTAATACTCGCGGGCAGATTATCGTTTAAGTTTATGCGCAGAATGTCCGGATTAATCTTCTGGGGAATTTCCAGATGGGCAACCTGGGCAAGAGCGTGAACACCGGCATCGGTTCTTCCCGCGCCCTGAATATCAACAGTTTTGCCAAAAAGCTCGCCGGCGACGCCAAGCAGCGTTCCCTGTACACTTCTGGCGTTTTTCTGCGCCTGCCAGCCGCGGTAATTGGTGCCGTCGTATTCTAAAACCAGTTTGTATTTATGCATATTATTCTGTCAGCGAATTCTCCGGAGTCGGCACCAATATATTCATCGCGGATATTTTATCGATTAAATATCCGTCCTGTAAATCAATGCCTTCTAATTCAGCGCCGGGGCGCAGTGTGGTAATTACAGCCTGCCCGATGATTTTTCGGCCATTCGTTCCCGTCTCGTCTTTTATCCTTATTCCCCAGATGTTGTGGAAAATCAGCGCGCGGCCTTTATCCTGGCCGATATACAACATGACATGCCCCCTGAACCACAAAAGGCTCAAATAAGGCAGGCCTTTTTCAATAATCATTTTTTCTTTTTCTTCCGCGGTCAAACCACGCAAATCAAAAGATTGTCCCACTTCATTAACCTGATCCGCGGAATGGCGCGGCAGCCAAATACCGAACGGTGCGAAAAAGTCTCTTGTCATCGCCGAACAGTCGCGGTTACCGTAAAGACCTCCCCAACCATACGGTTCACCAATTAATTCATTGGCGATTTTTGCGGCGTGATTATAATTAAAAGGCAAGGGCTTAACCGCGGCCTGTTTTCGTAAAACAAAACCGTTTTTTATTACCGCGTTGTTATCTTCGTCAGAGGCGGCAACAAGTATTTCCAATCTATCCTGCTGTTCTTCAACCAGCGGAAAAATGTGCCCGATGGACGCCCTCAAAATAAAGTTTCCGTTCACGTCCAATATAGAAGTCTTATTGGCAGTGATCGCGGCATAGCTGCCTGATTCCCATTGCTTTATAAAATCGCCATTAACCCGCGCGCTGTCTTCAATAGGTATCCAGCCGAATGTAAAACTTGTTTCTACCAACGCCCAAGATTTATCGGCGCTGATATGACAAACAAAGATCGGTGTGTTGGCGGCTACAGATGATCTTTGCAAATTATCAAAAGGCCATCCGGAACTATCACTGTTCGGACTGCTGAAATGAGCTCCCTGTGTGGGCAATGCGCGAAGATTCGTGTTTCTTGTTGTTATAGCCGGATACAGGGCGTTGGGATAATTTTTCAGCGAGGCGTTTTGCTCAAGATTTTTAATCCATTCAAGCGTGTGTTTAATTTTGTTTTCACCATAACCGGGATTTTTATAAAATCTTTTAAAATCAAAAAAAACTCTATCCGGCAGGGCGTGAAAAGGCTGACGCTGATGCCACATGGAAAAA
>JAFGKC010000003.1 GCA_016928765.1 Syntrophaceae bacterium
ACTCCTCGATGGCAAAACTCCCAAAACGGCGGAAAAACTGCGCATTCTCGATCCGGCCTGCGGCTCCGGCTCTTTTCTTATCGGCGCGTATCAATATCTCTTGAATTGGCACAGAGATAAATACATTGAAGACGGCGCGGAAAAACATGCCAAAGGAAAAGACCCGAAGCTTTACCAGAAAATCCGCAACGAATGGCGCCTGACCACGGCCGAGCGCAAACGCATTTTGCTCAATAATATTTACGGCGTGGATATCGACCCGCAGGCGGTGGAAGTAACCAAGCTTTCTCTTTTGCTCAAAGTATTGGAAGGGGAAAGTGATGAAACAATCAAATCGGCTTTTCAGTTATTTCACGAGCGCGACCTGCCTTATAAGTTAGAGGGAAACGCCAATATCGGTTCAGTATTAAGAAGCCTCAATTTCCCTTTTTCCAAAGATGGACACATCAACTAGGGTGAAATTGGTATTCTGATAAACCGGGATGTTTCTTTTTAATAATAAAAATTTAAGGAGATTTATATGCAGAAAAATGTTGGTACGGCTGACAAGATTACAACGACGCTCGTGGCGCTTCTGATTATTGCCGCTTATCTCTTAGGCATGCTTCCGGGCATTGCGGGATTACTGCTCATCATCAGCGGGTCGCTTCTTTCAAGCGTAATGAGCGGGTATTGCCCTCTCTATACAAAAATCGGCGTCAATACGAACAAGTAAACGATCAAAGGGGAAAAGTAACTTTAATTTCCTCCTTTGGTACAGGATGGTTAGGGTGGATTTTAAAATCCCCCTTGATCCCTCTTTAAAAAAAGGGGGAAGCGCGTTTGGGAAACGCGCCCTACAAAAAAAGAGAACAAATCAACTGCTTTTACTCCCCGATAATTTGAACGACAATACTGCGGCTTCGGGCCCGGTTGTCAAAGTCAATAAATACAATCTGCTGCCATGTACCGAGTGTCAGCTTGCTGTCAACGATCGGAATTGAGAGCGATGGTTTCATCAAAGCGGCGCGAACATGGGAAAAGCCGTTGCCGTCTCCCCATCTTTTATCGTGATGATAGGGAATATCCGACGGAGCGATTTTCTCCAACGCTTCTTTCAAATCCCGCAACACGCCTGGCTCATATTCAATGGTCGTGAGCGCTCCCGTAGAGCCGGGGCAAAA
Organism: Syntrophaceae bacterium; assembly: GCA_016928765.1. Lineage (GTDB taxonomy): Bacteria > Desulfobacterota > Syntrophia > Syntrophales > Smithellaceae > UBA4810. Next base: position 1,164 of record JAFGKC010000003.1, read on the forward strand.
AAGGGTGACTAGCCCGCTGAAAATACCCGCCTTTTCAACATAGGAAAGCACGCGCGGTGTAATGTCGATGATGTCGCTGAAGCCTTTTGTGTTAATGGAAATAACTTCCGAAAACGTCATAAGCTATCCTCCGCGGTTATTGGTTATGGGATAAGAAAAATGTAAATCATGGTAAAATATTTTATTTATCAGAAAATACTATACGCAAATATTTAAGAATAGGAAGAGATCGGAATAAATAATATCAAAAGAAGAAATTGCTTCACAAAATCGCGACTACATTAATTTCTTTCAGTATCGCGTCTTTGACCTTCGCGGGCAGATTAAGGAATTTCACGCCCATGCCGGTGTCTTTTGACGAAGCGCCTTTGTTTACCCACATGACTTTGGCGTTAGTTTCTATTTTATTTAAATTACCTATGGTAAAAACCAATTTTATGGTTGAGCCTAATTCCGGAAGTTTTTCTGTCTCCACAAACATGCCGTCCGCCGAAATATTTTTTGTAAAAGATATGAGGTAATCACTTTCATGCAGATATGAAATTTCAAATTTAGTAGCTACCCTTTTATTTATTCTGCGTTCATCTTTCGACATGTTGCCTCCGTTTCATTTATAACTATAACCAGCCGAAAATATTTTTTAATTATTCCTTGAAAACCCTACTTCAATTTTTTAAAAAAGAAAAGCGTTGAATATTGGTTAGAGCAGGGCGCCATGATAAAGGGCGGATATCCATTTGCCGCAGGCGCGAACTTTTTTTAGCAAATAGCGCGATGCCTCCGCGGTAAATACGCTGCTGATGTCCGGCAAAATTGCGATAAGGCGAAGCTCTTACCGGCAACTAATATTCCCTTCGGATAATGCTTGCATAAATGTTTGTTTTTAAAGTAAAATAGGCTTAAAATAAACGGTAAGACAAACTGAATAAATTTTTTGGGTTGGGTGAGATGGATTTTAAGGAATTATCACCACAGGCACAAAAGAGAGCGTATAATGATATGGCGCTAAAGCTGAAGATGGAGACTAAAACAACGTGGACCATTGGCGAAATAATCAGCAAACTCAAAGAATTAGACTTCAACGAAGACGGAACCGTTAAGAAGTAGCAAAAAAACTTCTTCTATTAAGAAAGTCCATCATCTAGTCATTCATTTTCTATTTATTTGTCGAATTCTTTTAAGGCATCAGGCGGTTTTTTTATTATTTCCTCTTGCCCGGTAAAAAGCTTAGGAGGATCAATGTACGGGACATCGTATAGCCCCATAGCGTCAACAATAAATAAAACGATCAAAATTACTATCGCGTAAATAAAGTATTTTATCATTTTACACACTCCAAATTTGAAATGTTGGCCGACACCCGTCTGAAGTCACGCTTCTGGCCACGAAGTATAGAAAAAACGCTTTCCCGTGTCAATAATATATTAAGCAAAATATTCATGTCAGAGTCAATGCTTTCATCTGTGTCTGATTTCCTGCTTGGCGCGTGACACCTTTCGAAAGAGAATGCCAACTTTCACCCTATGCGTATAAAAATAAAAAGGGGCGTGCCCATCATGCGCGCCCCTTGGGAAAATGTATCGAAACGAAAAAGGTCCCGATACTGCTTATTTTAATTTTCCGCTTTTATAATGCGGTTCTTTTATAAGAATGTTTCTTAAAAACAGTTAATCAACTTTCTTAAACATCTTGCCCTTGGCGCCACATACCGGGCATGTCTCCGGCGCCTCTTTTTCGGCAGTATAGCCGCAAACTGGGCACACGTAATAGCTGTAAGCCTCTTTGGCGCTATCCAGTTCATCAAGAACCTGCTGATACAGGCCGGCATGAATTTTTTCCACTTCGTTGGCAAAAGTGAAAGACCTCTCCGCTTCCTTGTGACCTTCCGCCTTGGCCGCCGCGATCATATCCGGATACATGCTTTTGAATTCGTGCGTCTCTCCCACGATAGCTTCCTGGAGGTTTTCTCTGGTGGAACGTATTCCCTTTAGCGCCTTCAAATGCGCGTGAGCGTGAACTGTCTCCGCTTCCGCCGCCGCCCGAAAAAGTTTTGCCGCCCGCGGAAATCCTTCCTGGTCAGCCTTGGCCGCGAAAGCCAGATATTTACGGTTTGCCTGTGATTCACCGGCAAAAGCTTCTTTTAACGCTTCTTCAGTTTTCGACATAATTTTCTCCTTTGATTTATATGTTTTACTTTAGTCTTTCTTCCGACAAATGCAGGTGATCCGTTTCTATATCGACCAGGGCTTCAAATATCTGTTTGATTCTTGAACTATCCGCTTCGGCGGCGGAATTCCTGTAAAAATCTATGGCCCTGGTTTCTCTGGCGTGTGAATCTTTCAGATTCTCGACGTTTTGAGAGTGGCATGTTTCGCTGCCCTGTGGAACGGATTTGAGCTTTAGTACTTTTTTCCAGATTGAGGCGTGTTCCGCTTCGATCTTGCCCAGAGCCTTGAACAAAATCTTTCCTTCAGGATCATCCGTTTTATCCGCCGCGCAGGCGTAAAATGTCGCGTTGCTTACTTCTACCCCAAGGGCGTGTTGGGCGTTGGCCTTATCCCGTGCGCTTAACTCCACGTCAAAGTTTACAACCGCGTCTTTCGCCTCTTTGATGTACTCGATATGCGCGCCGCAGAAGGGACAGTTTGCCGGCGGATTTTCGCCGATATACGCGTCGCCGCAAATTACGCATCTGTATAACTTAACCATTTGTTTTCCTTTCAGTTATTTTTTTGCGTCGTTATGTTTTTTGAATGCTACTATATTAGTTAGGATATGTGCTTGGGGATAATTGTCAAGGCAATTATCCCTGATTTTTTGCCGCGAAAATACCCACCTGTTTACGTGCCATTGCGATAATCTTTTATCGCCTAACGAGTGTTATTTATAACGAATTAGATATAAATCTATTTTTTTGACATATAAATTTCCTTTATGTTAACAATGATAAATCAAAGCAAAAAGAATAATGAAGACTAAAACAAAAACGCAAATAAATGCGCCTCAAAATTATGCGAGCCACAAATCAGCGCGAACGCGGAAATCTCCGCTAATATGGTGGAAGGCTTTCCGTTATCATTTTGTCCCTTCCAGTTTTCTGCCGGCTATTCTGGGCGGCGTTGTGGCCTGGACGCAAACCGGAATTATTTATCATTGGTTTTTCTTTCTGGTTGTGCTGGGGGTGACGCTAAATCACATCGCACTGAATATGACTGACGACTATTTCGATTACCACGCCGCCGTGGATCAAAAAAATAAAAAAGTAATAAATCCCTACGCGGGCGGCAGCGGCACTCTTACTTCGGGGAAAATTAAACCCCAAGACATGCGGTTTGTTTTTATCTCATTTTATTTGCTGACCATCATCATTGGCCTGTATCTTTGCGCGGCGCGAACCTGGTGGGTGCTTGCCTTTGGCGTTTTCGGTATGGCCAGCTCCTATTTTTACACCGCGCCGCCGATACGCTACGGCTACCGCGGTTTTGGAGAAATTTCCCAACTGGTTAACTTTAGTTTTACCATCGGCATGGGCGCGTATGTGGTGCAGGCGGGTTCAATATCGGGGGAGGCGTTTTGGGTTTTATCTCCTTTGGGGCTCATGATGTTCGCGATGATTATCATCAATGAAATACCGGACAGAAGAGCTGACGCGGCGGCAGGGAAAAACAATCTCGTGGTTTTATTAGGAGCGAAAAAGGCGATATGCTTTTACGCGGCGGCCATGACCGCGGCGTATATAGTTATTTTATTCGCGCCGATATTCAATGTGGCAAGTTTCTGGATATATCTGGCTTTTCTGACCGTGCCCTGGTTTCTGCGGGCATTCGGCATTTTGAAAAGGAATTTTAGTGATCCGCTTCGGCTCGCGCCGGCAAATCTCTTTACCATCCGAGCGCATAATCTGACTGGAATTCTACTGATTATCGCTTACCTGATTCAGGGTATCCAAAATAATCATGATGTGCACCATGCTTTTTTTGCCGCGCTTATTTTGGCGGGTTTTTATATTCCGGCCGCTGTTTCCGTGTTTTTTAAAAAACCCGGCAATAATTGAAGACGTGAAACTCTTAATGTTGTACAATATACAAACCTGACGCGGGGAGGACACAAAATGGAATTTGACCGTGATAGTTTGGCAAAAAACGACGGCAAAGAAGGCCGGGAGGCGCTGGTGGCCGTTGACGGCAAGGTATATGATGTTACGGGCAACCGCCTGTGGAAAAACGGCGTACATATGAACAGGCATCAGGCTGGCGCTGACTTAACGGATGCCATTGCCGCGTCGCCGCATGGGAAAGATGTTTTGGAAAAAATCCAGGCAAAGGGCACGCTCGCGAAACAAACAGAAGATAAGCCGCCGTTTCTTCCGGTGTGGCTGATAAATTTTTTGGATGCTCATCCGTTTTTCAAACGGCATCCGCACCCCATGGTTGTTCATTTTCCAATGGCGATTTTTATCATCGCCCCTCTTTTTCTGGCCTGGTATTATCTGATTAGCCCGGAGCAGGGGCTGCTGGACGCTGTTTTCTATCTTTATATTTGGGGGACATTATCTTTGCCGGCGGCCATCGGTACGGGAATTCTCGCGTGGCTGGTTAATTATTCCGGCAAGCCCAATCCCATAATTATTCGTAAAACTGTTTTTTCCGCTTTGCTTTTTATTTTTGATTTGATTATCATCGCGGCGCTGATCATCAGTCCCGCGATTCTGCAGAATCCATCCGGCTGGGAAAAAATTATTCCGGTGCTGATTTTCCTGTGCCTGCCGCTGGTATCAATTATCGGCGAGCATGGTGGAAAGCTGGTTTTTCCCGTGCTGAAAGGCAAATAAGTCAGAAGCGGAGAATTTGGGGAAGGAGTCAACTTGAACCTATTCCTTGTCTTTATTTTTTATTATTTTCTGGGAATCTTTTATTCGAGTTGATTCGGAATCAGAATATTTTATTTATTATAATTTCAGAATTCACGATTATAATAAATCAGGAAAGTTGAATTTGGGAAATGATTAAAACGATTTTATGTCAGACGCTTATACTTTTTTGTTTTCTTTTTATATCCTGTGGCGGTGGAGGCGGCGGCTCATCTTACATTCCCGCCGTCACGGGATGGGCGATCGGCTGGTCAGAAGATGAAGATACGGGAGAGTCAAGCGTAAAAATTCTCAAAACAGCGAATGGCGGCAGATTATGGCATTTACAATCAATTCCCGAAGGATGTGCGGGTTTTCGGGGCAACGATATCAGCGCCGTAAACAATAATGTGGCCTGGGCGGCGTTAGGGGGCCCTGATGAAAGCAATCCAACAGGAAGCATCCTCAGAACTGACGATGGCGGCATAACCTGGCATTTGCAGACATTGCCAGATGTCATGATTTCCCGGCATATTAAAAACATTAAAGGAATGAGCGCATCTGAAGCCTGGGCGGTAAGCCTAAGAGGTGACGTATTACATACCGTCGATGGGGGCATAAACTGGCAAAGTGTGCCGGTGCATACGGAAAAGAGCGAGCCTATTACCATGTCGCTGGTCAACAGGATGGATGTGGTTGAAAACGATATCTGGATTGTTGATGTTTTGGCAGGAGAGCAAGGCGTGATTCATTCCGCAGATGGGGGTGTAATCTGGAGGCGTGAAACATTGCCGAAGATTGAAAATGAACACAGCCCTTTAACCGTTTCTGTTTTTAATTCGCTTATTGCGTGGGTAGCAGTTAATTCCGAAGGTTATCTCTGGTGGACAGCCGATGGAGGGGAGACGTGGAATAAATCAAATGACACGCTTGAAGGGACGGCGGATTATGATGATATCTGCGCCAGCAACGCCGAAATTATATGGATTGCCTGTAATGGCAACATAAGCGGCGGAGGTTTTACGGCGCGCGTTAAGGTCACCGGCGGTAATTTTGAAGCAAATATATTCAGCAATAATCCATATATGATGGAAGGTGTTTCCCCGCTCAGTGACGATATGGCCTGGGCGGTCGGGTTTGCTTACCCTTCCTTTGTGCCAGATGGCATGCCTTTTAGCGGAATTTTCTTCACACGAAACGGCGGCGTTGATTGGATATCGCAAACAATGCCGGATGACGCGTATGATGTGAATTTATGGAAAGTCTCTTTTGTGGGAGCAAAACGTTAAAGACGGGAAATGTAAACGATGGTCGCGCGAGCGTTACACCCAATTTATTTTAAAAAATTGATAAAAGTTTTATGAAACGCGCGTAAGTCTGTTTGCTTTTTGTAAGTCAAATAAAAATTCCTCTCCATCAGGCAGCCCTGAATGGGAATTTCCATCAGCAGTCCTTGCGCGAGTTCACGCTCCACCGCGTGGATGGAAATTATTGAAACACCTAAGCCCGCGATAATTGCTTCCTTGACGGCCTCAGAGCTGCCCAGTTCGGCGCAGATATTGAATTGGGAAAGATTTACGGATTTTTCTTCTTTGAGATAGTTTTCCATAAAATCTCTGGTTGCGGAACCTTTCTCCCGCACAATGAAAGGTTCGGCAAATAATTCTTTCATCGCAAGAGACTTGGTTTTGCTCCATTTGTGTTTTTTGGGCACGGCTAAAATAAGACGATCTTTCCAAAGTTCCTGCGCTTCCAGTTTTTTATTTGAAGGACATTTGCCGATAATCCCCATTTCCACTTCACCAGCCAAAACCATATTCATGACGTCTTCGCTGTCCGCTGTTTTGATATACATGGTGATGTCCGGATGATGCACGCGCAGAGCGCTCAACATGCGTGGCAGTATATAGGTTGACGGGATAGTGCTGGCGCCGATATAGATATGGCCACCGGTATTTGCTCCGAATGCGTTGATTTTTTCTTTCGCTTCTTCGCGCAGTTTTATCATGCGCCGCGCGTAATCATAAATTATTTTTCCTTCCGGGGTCAGTGTTATTCCCGAGTTGCTTCTGTTTACCAGATGCGCGCTGAGATAATCTTCCGCGTTTCTGATATTTTTGGTGAGTGCCGGCTGAGTCAGATGCATTTTTTTGGCGGCTAGGCTGAAACTTCCTTCCTCCGCAACGCAAATCAACGCCTCCATTTGCTGGAGGGTTATATTTTTTAAATGGTCTGTATTCATTTGCATTACTTTTATCATAAAACAATATTACCCGCCACAATAAATATAACCGCAAGGAATATTAATTATTCCAGGAAGTATTATATGGTATTCCCGTATTCCAAAAAATAATAAATGATTTTAATGCATTACTATTATGAATTTGCTTTTAAGTTAGCCTCCTGTTAAAAAGCTACGCAAATTTTATACGGAGGTTTTTTATGAAAAATATTTTTTCTTCGCGTTGTGGCATAATTATCGTTGGTGGCCTCGTTGGCATTATCGCTGCCCTACTTCAGTATTTTGGTAATCCCGCAAATATGGGTATTTGCGTGGCGTGTTTTGAGCGCGATATCGCCGGAGCGTTGGGTTTGCACCGGGCGGCTGTTGTTCAGTATCTGCGCCCCGAAATCATGGGTTTTGTTCTTGGCGCTTTTGTCGCGGCGTTTCTAGCGGGAGAATATAAACCGCGCGGCGGGTCATCGCCCTTGATTCGTTTCTTTTTAGGAATGTTTGCCATGATTGGCGCGCTTGTCTTTTTGGGTTGTCCCTGGCGCGCGCTTTTGAGACTGGCCGGCGGTGATGGAAACGCCATTATTGGTATTTTGGGCTTGATCGCCGGGATTTTTATTGGCATTCAATTTCTTAAACGAGGTTTTAGCCTCGGGCGCGCATACGCGCAGGCAAAAGCCAGTGGCTGGATAATGCCCGCTTTTATGCTGGCTTTGTTCCTGCTTCTGGTTTTCAAAGTACAGTTTGCCGAAGGCGGCCCGATTTTTTTCAGTGAAAAAGGCCCCGGTTCACAGTATGCCCCGATTTTTGTTAGTTTGGTCGCGGGCCTGGTCATCGGCACGCTCGCGCAGCGCAGCCGTTTTTGCACTATGGGCGCGTTTCGTGATGTTATGCTCACCAAAGATTTTCATCTCATCAGCGGAGTCGCCTCGCTGCTGGTCTTTGCTTTTGTCCTGAATTTTATTCTGGGACAATTTAATCCCGGTTTTGCCGGACAGCCGGTGGCGCATACCAATCACCTATGGAATTTTCTGGGCATGGCTTTGGCCGGCCTCGCGTTCGCTCTGGCTGGTGGTTGCCCCGGAAGACAATTATTTCTTTCCGGTGAAGGCGACGCGGATGCAGGAGTTTTTGTTGTCGGTATGATTGTTGGAGCCGGTTTTGCGCATAACTTTGCTCTGGCTAGTTCTCCCCAGGGCACGACTGCTTTCGGACCAATTGCCGTAGTTATCGGCTTGGTTTTTTGCCTGGTTATCGGTTTTAGCATGTTACAGAGAGCAAAATAATTTTTGACTGGCTGAGTTGGCTGGTGCCGGCCGCGGGCTTCAAACCCGTTGGGCAAACAATGCAATGTTTGCTGTTCAGTTCGATTCTGAAGCCGGTCTTCATATGAGAGGTATTAAGAAAATAATGTTTTTTGGCAGTAAAAAACAAAATAAATTTGAGGGCGGTGGGCTTGTTCTTTTTCAGGCTGTGGATGAAGCTATCGCGGCGGAAAAATTTCTAAAAGCTGCTGATTTTGAAGTGAAATTGGTCGCGCCACCACCGGCGCTGCGCAAAGGCTGTGACTTAGCTGTGGAATTCAATATTGTGGAAAAGGCCGGTGTGGAAAGAGTGCTTGCGCGAAAAGGCGCGCCTTTTGTGGAAATTCTGCCGATAAAAGGTGCGAGTGAGCTTCTGGATATTGTCAAAGTTGTAAATTTTGACACTGCCTGTATGGTCAAGGCCGGAAATATGAAGCTGACGTTTGATAAAAATACTGGCGTGATTTTGAATATCTCCGGCGGAGGTTGCCCCGACATTCCCTTTTTGCATCTGAGCATGGTTGATAAAAAAATCACGGACGTGGCACGCCCCAAAGACAACGGCCACACCCTTTGCGCGCTGATGCTGGATCGGGCTTTTGTGGAAGCTTTGGAAATTTTCCGCAAGGAGGCAAATTAAGATGCTCCTCATTTGCGGAACAATTCCTCAGGAAGATGCAGGTCTCCTTTTGGGCGAGGCCAGGTTCGACGGCAGCAAATTGCTTGTCGGCAACACGGAAGTTCCCTGCACGCAGGGCACGGCGGCTCTGGCCAGTGCCGCATGTACTGTCGCATCTCATTGTCGGATACCCGCGCCGCACGCTGTTTTTGCCGGTGATACCGGCAGCGGTAAGGGCAGCCGGCTCATTTATGATTATTTAAGTAAAAATCTGCCGCAGATAAAGCCGGATATTTTGCTGATGCATTACATTTTGCCGGTGATGGGACTGATGAAACAGGTTTGCGCGGCGGCGGAAAAATGCGCCAGAAAGCCAATCATGATGGCGGATGCATCTTCCATGTACGCGGCCAAAGCGGCGGGGCTAGCGGGTCAGTTTGATATCTTTACACCCGATCTTTCCGAGATGGAATTTCTGGCCGATCCTGACGCGATTCATCCGGCTTACATCAGCCGTCATCTTTTCCGCGCGGACATCGCTCACGTTGATGATTTAATTGCGACTGCTTTCCGGCAAAAAAGCATGGCAAAAACCGTGATTATAAAAGGCGCTACCGACTTTGTAGTGCAAGAAGGAAAAGTAAAATTTACTCTTTCCGAGCCGGATTTGCCCCCGCTCGAAGCAATCGGCGGAACGGGGGACACGATAAGCGGCATGGTTGGCGCTTTTGTTGATGCCGGTTTTACACATCTTGACGCTGCTGTTGCGGCGCTCAAAGCTAATAGAGAAGCGGGAAAATACGCGCAGGCGACACCGGCGACAAGAATCAGCCAGATTATTGCCGCGATGCCTAAAATATTAAACCATAATTAATTTAAATAAAAAGAAAGGAAACAGATTATGATAGAAGTAGACGTTAAAGGATTAAGCTGTCCGATACCGGTAGTAAAAACAAAGCAGGCCATGGAGAATAACCCCAAAGACACGATTTCAGTTCTAATAGACAGCAATGTGTCCAGAGAAAATGTAACGAGACTTGCTGAATCAAAAAAATATTCGGTAAATTCCCAGCAGGCAGCTGGTGAAGAATGCAAGTTAATTTTGACACCTCCTGCATAAAAGTAATTAAAATAAATATTTTATAGCGCTTTTCCCTTTGAAGAAAAGCGCCTTTTTTATCTGTTTACTTTTAAAAAGAAATAACGCTATAGATTAAGCGAAAGATTTTTATGTATTCCACAGGAAACAAGATAGTTTTTAAAAACGCGGCCACGGTGATTTTGGTACGGCATTCCGAAAGCGCCGGGTGGAAAATATTTCTGGCGCGCCGCCACCACAAACAATCTTTTATGGCGGGCGCTTATGTTTTTCCCGGCGGCCAGGTGGAAAACTACGATAACTCTCCTGAGCTGGGAAGCTATATTAAAAAGAGCCCTGATTTTAATCCGGCCAGAATTTTGCAGGAAAATGAACTGCCTGACCAAGAAGCTTTAGGTTTTTTTGTTGCCGCGATTAGAGAAACATTCGAAGAAATAGGAATACTCCTGGGCGGCAGTGCCTCCGGTGATTTTGTTTCGTTCCATAATAAGGATGTCCGCGCAAGATATACTGAGCATCGCCGCAGGCTCTACGCTTCTGAAATAACGCTTGGTGACATTGCCCGTGAAGAAGGCATTGTATTTTTCCCCGAAGTTCTTGTGCCCTACGCGCACTGGATTACGCCGGAATTTGAAAAAATGAGATTTGACACGAGATTTTTTCTGGCGAAACTCCCGCCCGAACAAAGGCCGGTGGCCGACGCGACAGAGCTTACCGAGTCCCTGTGGGTGACGCCGCAAAAAGCGCTGGAAATGCATTTTCAAAAAGAAATTGTATTAATGCCGCCCACGCTAAAAACGATTGAGGAACTTTGCGCGTTTAAAAGCATTGATGAACTTTTCGCGGCGACAGCAAATAAGGAAATTTATCCTATCCTGCCGCAGTTATGCGGAAAATTTGTTTTACTGCCCCATGATCCTGAATACAGCATCGCCGAATACAAAAGACCTGTCGATACTGCCGTTTCTTCACGCGTTACGAACGAAAACGGTATTTGGAAAACAGCGTATTACGAAAAATAACAAAGCCAGAACTATAGTTGTCATCCCCGCGCAGGCGGGGATCCAGTTTTCTTAATCCTGGATTCCGGCTTTCGCCGGAATGACGCGCCCTTTTTGTCTTCGCAAACGAATTAATGAGGGAAGGAATCTAGAGTCTGTCATGCCGGTGAAAACCGGCATCCAGTCGTCATCATCGCCACGCATACGCGACACAGGCAACGGGATTGCTTCACTCCGATAAATCGGAGTGAAGCAATGACAGCAAAAAAATAATGACCAAGCTAATTATATCCAAATCAGCCCGGGATTCAGTCATTAAAACCCCGGGCTGTTTATTTGTGGAAATATTTTTTTTAAAATTTTACCTGTGGTGGGCCGGTTTGCGCCTCCTTCACAGCTTCAAAAAACGGCTCTTCTTTAAATCCTTCACGCTTGGCAATAATGGAGCCCGGCACCATGGCGATGGCTTTATTGTATGTCTCCACTTTCTGATTGTATCTCATCCTTTCCACGGCAATTCTGTTTTCCGTGCCGGCCAGTTCATCCTGCAGGCGCAGAAAATTTTCATTGGATTTGAGTTCGGGATATTTCTCGATAACCACCAGAAGCCTGCCCAAAGCGCTGGACAGTTGATTATTTGCGGCCATTTTCTCCGGCACGCTTCCCGCGCCGCCCACTTTAGCACGCGCGTTAGTGACTTCAATCAGCACTTCTCTTTCCTGCTTGGCGTAGCCTTTTACCGTTTCCACCAGATTGGGAATCAGGTCATAACGACGCTGCAGTTGATTTTCCACCTGCGCCCAGGCACTTTTAATTTCAATGCTTGCCCGTTTGAATGAATTATATTTGCCGTAGTAATAAACCGCCACAATCAGCGCTAATAAAACGATTGCCGCTATGCCGATAATCATTCCTCTTTTTTTCGGGTCCATGCTAACCTCCTAAAGTTTGTTAAGAGCCCTTTTGAATTTTTAATAATGCCCTGACGCGGGAAACTATTGCGTAAAGAATAATACCTGTCAAGACAAAATAAATCCTTTAAAATCAAGCTTGTTTTAACGGCAATTAAATATTAATAATAGTTTATATGACGTTAAAAATTGTTTTAATCAATCCTCCGGTAGTCAAACCATCCGAGCCGCCCGCGGGCATTGCCAAATTGGCCGGATGCCTCAAAGCCAACGGTGTCAGTTATCAGATAATCGACGCCAACGTGGAAGGGATTCACTATTTGCTGGGGCAAACCGCGTTTGAGAATGAATGGCCGGACAAATGGAGCAAAAGAGCGTGTAAGAATCTGGAAGCGAATATCGCCGCCCTGCAAAATACCGAAACTTATAAAAACAAAAGCCGGTATTCACGCGCCGCGCAGGATGTAAACCGTGTTCTGCACCTGGCCGGGAAACCCTACGGCGCGCATCTGACGCTTTCTGATTTTACCAATAACATGCTGGCTCCGGCCCGAAGCGCCGATTTACTTAAAGCCGCACAGATGCCGGATAACAATCCTTTTTATCCTTACTTCTCTGCCCGCCTGATGGCGGTTATGCAAGATGAGCCGGAATTTGTCGGCTTTTCCGTAAATTATTTAAGCCAGGCGCTTTGCGCTTTCGCTATGATCGGCTTTATCAGAAATATCAATCCGGGGATAAAAATTGTTCTGGGCGGCTCGCTTGTAACTTCCTGGGCGGCGCTCGGCGTGGGCAAAGATAAATTTGCAGGCTTCATTGATGAAATGATCGCCGGGGCAGGTGAGGAAAAATTGTTGGAGCTATTGGGTGTTGAATACGGGCACAAAAAATCGTCGCCCGATTACGATGATTTTCCCGCGCAATTTTATTTTTCGCCCGGATTTGTTCTGCCATACAGCGCTTCGCGCGGTTGCTACTGGCGAGGGTGCGCTTTTTGCCCGGAGCGCGCCGAAGAAAATCCTTATCTGCCTTTATCCGCGGCGCAGATAAATCAGGAATTGCCGCAACTCGTCAAAAAATATCAGCCGGCGCTGGTGCATCTTCTGGATAACGCTTTGTCACCGGTTATGCTCAAAAATCTCGCGCAGCATCCGCCGGGCGCGTCCTGGTATGGTTTCGCGCGCGTGAGCAAAGAATTGACTGACGATGATTTTTGTCTGTCGTTGAAAAAAAGTGGTTGCGTGATGCTGAAGCTCGGTATCGAATCGGGCGATCAGGAAGTTTTGGATAAACTCAACAAAGGAATAAATTTAGAGGACGCGTCAAAGGCATTAAAGGCGCTCAAAAAAGTGGGTATTGCCGCCTATGTTTATCTGCTTTTCGGCACGCCGCCGGAAATTGAAGAAAGCGCGCAAAAAACGCTGAATTTTACCGTGGCGCACAGCGACTGCATTGATTTTTTGAATCTGGCGATTTTTAATTTGCCGGTGGCAAATGATACGGCGCAGAATCTTCAAACAGAAAATTTTTATGAAGGAGATTTATCTCTTTATCGCGATTTCCGTCATCCCGCGGGCTGGGATCGCCAAAACGCGCGTAATTTTCTGGAGAAGACTTTCAAAAAGCATCCGGCCGTGGCGCCGATTATCAAGCGCCTGCCGGAATTTTTTACTTCCAACCACGCGCCGTTTTTTAAAATGATTTAAAATTTCGGTTCGGCGACTTTTTGCGCCACGAGCATCAGCTCTATTTCGTCCAGGTCGATATTTCTTCTGCCCCAGTTTCCCGCGGTGCCGCCCCAGATATTTTGCACGTCAAGCCCCGCCAAGCGGCAAAGTAAAGTAAGTTCCGTGGGGACGAAAGCTCGTTCCCGCATTTTTATAGGAAGCATTCCTTCCCGCGGCGGTAATTCAGAGGCTTCCTCCATAGTCAGCAAATTGAAGCGTCCTTCGGCCACGTCCTCGTTGCTAAATCTGCGGATCATGAAAGTGGCGTTGAGCACCGTTAAAATAACTTTGGCCTTTTTTTTAAGGCTGCGGGAAATATTGCAAAGAATAGCTAGCGGCTGATTAATTGAGTCATCGCGATGGCCCAAAAGTCCGAATGAACCCTCGCACAGGCAAATTGCCGCGTCAAATTTGCCCGGCAGCTTAAAATCCGTCGCGTCCGCGCGAATCCAGCTGACCTTCACGCCCGCAGCTTTAGCTTTGTCTCGCGCCTCTTGGAGCATTGCGGCGGATAAGTCAATGCCGGTGACATTATAGCCGTGTTTGGCCAGTTCCACGGAATGTCTTCCCGTGCCGCAGCCGACATCAAGAATCGCCGCGCCGGGTTTGAGCGCGAATTCTTCGATGAGAAAATCAACTTCTTGTAAAGTGCTTTTGGTAAAGACGTTTTCATCATAGATTGGCGCGTGCGCGTCAAAAAATGTTTCCCAGATTTTTTTTTCGGCCATCGGTTATCCTTAATTAAAGAAAAAATCAGCCAGAGCGTGAGTAATCGACTGGATTATCTGGTTGTGCCGTTTTTTCTTTTTCAAATGTGCTTAAGTTAGTTCTAAATGTTGGGCCGCCCAACCGCTGAATGATTTCAATGTATTTCTTTTCACTAGAAATTGCCATTAACGCAAAAACCATAATAAAGATCAAAAGAAACATAGAAATTACTAAAAATAGTGGATATAAACCTGCCATTATAATCAAGCTAGTTTCAGGTATTGTATTATTTTTTAACGCCGAAAGCACAGCAAACGGATTGTAAATCAGCGGCTCCGATATGCATTCCCAGACATACCAGCCTATCAGTAAGCATAGATAAATAATGATAACAATAGGGAGCACTTTAACAAGCCGTACACGTTTAGAAATGAATTTTCTATCTTTTTCGGTTAAATCCATAAATATCCAATATTTTTCAGCAAAAAATTAATATACCCATTCGGTATTTCCCGATATTTTTATAAATTCTACTTTATCTTATAATAAATCAAAAGCTAAAAACATTATAAATTAATGCAATTCAGGCTTTTAATGACCCTGCCCTTAGCATCGTCCAAATATTTTTACGCACAACCTTTACAACGTAACCGTCTTTAACTTCAATGATTTTTTGCCGGGCAAGGTCATTAATGACTTCCTGAATTTCGGAGGGCAGTTTTTTGGCAAGCTTGGCCAGCTTACGCAGATGCTGCGAAATCTTCGCTTTCGGGTTTTCCATAAAATGAATAACGGTAATCAGCCGAATCCATAAATTTGTCATTTCTTCCAGCGATTCATTCGTGTTCTTTAAGCGGCTGGAAAATTCCTTCAGCATAGAAACGCCGATACCCCGGCTTTCACGCAGAAGATTGGTGAAGGTGTTACTGTCAATAACCGCCAAATTGCTGTCTTCCAGAGCGCGCGCCGAGGCGGAGCGTGGCGCGTCAACCAGCGTGGCCATTTCACCGAAATATTGCCCCGGCTCCAATTCCGCCAAAATCTTTTTTACTTCACCAGCGTCTTTTTCCAAACAAACGCGTCCGGCAAGAACGTAAAACATTTCACTGCCTGTGCTTCCCTCGTCAAAAATCAAGCTGCCCTTGAGGTAACTGCGGCCGAATTTTTTAAATAAGCGTTCATCAACTTTCAGATAACTTTTGTGCGGCTTGAGCATCGCTCTTTCCAAAAGAAGCAAATCGCGGCGCTGGAAGGACGACATTAATTCCGCGCAAAAAAGAAAAATTAGCGCTACATAAAATACCCAGATAATGAGGATAACAACCGGCTCCAGCGTGCCGAAAATGATCCCGTAACGCGTATAATTGGCAATATAAAAAGTGAATAATTGCTTTGCTATTTCCATAAGCAGAGCGAAAAGGGCGCTGCCGGCCAGAAGAACCATCGCCCGTATTTTTGCTGTGGGTATGATCCAGTAAAGAAAGTAAAAGAACATCACGGATACAAGATAGGGTATTACGTAACGCAGGAAAAATGCCGACATCGCTGTAAGAGAAATCTCGATTCCTCCGGGCAGAATAAGAGGTTGGGCTACCAATAAAGCGGCCACATAACTGATAATCAGACTTGCCGCTCCGACCAGCCAGCCCAGCGGAATCATGGCAAATGCCAGCAGCTTGGAAAAAAAGTAATTGCGCTTTTTCGGAGAGCGGAAAGTGATATTTAACGCGGTTTCCGCGGCGTTGAATATTGCTGTCGAAAGCCAGACCAAGCCCAGTAGGCCCATCCAACCCAATAAGCCCTTTTTGCTTTCTATTTGCCCAAGCTGCTCGATGAGTTTTTCGGAAAAGTAAGGATTAAAGCCCCGGATAGCACCGGTGATATCGGCCTGAATTTGCGGGTTGGAACTAAAAACATTTCCCGCGATGATAATTGTCAGAATAAAAAGGGGAATGACTGAAAGTATAGTGTAGAGAGAAATAGCCGCCGCCTGATTGGCATCGCCGTTGGCGCCGAAATTGCTGACGGAATCGCATAAAATATCCCAGACTGCGGCAGCCCTCATTTTGAGCGTTTCAAAAAAACGGTTTGGCAAAGCACTTATTTTTTCTGTGTGCATAAAGACCTGATATTTATTAATTTGATTTTTGCGTATCTTACAATCAGAATTTTTATATTGCAATGATAGAAATGCTGGGCTAGTTATTTAACATGCTTAGTTACCGTCTGATTATTTTCGCGCTTTTGGCGCTCTTTTTGATTTCCTGCGGCAAAGAAGCGCCGCAGGAACAGTCATTTCAATCGCCGGATAAGCCGCCCGCCTACGGAGATATAATTGTTCGTGGCGATATCGGCGACGCGAGCAACCTGATTCCCATTTTGTCTTCCGATTCTCCTTCGCACAATATCGCCGGTTTTATTTACAACGGACTGGTTAAATACGACAAAAACATGAATATTGTCGGTGATTTGTCCCAATCCTGGGTTATATCCAAAGATGGCCTGGTGATAACTTTTAACTTGCGCCGGGGCGTGAAATGGCACGATGGCCGTCCATTTACCGCTCAAGATGTTCTTTATACGTATCAGGTTACAGTTGACCCGAAAACTCCCACCGCCTACGCGGGTGATTTTCTCAAAGTGAAAAAAGCCGAAGCGCTGGACGACTACACCTTCCGCGTGACCTACGATAAACCTTTCGCGCCGGCGTTAATCAGCTGGTCATCAGCGATTCTGCCGCGCCATCTGCTTGAAGGAAAAGACATCACAAAAAGCCCGCTTTCGCGCCAGCCCATCGGCACCGGCCCGTATATTTTCAAGGAATGGGTGGCGGGGCAAAAAATTGTTCTGGTTTCTAACCCGGATTATTTTGAAAGTCAGCCTTATATCGACGGCCGTGTTACGCGCATTATTCCCGATACGGCCACGATGTTTCTGGAGCTGCGCGCGCGCAATATCGACATGATGGGGCTCACGCCGCTGCAATACACCCGCCAGACGGAAAATAATTTGTTCCGGCAAAACTTTGAAAAGTACCGCTACCTGGCTTTTGCCTACACTTATCTTGGCTACAATTTGAAGCACCCGTTTTTTGCCGACAAACGTGTGCGCCAGGCTATTTCCTACGCCATCAATAAAGAAGAAATTATCAGCGGTGTGTTGCTGGGGCTGGGCAAACCCGCCACCGGCCCATACAAACCGGGCACCTGGGCGTATAACGAAAACGTCCAAAAATATTCCTACAATCCTGAGAAAGCGCGTGAACTTCTGCGCGCCGCCGGCTGGACAAAAATAAATAAAGGCGGAATTCTGGAAAAAGACGGCCGCCCCTTTAGCTTTGAACTCATTACCAATCAGGGCAACGAAACGCGCCAGAAATGCGCGGAAATAATTCAGCGGCAGCTCAAAGAAGTGGGTATTGACGTTAAAATCCGCGTTCTCGAATGGGCGGCGTTCATCAATGATTTCATAAACAAAAGGCGTTTTGAAGCGATAATTCTCGGCTGGACAGTCCCGCTGGATCCGGACGCTTTCGATGTCTGGCATTCGAGTAAAACCGCACCGCAGGAGTTAAACTTTATTTCCTACAAAAATACGGAAGTGGACGCGCTTTTGGAAAAAGCCCGCTCGACCTTCGACCAGAAACAACGGGAAAAATATTACGACCGCTTTCAGGAAATTCTGGCGGAAGACCAGCCCTACACCTTTCTTTATGTGCCGGATGAATTAATCATTATCAGTAAACGCATCCGCGGCATTGAACCAGCGCCGATTGGGCTGGGGCATAACTTCATCAAATGGTACGTACCCAAAGATGAACAAAAATACACCATGACCCGCTGAAATATTTTTTGGGCCGTATAAACAACTAATCTTTGATTTTTGATTTGAAACTTTTGATGCCGTTGGCGGCTTCTTTGACCTGTTCGGGCACGGTAAGCAGGCATGATTTTATTTTGTTCATTTTTTTTGCGTCTTGGGAAAGATAATCGAAAAAACCTGCCGCTGTCGCTTGCGCCACATCAGCGAGCGGAAGGTTAACACGGTTTGTTCCGGGAAGCTCCAGGGAGAAATCATCGATTAATAACTTATCGACAGATTCAATGGTCAGATGGGCAAAACGCCGCATTTGCTCCTCGCTGAATTTCGCGGCGTTTCCCATGCCGCAAATCATCAACAGTTCCGTATTAAGGTGGGGTGGATTTGGAATAATTACTTTTGCCGCGAGTTTTCCACTGATGTTGCCTTGCTTGATTTCACGGGAAATATAGCCGTTTAACCGCCAGTCGATAAAACCGCAGATGCCGCGCGGCGGTTTTTCGTCGGCAAATAACGCCAACACAAGGCACTTGTGCTTTGCTGTGTCAGCCGGTTCTGTGGATAGTCGCAGTTTCATTTTTTGTTTAATTTTAAATTAAGGTTGTCTAAAATGCCGTTGATAAAAGCGCCGGAATTTTCCGAGCCGAATGTTTTCCCCAAATCTATCGCTTCGTTGATCGTCACTTTCGGCGGAATGTCTTCGCAGTAAATAAATTCAAACGCCGCCATGCGTAAAATGCTGATATCTACTTTGGACATGCGCCCCAAAGACCAGTTATCTGAGGAGCCGGAAATTAATTTATCCAGCTCGTCTTTGTGTTCCCATGTGCCGTGTACTAAAGTTGCCGCGAAATCCTTGGCCGATTTCGGAGCGGCAAAATTGCCCCAAAAAAGATCTAATGCCTTTTCGACATCGATGCTTACAAAGTTAAGACTGTAAAGAACCTGCAAGGCGATTTCCCGCGCCTTTCTTCTTCCGCGCATTAAAAGCCCCAAATTTCAGAAAACGTCAAATGGATTGCCCTGCTGTAAATTTTTGTTTTTGAGTTATCAGGCACTAAATATTTTTGAACAAGTCAACTATTTCGATTGCCGTCATTGCCGCGTCTGCGCCCTTGTTGCCGGATTTTGTGCCCGCTCTTTCGATTGCCTGCTCAATTGTATCAGTTGTCAGGACTCCGAAAACAACCGGAACTTCCGTTTCCAGTCCGACATTCGCGATACCTTTGGATACTTCAGAGGCGATGTATTCGAAATGAGGAGTAGCGCCGCGGATTATCGCGCCCAAACAAATAACCGCGTCAAAACGCTTGGACTTAGCCAGCTTTTTGGCGGCCAACGGCAGCTCGAAAGAACCGGGAACTTTATATATGGCAATATCTTTTTCGTCCGCGCCGGCTCTGGTCAAAGCGTCCAACGCTCCGTCAATCAATCTGCTGCAAATAAAATCGTTGAAACGGCTGGCCACGATGCCAAACTTCATTCCCTTAGCGACGATTTTTCCTTCAATTATTTTCGGCATGATTAGTTACCATCCTTACATTTTTATATTTTGAGAAGATGCCCCATTTTATCCTGTTTGGTTTTCATATACTTTATGTTGTTTTCATTCGGGTGAATTTCCAGCGGAACTCTCTGGGTGATTTCAATCCCGTATCCTTCCAATCCCACTATTTTCTTGGGATTATTGGTCATTAATCGCATTTTATGCACGCCCAGGTCAACAAGAATTTGCGCGCCGATTCCGTAATCGCGTAAATCCGGCTTGAAGCCCAGGGCGATATTGGCTTCCACAGTGTCGTGACCGCATTCCTGCAGAGCGTATGCCTTGATTTTGTTGACCAGTCCGATGCCGCGGCCTTCCTGCCGCATATAAACGATAACGCCTTTTCCTTTCTTGTTTACCATTTCCATCGCGCGGTGCAGCTGATCGCCGCAATCGCAGCGAGCCGACGCGAAAACATCGCCCGTTAAGCACTCTGAATGCACGCGCACCAGAACCTCGTCTTCCTTGCTTATTTCGCCTTTAACCAGCGCAATGTGCTGGAAGTCGTCAACATCGTTTTCGTAGACAATAACCTTGAAATCTCCGCCATACAAAGTGGGAATGGATGCTTCGGCCACTCGCTTTATAAGCGATTCGTTCTGCAGGCGGTAGTCAATCAAATCGGCAATGGTTACTATTTTAAGTTTATGCTCACGCGCGAAATCTTCCAGGTCCGGCATGCGCGCCATTGTTCCGTCATCCTTCATTATCTCGCAGATGACACCGGCGGGCGTTAAACCGGCAAGACGGCATAAATCAACCGAGCCTTCGGTTTGGCCGGTGCGCACCAGAACACCCCCTTTGCGGGCGCGGATCGGAAAAACATGACCGGGACTAACTAAATCTTCGGCTTTGGCTTCAGGATTAACCGCGGCTTTGATTGTTGTCGCCCGATCGGCGGCGGAAATTCCCGTGGTGACGCCTTCTCGCGCTTCAATGGAAATTGTAAATGCCGTGCCGAAACGCGCTTTATTGTCCTGGACCATTGGTTTGAGGTTCAGTTTGTCTGCCATTTCTTCGCTCATGGATAAACAGATTAGTCCGCGTCCGTAACGAGCCATGAAATTTATTGTTTCCGGTGACGCGAACTGCGCGGACATGCACAGATCGCCCTCGTTTTCCCGGTCTTCGTCGTCCACGAGAATGACCATTTTCCCGTTGCGAATATCCTCTATTGCTTCTGAAATTTTACTTATAGCCATTACTTTATTATCCTTATCTATTTAAAACCGTGTTTTTCCAGAAAATCATTATCTATTCCCCGCGGTGATTGCAACAGTTTTTCCACGTATTTACCCAGAATATCCGTTTCAATATTGACTGTGTCGCCCTCTTTTTTGCTAAGCAGCGTGGTCTTTTCCGCAGTATGGGGAATTATATTAACATAAAATTTGCCCTTTTCCACTTTGTTTATGGTGAGGCTGATGCCGTCG
The DNA here is from genome assembly GCA_016928765.1 of Syntrophaceae bacterium. Lineage (GTDB taxonomy): Bacteria > Desulfobacterota > Syntrophia > Syntrophales > Smithellaceae > UBA4810. The sequence goes on from JAFGKC010000003.1 coordinate 22,413, forward strand.
ATAGCTACCGAACCTTTCTCCACGATATAGCGCGAAAGAGCTTCGTCTGTCTGAATAGCGAAAATGACCGAGCCGGATTTTTGCGTTTTGGAAAGAACGCGGCCGGTGCCGTCCACGTGCCCCAGAACGAAATGCCCGCCCAGATAACCCCCGACACGCAGTGATTTTTCCAGGTTTACTTTAGTGCCGGGATGCAGCTGTTTCAGATTTGTTTTATCCAGTGTTTCGGCGGAAACGTCGGCATGAAAAATATTTTGATTTTTAGCGGTTACGGTAAGACACGCGCCGTTGACGGCGATGCTGTCGCCAAGCGCCACACCAGCCATGTCGATCGCGGATTCAATTTCCAAAACGGCGTCCGCGCCTTTCATGTTCAGGCGTTTTATTATGCCCAGGCCTTCGATAATTCCCGTAAACATAAGCTACTTTTTTTCTTTATTTAACAAATCTTTCAGTTCCGTCATGAATTCCCCCACATCGCGGAATTGCCTATAAACCGAAGCGAAACGGACATAGGCCACGCCGTCGAGCGCCTTCAATCCATCCATGACTTTTTCTCCGATAACCGTGGACGGAATTTCATCGCCCTGAAATTCCTGGCAGATCTGTTCCACAGTATCCACAATTTTTTCCATCGCCTCCATGCTGATCGGGCGTTTTTCACAGGCCTTCATCACGCCGTTGCGGATTTTCATCCGGTCAAATGCCTCGCGCCGCCCGTCTTTTTTCACCACCATGGGCAGAATGTCTTCCACGTATTCATATGTAGTGAAGCGTTTTTCGCAAGCCAGACATTCGCGCCGCCGCCTAATTGCTTTGCCGTCCTTGCTGATGCGCGAATCGATAACCTTATTTTCTCCATGGCCGCAAAAAGGACACTTCATTTTTTACTTTCCTTTGAAGTTTGAAGCTTTGTCACTTCGATTCCCGCTTCTTTGAGCATTTGCGCCGCCAGCTTATCGCTGTAGCCGTCACGGATAACAACTCGCGTTACGCCCGCATTGATTATCATTTTCGCGCAGATAACGCACGGGTGATTTGTGCAGTAGAGGGTCGAGCCATTAGCGCTGACGCCGTGAAAAGCCGCCTGAATAATGGCGTTTTGTTCCGCGTGCAATCCCCGACACAGTTCATGACGCTCGCCGGAAGGAACGTTTAATTTCTCCCGCAGACAGCCAATATCGAGGCAGTGCTTCAGTTTAGAAGGCGCGCCGTTGTAGCCGGTAGCAAGAATCCGGCGGTCACGCACGAGCGCGGCTCCGACCGCCCGGCGCAGACAAGTGCTTCTGCGGGATACCAAATCCACAATATCCAGAAAGTAAGTGTCCCAATCCGGTCTTGTTCTGGCTGTTTTTTGGGGAATACTTTTAGAAATTTTTTTTCCGGCCATCACTGCCACGCTTTTTGTGTGCTGAGAAATTCACGGCTTGCCGGCATTAAATTCTATGCTGGTAGAGAGGAAATTTCGCGCAAATACTTTTTATTTTCTCAGCCACAGCCTTGATTTTTGTTTCGTTATTGATATTTTTTATGACGTCGGCAATACACGAAGCGATCTGGCGCATCTCGTGTTCTTTCATTCCCCTGGTTGTCACCGCGGGCGTGCCGATGCGGATCCCGCTGGTTATCTGAGGACCTTTGGTATCAAAAGGAATCCCGTTTTTATTTACCGTGATGCAGGCGCGATCCAGTGTTTCCTGCGCTTCTTTGCCGGTGACACCAGCTGACGTCAGGTCAACCAGCATCAGGTGATTGTCTGTTCCACCGGATACCAGGCGGAAACCCTGGTTTTTCAATTCATCCGCCATTGCCTGAGCGTTTTTAATAATCTGTTTTTGGTATTCCTTGAATTCGGGCGCGAGCGCTTCTTTAAAAGCCACTGCTTTTGCCGCGATGATATGCATCAGCGGTCCGCCCTGTGAACCGGGAAAAACACGGCTATTAAGCGTTTTGGCATAATCTTGTTTGCACATAATCAGACCGCCGCGCGGGCCACGTAATGTTTTGTGCGTTGTGGTGGTCACGTATTCGCAAACAGGGATAGGCGTGGGATGAAGTCCTGTGGCTACAAGCCCCGCGATATGCGCGATGTCGGCCATAATTACCGCGCCCACTTCGTCGGCGGCTTCCCGGAATTTCGTAAAATCAATCATCCGCGGATAAGCGCTGGCGCCCACGATAATCAATTTGGGTTTGTGTTCGCGCGCTAATTTTTTTACTTCTTCATAGTCGATTGTTTCCGTTTCGCGGTCAACACCGTAAGCAACCATTTTGTAAAACTTGCCGGAAAAATTAGCAGGACTGCCGTGCGATAAATGCCCGCCGTGCGAGAGATTCATTCCCAAAACCGTGTCGCCCGGCTGAACCGCGGCGAAATAAACCGCCATGTTCGCCTGCGTGCCGGAATGAGGCTGGACGTTTACATGGTCCGCGCCAAAAAGTTTTTTACAGCGCTCAATGGCAAGGTTTTCCGCCACATCTACAAACTCACAACCGCCGTAATAACGGTTGCCGGGATAGCCTTCGGCGTATTTATTGGTCATGATGCAGCCCTGAGCTTCCAGAACCGCTTCGCTGACAAAGTTTTCCGAAGCGATAAGCTCGATATTCTGCGCCTGACGGCGTGCTTCTGATTTAATGGCCTGGTTTATTTCCGGGTCGATTTTTTCTAAAAAAGACATGAAAAGTAACTTCCTTCCTCGCTTTTAATTTTCTTCAGGCCGAATATTTTTTAAATATCAAAACGGCGTTAACTCCGCCGAATCCAAAAGAATTGGACATGCCCGTGTTGATTTGCGCTTTTCTAGCGGTATTGGGAACATAATCAAGGTCGCACTCGGCATCGGGATTCTCAAAATTTACTGTCGGCGGAATTATTCCATTTTCTATGGCTTTAATTGTAAAGATCGCCTCCGCGCCGCCTGTGCCGCCGAGCATGTGGCCGGTCATTGATTTTGTTGAGCTGACCATCAGCTTCTTGGCATGATCCTTAAAGACGGTTTTGATTGCCTGTGTTTCATATAAATCGTTTAGCGGCGTTGATGTGCCGTGCGCGTTGATATAATCGATATCTGACGCGTTTAATCCGGCGTCTTTAATCGCGGCTTGCATACTGCGCGCCGCGCCTTCCCCTCCGGGAGGCGGAGCCGCCATGTGAAAAGCATCTGAAGAAGTTCCGTAGCCGATAAGTTCCGCGTAAATACGCGCGCCTCTTTTTTGAGCGAAAGATAATTCTTCCAGAATTAATATGCCGCAGCCTTCGGCGATGACAAAACCGTCACGCCCCTGGTCAAAGGGACGGCTGGCTTTCAGCGGCTCATCATTGCGCGTGGAAAGAGCGCGCATCGCGCAAAAACCGCCAACGGCAAGAGGGGTAATAGCCGCTTCGACTCCGCCGGTGATCATGGCGTCAGCGTCTCCGTAAGCGATGGTTCTATAGGCATCGCCGATTGCCGACGTTCCCGCCGCGCAGGCGGTTACCGCGCAATTGATCGGGCCTTTAGCGCCGAAACGAATGGAGACATGGCCGGATGCCAGATTTGCCAGAATTGACGGTACCGCGAAAGGCGACACCTTACGCAGATTGTTTTCCCAAAGATGTTTTATTTCACGTTCCAGCGTGGAAAGGCCGCCGATGGCGGAGCCGACAATAACCCCGACACGCTCTGAGATTTCCGGGCTGATCTTTAAACCCGCATCCTGCATTGCCATTTCAGAGGCGGCGATGGCGTATAAAATAAAGTCATCCAGGCGACGTGCTTCCTGTTTATCCACAAACGCCAAAGGGTCAAAATTCTTAATCTCTCCGGCGATCTGTGATTTATGTGTCGTGCTGTCGAATTTGGTAATCGGGCCAATGCCTGATTTTCCCGAGATAACCCCTTCCCATGATTCTTCTACGGAATTACCAACGGGCGTAAGGGCTCCCAGGCCTGTGACAACAACGCGCCTTTTCATTAATAAATACCTTAAACGAAACTAGTTAATGCCTTTGCTTTTTAAAAATTCGAGAATGTCTTTAATTGTACGGATCTTTTCCAGCTCTTCATCCGCTATTTCAATGCCGAAAGCTTCTTCCATTTCCATAATCAGTTCGACAAGGTCCAGCGAATCCGCGCCCAGATCATCGATAAAAGATGCTTCCGGAACGCATTCTTCCTTAGTTACATCCAGCTGTTCCATAACAACCTTGATAACTCGTTCTTCTAGTGTCATTTATAAATCCTCCTCTATTCTATTATTACTTAAATAATTGAAACAGATAGCGCTACTTACCTGTTTTTTAAAAATATTTCCTCATTTTTTTTGTTACCGGAAATATCCTGGCTTTGCAGGTTTTTCCCTGATTATTTCTGGGATTTTATCAGCCGTCAGATTCTTTATTAAATATTAGGCGGCTTTTTCCGGTTTTTTATAATCTTTACCCCGATAAACTCCGCATGTCGGACATACACGATGGGGCAGTTTAGGCTGATTACACTGTGGGCATAAAGATAAAGAAGCTGGTTTCAGAAAGTCATGCGCCCTTCTGGTGTTACGCCTGGTTTTAGAATGTCTTTTTACTGGATTTGGCATATTAATTATCCTCTTTTTATTAATTATTTATTTTAAAATCTTTTAACGCAGCCATCCGGCTATCTACACAACCGCGCGGGCAATCACATTTATCATAATTCAGGTTTGTGCCGCACTGCGGGCATAATCCTTTGCAATCTTTGCTGCACAGGGGCTTAATCGGTATTTGTAAAATAACCTGCTCGCAAACAATAGGGGTTAGATCAATAAAATCGCCATGATAGAAACTTATTTCCAACTCTTCTTTGTTCAGCTCCCACTCTTCCTTGTTTTGAGGCTCCTGCGGCACCAATGTATAAACGAACTCGGAGAAAACAGGGATGTTTGTTTCTTCGAGGCAACGGCCGCAGTTAGTATTTACAGTAGCGGAAAGATTCCCTTTGATAAAAACCGTGTCCGATGTTTTTGTTATCAGGCAATTAACATCCGCCTTTTCGATGGAAAAATCAGCGTTTCCTCCTTCTTTAAGGCACTCGCTAAACCATTTGCCGCCCTCAGAAAAAACAAAATTCAA
>JAFGKC010000027.1 GCA_016928765.1 Syntrophaceae bacterium
GGGCTTCGGCTGAAACCAGACATTCACGTCTTCGAGCATCTCCAAATGAGAAAGCTTATAGAGAATTTCCGGCACAAGTTCTACCCTATCGGTAACAAATAATTCGACATCACGTATCTTTTTGTTGGGATATAGCCGCATACCCAACTTGGTGATAATACCCGTCGCGCCCAGCCAGCCCAAAAATAACCCCGAAAGGTCGGGCAAAGCGGGCCCCTTGGAAAACCAGTAAGGGCCTAAAGACGGGGAGCCGATCAGGCAAATTTCTCCCGTAGGCAAAACGACTTCCATGCCCGTAACCATGTCGGAGTTGAAACCATATTGATTGGTCAAGCGCCCTTGCCCGTGTAACGCGACATTGGCGGCAATGGTTGTTGTGGGCGGTGCGTCGGGAATACTGTGACGAAGGTGCGGATAATTTTCCTCCAGATACGCTTTGAGCACGCCCTGCGAAGTTCCTCCCTCCATAACAACGTAACGGGCTTTTTCGTTGACTTCTAAAATCTTGTTCATCCGTTTCATATCCAGGACAATTCCGCCTTTCAGCGGAATAACCAGGCCGGTCAGCGCCATGCCGTTACCCATCGGTACAACGGGAATTTTCTCCCGGTTAGCAAGCTGGACAATCTTTTGCACCTGTTCGGTAGTTTTTGGCGCAACCACATAATCAGGCTTGTGCGGTTCCAAAACGCCGGGGTCGCGCGAATAGAACCAGAGTTCTTCGGGCGCGTTCGATACGCCTCTTTCTCCGACAATATCGATAAGGGATTTCAGGACATCACTCATTAGGCCACCTCCCTTTCTTTTTCCCCAATAGCCATTTTACATAAATCGATTATGTGAATCGGTTTTAATCCTCTTTTACTGACTTTTTCCGAAAGCGCCACCTGGCAAGCGGGACAATTGAACATGCAGTATTCGGCTCCCGCCTCCAGCATATCGTCAATATTTCGCTTCTGCACGTCATCCGCCAGCTTATAGCCGGAAACAGAGCGGATGACTTCGCCGCAACAAAGACAATTTTCATCCTGGTAAACTCTTTTTGGCATTTTCACGCCGATTAAATTCAGTATCTTTTTGACCAACGGAAGCTTATCGGGAATAAGGCGGTTGGAACACGGACGCTGATACGCAACCTTTATATTAAGCGGTTTTATTTTGCTTTTGAGCTCCTTCATCCTCTCCAGAAGAAAATCCATGTAATAAACCGGTTTGAAAGGAACTTCCATCCCATAAGCGGAAGCAATCGAAGTAAAAGTTCCGTAGCATTCATCATGCAGGCAGATAACTTCTTTCACGCCAAGCCTACGGAAATTATCGATGACCACGGGCAAGCGTTCTTTGATTACTGACATTTGCGCGAAGTGCGTGTGCACCGCCGGGCACATAAATTCCGCGCCGAAGGCGCCGGCGGTAGCGACATCCTTAAAAATTTCTCCCGTGCCTAAAGCTCCCAGTTCGGCAATGTAGCAACAAGAGAGAGCTTTGTCTTTGACATCACCCACCAAATATTTACCCTGCATCTCAGTCATATTAATCCACTGATTGGTAATGGGGCGCGCCGCGGTGAGCATGCCCTTTTCTTCGCGCCGCTCAGAAATGAGATAAAATGGATGGTTGCCTCTTTTGCAATATTCCTCGCATGCATAACAGGTCACGCATTCGTGCAAGACACGCGAATCCTTGCCGCGGACAATTTTCATCATTTCCGCGTGCGCTTCCTTATGCCCGCTGAAAGTCATATACTGGCACTTCAAAAGACAATCGCTGGAAGGACATGTCGCGCAGACCTTCTCGTTAAATTTCAGTTTATACATTGGAAACCTCCATATTTCTTATAATCCTCTTACATTGACGGCCGTTCGAGTTAAAAATACCATTATTTGATTATTCCTTCATGCTATCGATGATAATTTCCGCGACAATCCGAGCGCCTATTCCCGGCGCTAAAACACATTTTTCTCGCGCGTTGCTGGAATTGAATTCTTTAAAATTTTCCATACTGGCCATGGGATCGAAGTATTTCCCCAGTAACTTTTTTTGAATATCCGGACAATACAAACTGCCGAAAACCTCTTCGTATTTTCTAATGAATATTCGCGAATACATATAAGCTTTGGTAGCATCATGTTCTGTTGCATTCTTATTGGAAAAAAATAATCCCAGAGCAATCATTCCTCCAGCAACCGGACCGCAAATTCCGCCGGACATGGCAATACCGGGAAACGGGGACAAACCTCTTATGATTTCCATATTGCCTAATCCGAACTCTTCAAATAAAGCTGTCGCGGCACCTTTGGCGCAATTTCTGGTAAGATAGCAATACTCTTCCGCCCGGTGTTGCACGCGCTCAAGAATCGTTTCTTTCTCGCGCAACGTTTTTTCCCGGTCGAATGTTTTTGGGGTAATACCGTTACTGACAAGCTTGCCAAAACGCGCTTCAATTTGAGTTATATCCCATTCACACTGAGATAGTTCTTTTTGACGTTTACTGATATCGAAAATATAAGGCATGGTTAAAACTCTTTTTTTACAAAATATTTTTGTTAATGATAATCATAAAACGAATGCTAGTTTCTCCGTTACTGCTAGGAGGCCAAACTTACTTTGTTGTACGGGTCATCGTAAAGAGATGACGGATTATAACCGTAAACCTCCTTAAAAGACGACGAAAAATGGGATAAATTTTCAAAGCCAACTTCCAGATAAACGTCGGATGGAGTTTTATGTTTTTCTTTGATCAGGTAATGAGCAAACTCCAGGCGTTTTTTCTTAAGCCACCGACTGGGAGACTGATCAAATATTTTTTCGAAATCTCTTTTAAATGTCGAAAGGCTTCTGCCCGTCATTTTGGCAAAAGTTTCCAGAGGCACGTTAAACATGAAATTTTTACACATAAATTCTTCAAGGTCTATTTTACCGGGTTCGGTAAAGTTAAAAATTAAATGATATAAGGAAGAATCTATCTGCAGCAAAAGTAAGACTGCTTCACTTGTCTTGATCTCGCTCAATTCTTTACCCAGCTTCAATCCGGAATCAAAGTAAAGATAAAGCGAATCAAAAAGATTTTTCATCAGCGGCGTGGAAGTTACTCTTTTTACATTAACATAATTGCAGCCGTGATTGCCGAGCTTAGTATCAACGCTATTTTCTGCCAGATGATCTTTGAGGAACGGTTTTTTTATAAAAATACTCAGGGATTTAAAATTTTCTCCATTGTCATCTGGATACTTAGTAAATTTTGCCAGAGTGTTTCTACGGACAAAAATGGTATCTCCCCGCTTTAAAACATTTCGCGAATCAGCCTCAGTGATATCCAGCTTGCCGGAAAGAATGTAAATTAAAGCGTGATCCGGAACATATTGTTCCTTTTCCGTTACTTTATCAGCACGGACAGAACAAAAAATACTGTTGCTTTTATAGCTTAGTTCATGGTCTTCCATATTCTCTCTTGCCAGACTTGATACGACTCAAATTTTATTTGAGTACATGAGGAGTATCCGCGTCAAGTTAATAAATATTTCCAGCTAATACTTGTTGTTTCCGCTTTCTCTTCGAGTATTTATTTAATGCCTGCTCAGGCAGAACATCTCCACCGTTTTTATCGCTCATAAATTATGGAACTATTAGCGGTAAACATCAGGTTTTTCTCAGTGACCAAAAGGGTCCGGTTTTGCCGATTTCTTGCATCGTGGTTACCCACTCCATCATATATTCACGCATATGGGAAAAATAATCAGGATCCAGCCGCCGCCTAAACATCTGTCCCGAAAATAATTTAAGCAAATCCGGAAGAGCGAATATGCCCTCTTCCGTACCCGGTTTAAATTGCGCCCAATTACGAAGATGTTCTTCCGACCGGAAGAATGTCATCGTCGATCAGGCGTAACTTATATTTTCCATCCATCGCGCAAAAGGCACGGCTACATAGCCAATTATTTCCTTAGGATCAACTTTTAAAATCACCCCGTCACGGACTTCCAGATGCATAGATTCGCCGCAATCCAGACACGGGGTATCTATATTTACTATTTTGCCCGGGAAAAGCCAGCTGACCGCCAGCGATTCAAAAGCTCATTGGCCAAACCATTTTTGTTGTCTGTCGATGGTGATGCGAAACTGCGTGGGCTGATTATTAAAAGGAGCAAAAGAAGCAATAAAATCCGTGCCGGGCGCCAACCAGCCGGGAATTCCCTTAGAAAAAAGTTCGCGCAGATTCTGGCGTCCTTCTTCCATGGAAACTTCAAGCTCTTTAGCTATTTCCGTATAGTGAGGAGCTTGGCCAGTGTCTACCATTCGCTTCATAATAAAATAATGAGTTTTATTCAATGCGGTAAGGTCACTCATGGCATTTACCTCCTGATAATAACATTTCACAGAAGATAATAAATAAACACCCGAAACGTGTCAAGGCAATAAACTTTGGCACGGGAAATAACGCGTAATTCTAAAGGCATTGAAGAAAAAAAGAAGTATATAATTTTCTGTTAATCTTTGGCTAATAAATAAAACCTCTCTCTCCTCAAAAAAATTACCATAATTTTTCTTAATAAATCTTTTTGTTTCAATTAGATAGAGGTAAATACACTTTAATATTCCAGGTAGCTGTGGAGGCCAGCGAGTATATAATTAACTCCCAGATAAGTAAAAACAACACAGGCAAAACCTACTATTGAAATCAATGACATCCTAATACCCCTCCATCCTCTCGCAAGGCGGGCATGAAGAAAGGCACCATATATAAACCACGTTATCAATGACCAGGTTTCCTTAGGATCCCAACCCCAGTATCTTCCCCACGCGCGGTCAGCCCAGGCAGCACCCGTTATTATTCCCAGCGTCAGTAATACAAATCCAATTGATATTATCTTATAAGTTATTTCATCCAAAAAGGCTGTGTCTGGCAACAGGTTGACGATATTGTTATTAATTATTTTTTTCAAAAGATAAAGAATGCTCAAGCCGAACGCGATGGCGAAACATCCATATGCAAGAAAAGAACTAATCACATGGCTTATAAGCCAGTTGCTTTGAAGAGCAGGAATCAACGGTTGGATCTGACAATCCAGAGTGTTTGATAAAGATACATACGCAAGTATTAAAAACGCAAAGAATACAGAAAACATACTTATAAGACTATTCTTATATTGTTTTCTTATGAGCAAGAAAATAAAAACGATTGACCAAGAAAAAAAGACGAGAGATTCATAAAAATTTGACAACGGGGCATGTCCTATTCCCAACTGATACGAATGTATCCATCGGATAATCAACGCCAGCGAATGGAGCATAAGACCACCGACGGCAACCACTGTTGCTATCTTTTCCGCATTATCTTTCCGGAAAACAACGGAAACAAGAAAGATAAAGGCCGAGAGAAAATAAAGAAACGTGACTATGCTGACAATAAAAGTGTCATTCATGCTGTTTCGCCTTCCAGATATTCTGTAATCATTCTGTTTATTTTCTCCTTAAAAATATCTTTATTCTTACTAGTACTCGCCGCGATAGAAATTTCACATCCTTCCTTTTCTGTTGATACGCGAACCCATACTCTTATATGTTCAAAAAAAATACTTGATATAAATCCTACAATAATCAGGATAAAACCGATCCAGACGAGAATAACACCCGGATCTTTGTTAACCTGTATGCCGGAATAATAAACGATATCAAAATCATTTAACATAAAAACGTAATCGCCTCTTTGTATTGGCGAGTTTTTATTCAACCAAAATATATCGTGTTCCTCACCCGGCTTTATTAAAACACCAAGCGCTGCTGGGCCTTGCCCCATATAATCGGATTCAAACCTAGCCACGGCAAACGACAAATCATTACCGGAAACGGGGACTTTGTTCATCATATCCAGCGTTAAAAGGTTCTCTTCTTTTGTGGTCATATTTATTACTTTAACCCGGAAATTATAGGCGCCGGCAACGCCAAAGGAAGCCTGTGAAAATTTAAAACCTTTATAAGTCAGAGGATGATTTACCCTGATCACGCTTTTAAACACTTCTTTATCCTCATTTATTATGGTCAGGACCGTTTTATATTCTTTGGGTATCCCGTTTTTATAATATTTCAAGGAAAAATTATCGCAAGCAACATAAAAGTCGAGTTTCTTTGTGCCTTCATTCCCGAATAAATATACAGTATCGGATTTTCCGCCTTCGACCAGATTCATCTGACCACCAAACCCCCATATGGCGCCGATTAACCCACCTGCAAAAATGAAGAGCACACTGACATGCACCAGAATCATTCCAAACCTGGAAAACTTGCCTTTTTCAATAAAATAATAAAAAACGCCGTTGTTACTTACTCGGGTTAAAGAATTTGAAATAGATTTCAGAAACAAGCTCACTCTTTTTTCAATATCCGATTGGGGTTCTTTAAAGTACAAGGTATTCATGATCTGTGACGACGTAAACAAAGAATCGTCGATTTTCTTTCCTGATTTAATTGTTATTTTGGCGACACGCGGAATTTGCTTTAAGGTACACGCGATAAGGTTTACCGATAATAAAATTAAAAGAAAAGTGAACCACCAAGAATGATAAAGATCAAAAATGTTGAAAAATTTTAGGACATGAAAAAATGTTTCGCCGAATATTTGCCTGTATTTATCTGGCGTTAAACCTTGCTCTATAATCGTACCAAAAATTGAGCTTGCGGCAATTACCAAAAAGAGGGTTACAGTAAGTTTTACAGAAGAAAGTAAATCATATATTTTTGTTTTCATAATTTTTCCGGGAGCTTTGGATTACTATATATCAGAAAGAACAGTCAAGCACATAGTGCTTATGAATTGAAAAGAATTTTTGCCAGAATGCATTATATTATTGAAATATTGTTAAATCGCTGTTATAAAAAAATAAGTTAAAACTTGCTCGATTTTTCGTTAAAATTAAAAATGGGGGGCTTAATATGATAATTAAAACTAGATCGATCACTCGTGGAAAGACATGCTTTATTATCGGTTGCCTGTCATTCGTTTTACTGACAAGTATTTGTTGGGCATCCTCGTCTTCTGGCAAATCCGACGTTCAGAAATTATCTACTGTATCAAAACCGACTGCGGACCACGCCAAATTCATTATCCTCAATCAGCACATGAAACAAGGGCCCGACGCAACCAAGGCATGTCTTACTTGCCACACCGAGGCAGCAAAACAAGTTCAAAATAATATCCACTGGACTTGGGGATTAGACAAGATGGGAAAGGAGGGAATGGGCAAAGCCCGTATTATAAACAACTTCTGAATTTCCCCGCGTACTAACTGGTGCAGGTGCACCAGCTGCCATGCCGGTTACGGTTGGAAAGATGAAAAATTTGATTTCACGGCTCAACAAAATGTTGACTGTTTAATATGTCATGAACATTCAGGCCAATACAAGAAATTCCCTACGGATTGCGGACATCCTGCTTATAAGCAGAAGGAATTTGGCGGTAAAGTCTTTAAGCCAGTCAATCTCAATCTAGCGGCAAAGTCCGTAGGTAAACCTACTTTAAAAAATTGCGGCGCGTGCCATTTCTATGGCGGCGGCGGCGATGGGGTTAAACATGGAGATTTGAATTCTTCAATCCTCTCAGCCAATAGAGATCTGGACGTTCACATGTCTAAAGAAGGCGCAAACCTTACATGTACCGACTGTCATACAACGGTTAATCACGAAATGTCAGGCAGGTATTACACAAAACGCGCTTTATTAAATCGTCAAGCGACAGCGCTCGGAAGCCATCTTTCGTGCGAATCTTGTCATGGAGCGACACCCCACAAAAACTCGGCTAAACTCAATGACCACACGGACAAAGTTTCCTGTCAGGCGTGCCACATCCCCGGTTTTGCGCGGAGCTCGGTAAGCACGTTGATGTCGTGGGATTGGTCAACAGCAGGAAAATTTACAGCTGACAAAAAACCAATAACCAAAAAAGACACTGACGGAAACCCCATTTATAACACGATGAAAGGGGATATGGTCTGGGGAAAAAATGTCACTCCCATTTATGCCTGGTACAATGGCGCAATGAAATATACAACTATGAAAGACACTCTTCCGGCTAGCCGTCCAGTTGAAATTAATCAACCTCTGGGCGATTATAATGACCCGGAAGCGAGAATTTTTCCCTTCAAGTATTTCCAGGGCCGCCAGGTTTACGACGCGGAGACTAACCGTTTCGTCATAAGTAAGCTGTTTGGCCCCAAAGGTAGCGGTGCTTACTGGTCAGATTATAATTGGCAGAAGTCAGTGGAAGTCGGCATGGCTGAATCGGGAGAAAAATTCAGCGGAAAAATTGATTTTGTTGATACAGCAATGTATTGGCCTGTTACGCACATGGTCGCGCCGAAAGAGAACTCTTTGCAATGCGCGGCCTGTCACGCTCGTAACGGGCGTCTTGCCAGCGTTGCGGGTTTCTACCTTCCGGGACGTGATCGGGTTAAATGGCTGGATATTATTGGCTGGTCATTGTTTATTCTCTCAATCATTGGCGTATTGGCACATGGTTTTGGACGTTTAATTTTCCGGTTGAAAAGGAGTAAGTAAAATGAAGCAAGTTATTATGTATCAAGGCACTGAAAGGTTATGGCATTGGTTACAGGCGGCTTTAATAATTTTTCTTCTGCTAACCGGTTTTGAACTACACGGAACTTACGAAATATTCGGCTATGAAGACGCGTATGAGCTTCACGCATTTGCCGCTTGGACGATGATAATAACAACCCTTTTCGCTATTGTCTGGCATATATACACTCATGAGTGGAGACAATACATACCAACACTTAAAGATCTCGATAAAGTAATCCGCTGCTACCTAATAGGTATATTTTATGATGAACCGCACCCTTTTAAGAAAAAGCCAGAAGCAAAATTAAATCCATTGCAAAGGCTAAGTTATCTGTATATTTTATTAATTGTGTTCCCAGTTCTTATAATCAGCGGATTGGTTTGTTTTTTTTACAACGAGCTCCAGGCTATGGGTTTGCCCATATCTTTTGAAGCATTCGCGATTATTCATACGATCTGCGCATTTTTGATGCTTATCTTTCTGGTGATACATATTTATATGACCACCACAGGCAAAACTCCCTGGGCATACACTGTGTCGATGATCACCGGACGTGATGAGATTGAAGAAGAAGATACTAAGCTGGCATAAACGCAAATAAAAAATATTACGCTATATCTCGATTCAGATATTCAGTTAAGCGAGTTAACTGCCAAAAATTACGACAAGGCAATGAACATAGGCTCATTAGGTTTTTACAAAGATTTTATAAAAAAGCCATTGGGAACATAGTAATACAATCAGACGATCAAATCTTTGATTTAGGCTGTGGAACCAGCAGAAATGCTTTTCTAATGATTCATTATCCTGGTTCAACGGGCTATATCAATGGTTTTGATATATCTCACAATATGGAAAGACAGTTCGTTCTAAGATTAAAACAAGGCCAAAGAATTCAATTCAAGAACCAACGCATTGATATGCCTTTTAATCTACAAACCATGTATTTAGTACGAATCAGTGTAATTCATAACATGTTGAACCATTTAAACCCAAGCGGGAGTTTTCATATTCTCGATTTTGCTTAATTTGATTTAAAAAAAATATGTTTTCTTTATCTTTTTGTCTTTGAAAAAATTGAATACAAATACGCCTTTGATTTCATCGAAAGAAACTGAAAGAAAATATTAAAGCAGATACTAGCCACAATTTTATTTGAAATGAGGCATTACTAAATTTCAATAACTTTTCCCGCGCCGCCTTCAATATACTGATCAGGGTAGAGAGATTTTATCTCCTGTTTATATTGAGTGCAGTGGGTTGAACAAATCAATCCCAGGCCATTCAACGATTCAGGTCTGTTCCCATGCAAGCCCCCTATAATTCCGTAAACCTTGCCGAATTCGGAAGCCGAGCTGATTATTTCTTCTATTGGCGGATGCGAACATCCTGCTATAATTACAATACCTCTTTTGGTTTCAACGCAAAGAGATTGCTCTATTCCCTTTAATTCTCCCGTGGAATAAATTCCATCGTAAAGTTTTTTTGATTTTTGTATTTCAATAACCTCTTTCGCGTTTTTAACTCCCCGGAAAGAACGCGGAATCCAAACTCTAACATTATTGTTCTGATCCAGAAAAGCAGACAGGCCTCCCGTATGATCAAAATGAGCGTGAGAAATAAAAACATCTTCGATTGCTTCAGGATCAATCTCCAGTGTTTTCATGTTTGATAAAAGTATTGACCCACTCGCTCCTGTGTCAAAAAGAATTCTTTTCCCCTTAGCTTCTACCAGCGCCGAAAAACCCCAGTCAGCCTGAAGATCATTTCGGGAAACGATATTGTCGTAAATTATGGTGGCTTTCATCATATCTTTCCTTTCATGAATTTGTCATAATTATTTCAATCTCCTGACATGTATTATTATCCTTTAAACAATTTATGCTTTGTTTATAAATTTAATAAAAAATATTAATATAATAAACAACTTAATTAATGATAAGGAAACGTCCATGAGGTGTCAAGGCAATAAACTTGTGCGCGGAAAATGACACGTAATTTCAAAAGAATAGGCTAAAAAAGATTAGCAAATATCGTTTGACAAAATAAAGGCAAAGTTGTTTTATATTTCCGCCCGATAAACTGCGGAATTTCAAATAGTTCCGGCATAATAAATTGAAATTTTGTAAGCATTTTAGCTTGGTGCGTTATGCAGGTTAATTCACAAACTACCCCTTCAAAAATAAGAAGCAGTATGCTTTGGGGTATTCTCTTTGTGCTCATTATCTTAAACGCGTGCACATTAAAAAAGATTGTCCCCTTGCCTGCCGCTCCCCCGGAAGGCGTCTGGACTTATCCGGGCGGCGGCGCGGAACCGATGTCGATAATTTTCAATGCGGATGGAACTTTAACATTTGCCGGCGGTTTTTTAAAATTCAACCCGTCAAACTGGCAATACGACAAAAAAACACATAAATTGCAGGTAAAAGTCCCCGGCAACGAAACATTCGAAACATATTGTGGCGACGATTATGATGAAGAATATTCCTGCCTGCACTTCAACAACATCACCGATACCTTCGAATGCAAGCTTACCGAAAAAACTAAAAGCATCAACTTTCTGGGATGGAGTTATTTGCGACAGCAAAAAAAATAAGCCGTCCCGAATAGGTATTTTATAAAAATAGTAATTTTAACCCATCAAATGCTAAGTCTTCATATAAGGAGGCAATTTTTATGAATATGAAATACAAGAAAATAATCGTCGCGGCATTCATCATTATGGGATTATTAATTTTTCTAATAACAGGTTACGCGGAAGATCCGAGGCCAAATCCGGGAATGCCCACACCTTCCACAGGTCTTCCAAAAATAAAAGTGCCTTCCCTACCCGAGAAACCTGATCTTTTGATACGCATAAGCGGCTCGGGCTTAGGAGGAGCAAATGATCTTTACCCTGATAATCCCGGCATGGGGCCTTCAGCATTCAGAGTAAGCGGACAGGTTCTGAACGCCAAAAGAGCCGCTGTCCGCGGATGCGAAGTCAATATACTTCTTTCAGCAGACAGAAAAGTATCGCCTGACGACAGATTGCTAGACAGAATTTTAATTACTGAAACCATTCCGCCTTTTGACGGCGCGAGGTTTGGCTCCGCCACCCTACCCAGAAAAGACTACGGCATTGCCGGTATTCCGGCAGGCACATACTTTATTTGCGCTAAAGTTGACACTGCAAACAGAATACCCGAAACTAATGAAAACAATAATGAAGATTGCGTCCCGGAGGCAATACGCATACACCCGGCAGGATCAAAATAATAAGAAGTTTTGCAGTCCAATATAAATTGACATAAATACCTAGATTTTTAGGAGTGGGATTTTTTGCGGAAGTAAATTTAGCTACAAGCAATTTCATCCATAATCTCTTGTTTAATGCTTTTAAAAGAATATAGTTTTATAGTTAATGATTTAGAAAAGAATAAGATTTAAAATGTCAAAAAGAATTGTACGTAAAACACAAAACAAAAGTGCGAGTACTATTTTCTTAGCATGTAATTTCACTAACAAACGTGTCAAGAAACATTTTGACGGTTTAAAGAAAAAGTTAGAAGAGTTTCTTCCAGTCCGTATATATATTAGCGATCAAGTTCAGGGCGAGGGCGCACGAGATTTATGGAAAGATATTACTCAAGAAAGTCTTCTCTAGTAATCTGCGACGTAACGTCTTTCCGGCCAAACGTGATTCTTGAGCTTGGGTTTGCATTAGCAAATAAGAAAGCCAAAGAAATATTAATATGCCGCGATCTAACTCCAGATGGGAAAAAAAGAGTAAGACAGAGATGGTTGTTAAGTGACATTTCTCATCTTCATAGAATTGAATATAAAACATTTAATATACTCGATGAACATATTCTTAAATATGTTATGGCAATGAGACCTATTAAAAACTTTAATCGCTTTATTGCTTTCATGAAACGGCAAAAAAAATTATCTGAAAAAGCATACATTACCGAAGCACTCGAAGTACTGAGAGAGATTCGCGATAGTGGGCCGATTCCACGTCGAGAATTTAAATCGCGCCTTGATAATCGAGATGTTGATGCTAAAATTCTCGGAAATCTTTTAAAACGTTTTGAATTAGCCAGACCAGAACCAAGTAAAGATGGTTGTTGGTGGCTATTTGACAATATAACGGGCTAAATTTATCTTTATTAATTTGACGTAAATATTCTGTTTTTTTGCTTTAAAATTTAAATTATTAAGGAGGCAAACATGCGCATAATAAAAATTATTTTAGTTGTTTTTATGTTCTTAGTATTATCAATCTACGCAGTGGCGGATGTTCAGCAACCGCCTGCCCCGGCAAGCAATGCCGCTACGGATTTCACTCTCCCTGATCAGGACGGAAAATTATGGACGCTTAGCGAAGTTTTGAAAAATTACCGCGGTGTAGTGCTTGCCTTTTATCCCAAAGACGATACAGGCCTCTGAATTAAAGAATTTGTTGAGTTTCAACAAAACATCAAAAAGTACGAAGAACGCAATATCAAAATTCTGGGCTTAAGCCGAGATTCGGCCGAATCGCATCGCAACTTTATCGCCAAACACAAGCTCAATGACCTGACGCTTTTGGTGGATGAAAAAGGCAAAATCGCCAAGCTCTATGACGCCGACCACTGGCTTTTGCCGCTTTCCAAGCGTGTTTACATAATTATTGATAAAAAAATGAATATCATTTACAGAAAGGATATGGGCTTTGGCCTTCTGGAAAATCAGACGGAAACGCTGATTGGCGAAATCGAGCGTAACATAAAATAAAAGCTCAAAAAACGCATTACTTTTAGCAATTTAATTTCGATAAAGTATATTTAACATTATCATAATGCAGTTATTGGAGATTTTACTATGCGATTCAAATTGATATCTATAATTGTTTTCTTGATAATCACCGTTATCTTTTCCGGTTGCACTCGTAACTACGTCGTCAAACCTTTTAACATCGAACCAGCGCTAGTTCCAAAATTTCAAGCTAACGGTTCGATTAATCTAATTAATGCCCAAATCCCGGGCACGCAGAAAGTATTTCGCTCCGGTCCGGCTATTAACTGGGTTGGCGATTTATACGAGTGGACCGGCCAGGCAATTGAGCTGCTTGCCTCTGAACTCGAACAAAGAAAAATGAAAGTTTCCCCCGACTCTGCAAAAACTTTGAAATTATCGGTTACTGAGGGAAAACTTTTGAGAGAGGCGACCGGGGTACGCTGTGTAATTACACTTAAAGTTATCGCCGGCAACGGCTATTCTAAAGAATTCATTGGAGAAAATATCCACCGCGCCTCGCCGTTTGGTGAAATGGCAAGATACTACGCTGGTGCTAACGCTCTAACCGAAGCTGTGATTGCCATACTTAATGATAAAGAATTGATACGCTATTTTGAAGAATAGAATGCAACCGGAACAAAACCGTATCGTATATCTTGATAATATCAGAAACGTCCTTGTCTTCAAGGTTGTTGTGTACCACGCCATTTTGGCGTTTGCTTATCCTATACTCTTCTGGTGGGCAACGGTAGATAAAGAAGGCTCGGCCAGGATTTTTGAAACAGCCGTCCGGGTGATGTATATTTACATGATGCCCTGCGTGATCTTTATTGCCGCGCTGTTTATCTTCCCCTCCCTGAAGCAAGTCGGCGTATTACAATACATCAAAAAAAGATTTCTACGGCTCTATGTGCCGGTAATAGTTTTTGTGTTTTGCATGGGTGATATTTTCCCGTATCTCATGTCCAGGAAAATGGGCAATTTAAGCCTTACCTATCTGGATACATTCATCGGTTTCTGGCGCTCCTTCATAGACATCCCTCTGATATTTATGACCGATCCGGACATCATGATCAATAAAATACACTTTGATTTTTATCACACCTGGTTTTTAACCCTGCTTTTCTTTGTAACAATTATAGTTGTCCTGCTGTATCTGCCATTTATAAAAAAATCCGTTAAACCCGCCATGCCGGAGAGCCGGAAAAATATTATCACTGAAACAATTCTTTTTGCTTTGACGCTGAGCATCATTTACGTGATTGTTTCCTGGATTTACGTTCTGAATGGCATTCTTCTTAACGGATGGACCATGGTGGGCAAGGCAGTGTTTTTTGAAAACATTCAGATCTGGATGCTTATCCCTTTTTTCGTATTTGGATTATACGTCTATAAAAAAGAATGGCATACTCGCAGCGATATCGGCAGCTGGAAAATGTGGGGTACGCTTACACTTATCTTTCTTGGATTATACATAATTTTGATACACTTTGTTTATCTGCCCGGAGTCGAGGGAATGTATAAAATCGTTGAACACAATACTCTGTTTGACGATAAACTGGCTTTACCGGATTTTGATACTTATTTATTGATCGGAACCTTACTTATGTGGTTTGTATCACCTTTAAGCTGTGTGTTTATCCTGATGTTTTTGCTTTCTTTTGCCAAAAGATTTTTTAATAGACCGAACGCTATAACAGCGTTTTGTTCGAAGCATTCCATCAACGTCTACATTCTGCATTACATTCCTGTGCTTCTTTTTCAATACGCCCTGCTGGATGTGCCCATCGCATCTATATTTAAAATAATCCTGATGATGATAATCATCATCCCCGCGTGCCTGTGGCTGAGCCATCGCTTGGTTTATCCTTACCCCAAAACTGCTATTTTGTTTTTTGTCGCGCTGAAGCTGGCGGCGCTGGCCGCAGGGTTTGAATTTTATTATTGGGCAATACTTGCTATTATTTTTATTTCCTTCGCCGCCGCTCTTTACGAATTTACAAAATTCATGATTTCCCGCAATGCCATACAGAATACTGCATGACATCAAAAAATATTAACCGCGTTTTTTGATGAATTATAGAGTCACATCCGGCCAGTAAGCAGGCAGACCGCACATCAAAAAATTTAAAGTGAAATTTACAGCTTTTGTTTTTTGGGCGGCGGCGCCATGACCACGCGGTTGCGGCCGGTGCGCTTAGCCTCGTAAAGCGCTTTATCCGCCGCTTCCATGAGACTTTCTTTATCTTTAGCAGATTTTGGAAACCATCCGGCCACGCCAATGCTTATGCGCAAATTAATACGCTGTTTCCGATGCGTAAAAACAATTTTTTCTACAGCTTCCCGAATGCGCTCGGCGACAATAAGCGCGCTTTCGCTGGAAGTTGAAGGCAAAACAATGGCAAATTCCTCACCACCGATACGGGCAACTAAATCACCGGTTCTCATTAACTTCTGCCGCAATGTTTCCGCGATCAGGCAGAGGCATTCATCACCCACCAGATGACCGTAGGTATCGTTAATCTTTTTAAAATGATCTATGTCCGCCATTAACACAGACACGGCCTGCTCTGTTTTGACGGCGCGATTGATTTCGTTTCCCATAACTTCATCAAAATACCGGCGGTTGTAAAGCCTGGTTAAGGGATCAGTAATGCTTAGGTGCGAAAGCTCCTTATTAGCCTCTTCCAAATTTTTCATAACATGTTCGAGCTCTTTTGTCCGCTCGGCAACCTGCCCTTGAAGCTCTTCCGTCGCCTTGCGCTGAACCTTCAGTACTTCTTCCTGCAGTGATAATTTTTCTTCGTTTTGCTGTACTATTTTTTTACTTAATTCCAGAGATTCTCTCTGCGTCGCTTCTCTTTCCTTCCGCTCTCTGTTTATCCTGTCGGCCAGCGCCCAAGAAAGAAGAACGAATTGCAGGACGAAACCGATCATTTGCCCGTATTGGGTGAGAAAATTCTGTTCAATAACACCCATAAGGCCCAGCATGAGGATAATCGTGCCCGCGCTCAGGAAAAAATACGCGATCGTATAATACTTGGCCTGAACATTCCCTTTAAACCATAAATAAATACAAGTGACCGTTCCCGCGATCGGAGCTAAAAGCGCCATTAACTGCAACATGCTTAAAAACGGCTTGTTAAACATAAAGAGAAGCAAAATAGTTGACGGAATCCAATAGGCAAGAAAAATATTATTTAACACAAGAACCCAGCCGCCGTATTGGCGAAGAGACAAAAAGACGCGGATAAAAATTGTCGCGGTCAAAAAACTCAGCGTGGCAAACAGCATGTAAGCATTTTGCTTCAACCACAGGGAATTACCCCAAAAATAATATCCGCCTATCCCCGTGCCTGCCAATTCATACAAAACAACGGCAAAAATATAGGCGGAATAAAAGAAGTAGTTTTTGTCTCTGGTAAAGACATAGAGAGACAGATTGTAAAAAAACATTATAATCAGAATTCCAAGAAATAACCCCAGCCACAAGCTTCTTTTCTGATCATGCGCGCGGAAGACGTCTTCCTGCCAAAGCCCCACTGTTATATACATGCCAGCCACAGATTCCACGCGCATATAGACAGTATGGCGATCACCGGCGGGCAGAAAAAAAGGAAACAATAACACGTGGTGCTTGGCCGCGCGTTCATCCGGCCTCAGTAAGTGCCCCAACTGGCCTTCTAAAGACCAGCGGCCTGTTTTCTGATTATAAAAATAGACATCGGCGCGATCAAGGAGATTCTGTCCTATTTCCATTATCCAATGTTCACTATCTGATACTTTGTTCACGATATCGAACTTGACCCAAACCGGCTGGTGAAAGTCGCCAAAACCAAAACTATTTTTGCTCATGGGCAGCCAAAGAGATTTCATATCCTCGCCGGCTACCTGAAGGTGACTCATGGGAGTATCCTCAGTAAGATATTCTATTTTGTCTATGTTCTGATAAACTTTGTCGTCGGTAAGATAAAATATTTGGTTTTCTGCTTTAGCAATCGCAGGATAAAGAATAAATGCGATTACTAAGAGTAAAAAAAAGAGATGATGCTTTTCCCCGGGGGGGCGAGGATGAGTTTTTTGTCTGTTGCCGCCAAAAAGATACATGCTTTACAATCCTTTTAGTTACGCACAACAAGAACGCTAACAAATATTCACTTATTTATTTTTCAGTTTATAAAACTTAGTTGCGCTAAATCTGTTAAATTACTGTTTTTTTTAATTAGAGTATATTAAGATAAAATTTACGTCAAGATAATATCTTAATATATTTAAGGATACTGGAAGCCTGCATGAACGAACTTCAACCTTTATTACACAATTTTTACTAATCTTCTGCGGTAAAAGACGATTTTTTCTGCCGACAGCCGAGACACAGATTAAAAGCGATAAACAGTCTTTAACTGCAGGAAATGCCCTTTTGGCGAGTTTTCCGCGTATGCATCGTAAAGATACGTCAGTGTTACACTAAACCACGAAAAACGATAATAAAAATCGGCGCCTATGGAAAGCTTTTCTCTGGCGCTGCCACTAACTCTAGAGCCGTCTTGTTGCTTATCTTTGCTAATCATCCAGTTGACCGAAGGGCCTAATTTAAATTTGTCCGTCACACTATATCCTAAAAGCGCCTGCAGGTGAAGTTCGTCTCCCGGTAAAACATCGGTGGCATTATTTTCTAACCGGAAATAATATTTCACGGCGGCATCAATGCTGAAACTGCCCATTGTCTTGTGAATAAAAACCATGGGCGCAATGTCGTACTGATTTGAGCCAATATTGGCGGCTTTTGACAAACTGTATTCTCCCGTGGGAAATTTTACAAAGAGCATGGGAAGGATATCAACCTGCTTTACAGGAAGAAAATAACCGGCGCCAAGACTGATATCCCCCAAGCCGGAAGAGTCTTGATCCAGCGAACTGATTTTTGTGTAACCAAAAGGAACAACAACGGTCGCGACAAAATCAGGAGAATAATAACAAAGCCGCAGTATTTCCTGCGCGCTGAAAAGACCAAAGTCTTTGTTTGCTGATTGCCCGCTTTTGTTTGTTGTCTCGTCCGCATAATAAGCATAGGTATAGGTAAGAAAATAAAACCCCTGCTTAGCGCGCGAGCCATCATAAAAATTTATCGCAAAGGCGTTGCGCGGAAGCAGAACAAACAAAAACAGCGCAACAGCAAATCGAATATAGCGATGTGACAGCGATGTCATATTACAACTCTCTCGTAAATTTTATGCTACGCTCATACAATAATTTTGCTTGCCTGTAAAGAAAATAATTAATGTTTCTGTAATGCTATTTTAGATATTTTATCTGTTTCTTTGCAAATCAGGAAAACTTTATCGCTGATGAACAAAAGAGACTGTTGTTAATAATAAAAATATTCTTCACACGCAAAAAATTCATTACCACTCTTTTTCATGTTTGAATTATGTCAATGAATTTATTTTGAAATAAATGATTATTTTACTTGAATTATATAAAATTATTTTGTTATACTACATACGGTTAATAAAATAATTTCGCCCCGACAACCGGAAACGAAAAACAAATCTCATTCTACTGGGCGGCAAGGCGGAAATTTCATGGATGAACTCCGGCACAACTTGCCAGTGCTTCTTTTGCACAACATGAATCCCGAATGGACACCCGAAGAAAAATCGGAAAGCGGACAAGATGTCGCCACGCTTGGTAACGCGTTGAATGAATTAGGACATCCCATCGAGATTGTAGCTGTTGAAGACGCGCGTCTGGCCGATCGGCTCATTTCGTTTGACCCGCGTGATTATATTGTATTCAACTGGTGTGAAGAAATTCCCGGCATTCCGCATAGCGAGCCGGAAGTTGCCGCGGTGATGGAAAAAATGGGTTTTGTGTTCACCGGTTCTTCTCATGATGTGCTCGCTCTTTCTTACGACAAGCCGCGGGTAAAACGCGTTCTTGACGAAGCAAATATCCCGACACCGCCATGGGACGTCTTTGATACTCCTGATGTCGGAGGATGGAATATTTATCCCTCCATCGTTAAAGCGGCCAATGAACACTGTAGCATCGGCATTTCTTCTGAATCTATTGTTACCTCTCCCGCGGAATTGGAAAATCGAGTAGCTTTCATTCTTGAATCTTACAATCAGCCCGCCCTGGTCGAGAAATTTATCAACGGACGCGAATTTCTAAGCGCGGTTTGGGGTAACGGAAAAATATCCATGCTTCCCGCCGTGGAAATGGATTACAGCGAGCTTACAGATATCCGAGACCGTCTTTTTACTTACGAGGCCAAGTATGTTTCCGGTTCTCGTCTTTATGATAGTATTGATATGTGTGTGCCGGCGGAGTTGGAACCGGCGCCGCTGGCCGAACTGGAAAGGATAGTCCTTGCCACTTATAAGGCCACCGGCTGCAGAGACTATGGTCGCGTAGATGTCCGATATCTCAACGGGATTTTCTATGTTATTGACGTTAACCCGAATCCCGATATAAATCCGCAGACTTCCATGACCCATGCCGCGGCTGAAGCGGGATACTCTTATGGTCAAATGGGCAGTCGCATCGTTAATCTTGCCGCAGCCCGGCATCCGCTTTTCCGTAAATAAGTATTATCATCAAAACTTCAACTACCGCCTCCAATAATTTCCTAAAAAATAATTTTTAAAAATGAAACAAAGAAAAAGATGATAATAAATTTAAAGATGTGGCCAAAAATAAGAAGCAATTCTCTTGTTCAAAAACAATATTTTTTTGATCGCGGACAAATTATATTTTACGCGAAGTGCAATTACGTTTTTTCCCTTTTAATAACGATTGACGAATTTTAAATATTGTGTAATGTAATGATAAACATATGTATTGCAGTATCTTTAAAATCACGAGGAAATCATGACCAGTAAAAATCGCGCGGCGATGACAATATTCGCTATATGTGTAGTTTTGTTCTTTTTAACCGTCTCTACGGGAATTGCAAAAGAACTGAATTCTTCCACCCAATCGAGCCATATTCCTAAAATGCCAGTACTGCGTTCCGCCACCGCTTTGGTTGTTGACCAGGACACAGGTGAATTCATCATTCAGAAAAAAGCTAACACCATAGTGCCTATCGCTTCCATCACCAAACTGATGACTGCCATGGTCGCTCTTGACGCGGATATGGATCTTGAAGAATCAATAACCATCGAGAGCGAGGACCTCTTCGGCCTTCGCCGCCGCATTCGCGCTATTCTGCCTGCAGGCACTGAGATTACACGCAGAGAAGCTCTTTTGCTAACACTTATGTCTTCAGACAATCGCTGCGCCCGAGCTTTGGGACGCACATATCCGGGGGGCATGGAAGCCTTCGTCAGTGCCATGAACGAAAAAGCTCTATCTTTGGGATTAAATGAAACACGTTTTGTAGAACCCACCGGACTTTCCAGTAATAATGTCTCTTCCGCGCGGGATTTAGTCCAATTGGTTGATGCCGCGTATCGATATGATCTGATCAGGGAATTTACTACCTGTAAAAAAACTGTTATCGACGCAGGCCAGCACTTAAGAGAATTTTATAACACCAACCGTTTAGTGCAAAATCCCGGCTGGAATATCGGACTTTCCAAGACCGGTTTTATCAAAGCCTCGGGCCGATGCCTTGTAATGCAGGCGGAAGTGGCACAGCGTTCATTAATTATCATTCTGCTTGATTCTTACGGCAAGCTCACCCGCATCGGCGACGCTAACCGAATCAGGCAATGGTTGGAGAAAATGTCGCTTTAGGTATTATTCATGCCTACTTTTCATATATTAATTAAAAAGGCTGCGTGATTTAACTTATCTCATTTATTTAATATACTTTAATCAAACGCAGAACTGGTTTTCCATACTTCCCAAACCTTGCCTACCAGATCGGGGCCGGGTTTGAGCGTTGGCTTACCCGGTTTCCAGCCCAATGGCGTGGCCTCGGTTCCCTTGCTGTTGCGGACATGCTGAAAGGCCTGCATCTGTCGTAAAGTTTCGCCCACGTTACGTCCTACCGGAGGAGTAAGCACTTCAAAACCCTGGATAATGCCATCGGGATCGATAAGAAATCTGCCGCGCGCCTCCACGCCCGCATCTTCCAGATAAACGCCAAAAACGGAACCGACTTTATCTCCTTTATGGCTTTTTGTTTTGTGATTTCTTTTTTATTTTCAACTTTTTCACCAACAGACCTACCTATAGTTCTGGCACATCCAGTATTGTTTTCAGCGGCTATAAATTATTATATTCTTACTAGTTTAACAATTTCGTTCGCCTATTAAAGACTTATCTTCACAATCATTGTTAACAATGTTGGCTTTTCCATTTATACAATTCATAAATACACAAATCCATCCCGCTAAAAGTAGTAGCCTATTCGCAATTCAATGCGATAATCATTTTGTTTTTCTCCGAATTCAGAATCTCCTGCGCCTGTGATAAAACCTGCGCGAAGTCTAAGTTCCAAATTGGTAATGCCGGTGTAGAGCAACTCTGGTATGATACTGGCACTTAAGTCATCCATATTGATCATGCAGGTGAGCGACGGCGAAAAATAAAGGATGCCGAACGGTTCCTTCTGGATTAACCGAACGTACAAATAATTACGCATGGCACTGGACCTTGCGTAGCCAGATTCGGCAAGCTGCATCGCCCGGCCAAGTCCCGTCAGATCACCCGACGTTTGATAGGCATTGAATCCACTGGAAATGAGACTGTAAAAGTTTTTCATCTCATCACGGCTGAAGCCAGCACTGTTATGATAAAACTCCATGATCGTAGTTAGATCGAATGAAGTGAGATACCTCAAGCCAACCAAAAAGCTGTGCGCCTCGTCTTCAACCTGTCTTGCCGCGCCGGCTGGGTCCATAACGGTTTTGCGATGGTTGGTAGTCCATGCGTATTCCCCGTGAATTTCAAAATTTGTGGTAAGGTTGCGGGAAAAATCAAAGCCGTAACGATTTGGACGGCTGCCGCCGGCCATAAACAACAAATCAATATCCGTATCATAAAAAAGGAAATACAGGCGGCCCGCGATGTTTAGATGGTTCGTGTTACCAAAGTCACTATTAATGTGTTCGTAAACGGGAAAAAGCACCGGCGTGAAGGAAAGAGTTTTGAGCGGTCCGCCAAAACTGCGAATGAAATCAGCAGTGGCAATAACGTAACCTTCCATCGCCTGTTCGGGATCATCCGGGTCTTTGGGCCGATCGGCAAAAGCAACGGGGTTCCAAGCGTAACCCTTACCCCATTTCAATGTCTTCTTGCCGACGTCGATTTTAACGGACGTCAGCGGTTTTGTCGACGCGTAAGCTTCGTAAAATGTGGTCTTTTCCGAACCATTTGTGTGATCGTTATATTGAAGGTCGGTGTTGAGGCGGGCAAATATCCGTAGAATGCTCTTTTCGTAGCTTCCTTCCAGCCTCACCCTGCCGTTGGCTTCCCCCAGAGTTTGCCGGTGCGAATCGTCATAAAAACGCAACTTATAAAAAGCGGCATCCGTATCCAGGCCATAAAGAACGGGCCGGGCTTCTACATAACCAGAAAATTGGTAAGGCTTCTTTTCAATTTCGGAAAGATCGAAGGTATAATTCTCCTCGGCC
This sequence comes from Syntrophaceae bacterium, assembly GCA_016928765.1. Lineage (GTDB taxonomy): Bacteria > Desulfobacterota > Syntrophia > Syntrophales > Smithellaceae > UBA4810. The sequence continues at coordinate 22,924 of JAFGKC010000027.1, forward strand.
AACGCCAAAAAAGGGAATGCCAAAAACAGCAAAGCCAGGAAGATTAACCCAGATCGTTTCATCTAGCGCAGCGACTCCAAATTCGGCATGAAGGTAAGTGTGAATATTTCATCCTTGAACGTCCGCTTTTTTACCTTGGCCATAATCATGACAGATTTGTAACCTTTATAAAGCGGGCTGTCTGTTTCGGTGACCGCTGGCCGGACGATACCGCCGCCGAAATCCTTCACTTCTTTGAAATAAAGGGTTTTGATCAGCATATTCGCCTCGGTCAAGCATTCAATTTTTGTCGGCAGCTTTTTCTTTTTATCCACCCAGATTTTGAGCTGATCATAGGCCACACTTTTGGTTTTGGCTTTAAGATACAGAAGATACTCGCTACTTTTTTCTTCCACCTTCGCCACATTGTATTCAGCGTTGTAATCCAGTTGCATAATGTCTGCATTATTAAATACCCCGCCCACAACCGATTGCATGCTGGTTATGCGGATGGGCTTGCCGACATTGGGAATGTTGAGCCACATGTTGTCGCCCAGGCGCAACGTGCTTCTGCCTTTTTCACTGGCCGGCGCCAGAAAGACGGAGGCCACTTTGTCAGTACCTTTTTTAACAGTAAAAAGGGTAAATTCTTTTTTCTTGCCATTCGGTTCGATATTGATTAGTTTGCGATAAGATTCGTAAGATTCCGGAGAAAGATTACGATCCACTTCTTTAAGTAAATTTGTGCCGTCCACAGCAAAAGCGTAAACCGGCAAGGCGATAGCCAGGGCAAGAACGAAATTAATTATTTTAAACATGATGATTTTCTCCTATTGAATTACTTTTTTGACGGCATCGACAACAGTTCCTTTGAATGTAAGACAATTAATGTGCTTTGCTTCCATCGCTGCAATCATTTTATTGCCGAAATTACTGGCAATAATCATTGTAACACCTTTACTAGACAAGTAATCAACTACCATAATGCTTGCTCCACCGCCAGCATCCTTGTGAGGATTATTAATTTCTTCAATTAATTTTCTCTTACCGTCAAAAATGAGAAAATAATGACCTCTTGCCGCCACGGGGCTTACAATTGAAGCTACGGTATTTCCTTCCGATATAACCGCTATCTTCTGCTTATCTGCCCACGCCATGAAGAATGTGACGGTCAAAACAAAAACAACCGCAAATCCTAACAAAAGTATTTTTCTCATAAAAACTCCTCCTTTATACATGTCGCAGCGCTTCAATCGGTTCCATCTTGGATGCCTTAATCGCGGGTTGAAGACTTGCCGCTACGGCAACCACAATAACAATGACCGGCACAAAAAGCAGATCAAAAAAGGACAGTTTTGCAGTCAGTAGCAAACCTTTTTGTTGACCGAAATCAAAACTAATGCCAATTAAGTTGACAATGCCAATAATTAAAATTCCGATCAAAACGCCGATTATTGCGCCGACCACACCCATGCAAAACCCTTCAATAATAAACATGGACCTAATTTTTCCCGGCAATGTCCCGATGGCAGCAATTGTTCCGATTTCGCGGATGCGTTCATAGACAGCCATAATCATAACGTTCATAATGCTGATGATCACAATGGCAATGAGCATGATGCGAATGAAAAAAGTCATGACATCAATCATCCGGGCAATGTTGAAAAAAGGCGAGAGATCTTCCCACGAATGCACCTCAAACATCGGCTGTCCCTGCTTGTTGACTTCTTCCATCACTGTTCCTTTGAGTTGCCGTACAACAGCGGCAAGTTGGCTGAAATCTTTCAATCGGACAGCTACTTCGCTTACTTCCGTTTCGGTCATGCGCAGAACCTCGGCCGCGTCTTCAATATGAACATAACCGTCTCGTCCGCCCGGGCCGGTAGCGCTCTCTAGAATGCCCGAAACGATGAATTGCTTGCCGTTGACCGAACCATCCGCGTTGGTCGCCACTACTACGACTGGATCGCCGGGTTTCACTTTCATTCCCTTGGCCAGAAGCGCGGGAATCAAAATCTCTCCCCTTGCAAGAGTCGGCTTGCCCTCCATAATACGAGAAGGGAAAAGAGGGGCTGTTTTAAACTCTGCTTCGGGGTCAATGCCGTTTAAACGAATGTTGGTTGTCTCGGTAAAGTTGCTGAACATTCCTCCGAACTTAAGACGGGGCGAAAAAGTTTCCACATGCTTATTCGACCTAAGTATCTGAGCTATTTTTTGATAGGCTGCCTGTTTCATATTCAGGTTCAGCGGCAGGTTGTCGATGGAAGCGACATAGCCTTTGCGATGCAACTGAAGGTGTCCCATCATGGAATCAGTAATCTGGCCGGTAATCATGGCTTTGAATGATCCGCTGATGGAAACAAAAACCAGCACAAAGACAACTCCAATCGTGATTAGGGAGGCTGTAAGCAATGTTCGCCGTTTATAGCGGATTAGATTACGTATGGCGATTTTAAAAAGATTACGCATGGGCGGAACCTCCTTTCACTTCTTTACCGGCAAGTTCTCCGTCCACCAACCGGTAGATGACTTCCGCTTCACCGACAATTTTTGTGTCGTGAGTGGAAAAAATGAAGGTGGTTCCTAGCTCGTCACGCATTTTCTTCATTAGCCCAATCACGGTGTAGGCTGTCTGAGAATCCAAGTTGGCCGTGGGCTCATCGGCCAAGACCAGCACAGGATTGGTAACCAACGCGCGGGCAATTGCCACCCGCTGCTTCTGACCACCAGAAATTTGCTGGGGATATTTGTTCCTCTGATCGGCCATCCCGACCGCATCAAGCATTTTCACGATTCTCTCTCTGCGCTCACTAGGTTCGATATTCTGGACCATGATCAAGGGATATTCAATGTTTTCATAAACAGTCAGGACAGGGATCATATTGAAGTCCTGAAAAATGAATCCCAGATTCTTTCCCCGGAAGGCGGCACTTTCTTTTCTAGAAAGCGGCGCTACATCGAACCCCGCGACCGTCAGTTTGCCTGTCGAGGGTTTATCCAGGCAACCGATCAAATTTAAAAGTGTTGTCTTCCCGCTTCCTGACGGCCCGACAAAAGAAACAAACGAAGCGGGGTCGATTTCAAAATCCAACCCCTGGAGGGCATGTACTATCACGTCTTCCGTCTGGTAATCCTTGTAAATGTTTACCGCCGTAATTAGTGCCATTTTATTAATTCCTCTGTATATTTATGTTGTGTTGAGTTCGATTTTTTCGATCATGGTTGATGCCCGATTGGACAGCGTAAAGTTCAGAATCTTCAGTTCAGAGAACGGCTCCTCAGTTTTATATCCGCCCTGAAATAGGCAAACAAAACGAAAACTATTAGCAAAATAGAAATAGGGAAAATGCGCCGCATGAAAATTCCTGAACAAAAATATTACGGCGGGCAACCTCATAAAAAAAGCCGCCCGCCGGTTATTTGTTAAAGAAGATCAGTCGTCAAAGGCTGAACTGGTTTTCCAAACTTCCCAAACCTTGCCTACCAGATCGGGGCCTGGTTTGAGCGTCGGTTTGCCCGGCTTCCAGCCCGATGGCGTGGCCTCGGTTCCCTTGCTGTTGCGCACATGCTGAAAGGCCTGAAGTTGACGTAAAGTTTCAGCCACGTTACGTCCTACCGGCGGGGTAAGCACTTCAAAGCCCTGGATGATGCCATCGGGATCAATAAGAAATCTGCCGCGCGCTTCCACGCCCGCATCTTCCAGATATACGCCGAAGACGGAACCAACTTTTCCTCCGCCATCGGAAAGCATCGGGAAAGGAATGCCGCCTTTGACCATTTTAGAAAGTTCATGTTCGTCCCACATTTTGTGGACAAAAACACTATCCACGCTCATGGATAATACTTCCACTCCAAGTTTCTGGAACTCCGGATATTTTTCGGCGACCGCCGAAATTTCCGTTGCTCAGACAAAAGTGAAATCGCCAGGATAGAAGCAAAGGCTCACCCATTTGCCAAGATAATCGGAAAGTTTTATATTGATAAATTTACCTTTATGATAAGCCGGGGCGGTAAAATCCGGCGCCTTTTTGCCAACGGTTACCATAGTTCTCACCTCCTTGATGGCTTCTTGTTTGGGGGTTTCTTTTTTATTGTCAACTTTTTCTCCGACCGGACCGCCCGTAGGCCTGGCGCACCCGGCCTTGATTTCCTCAGCCATAAAGAATCCTCCTTTCTTCCCCGAATGTTCTTTTAAATACTTTCCTTTCTCCTGTTATAAAACATTTTAATCTTAATTCGCCTGATTTCTTTCTGTTATAACATCATTGATCTCCCGCATAAGACTACTCAAATCAAACGAATACTTTTGGGAAATTTCTTCAATCGTATCGAATAAACAGTTGCAGCATAGACAAACTCCCGCCAAATCATCATATCGGCGGAATACGGCGTCTGTGGTCGGCCATTTTGAAACGATATCCAGCAATGTTGCATCGGCTGTGACAGTCGCATTAATGGATGAGTTCATTTACTTTTCCCTCTGATACGGCCAGGCCATAATACCGCCTTCCATCACTTTAACGTCTTTCCAGCCATTGCCTTCTAAAGCAAGTGCCGCCTCGTAGCCGCGCAGAGAAATTTTGCAATAGCAGATGATTTCCTTATTTTTATCTTCAGGTAGCTCTTTGAGACGTTTGCGCAGCGCGCCTAGCGGAATCAGTGTTTCGCCGATACCGAGACGTATTTCCTCAAATTCCTCCGGCCCGCGGACATCAAGAATGAATGGTTTTTCTCCAGCCTGCAATTTATCGTGCACCTCCTTGCAGCTAATGCCCTTCATACGACCTTTTATTTTGTTCTGCATTATGTGCGCTGTGGAGATGAAGTGATCAATCGCTAGTGAAAAAGGTGGGGCGTATGGAAGATCGGCATTAATTAAATCCTCGACGGTCATTTTCCCCTGAATGGCCATCGCCCATTGAGCGATTTGTTTGGCGGCATTACCCGGCCCCATACACTGCGCGCCCAGCACCCGGCCTGTTTTGGCATCAGCGGTCATTTTGGTAACTAACAATTTTCCCTCCATGAAGCCTGGTTTATCCGGGCTGGCATTGATAACCGTAATGATATCTTTGTATCCTAAACGTTTAGCCGCCGTCTCCGAAAGCCCTGTAGAACCTGCCGTGTAATCAAAAACCTTGCAGATGCCTGTCTGAATCGTACCGGGAAAGGTAACACAGTTTGTCGAAGCGGCATTTTCTCCCGCCACGCGTCCCTGCAGATTGGCCAAATCGCCGTAAGGGGCATGCACTTTTTTCCCGGTAATGCGGTTGAGCGTTTCCACGCAATCACCAACAGCGTAAATATCCGGGTCGGAGGTCTGCATGTATTCGTTGACTTCGATGCCTCCCAGTTCACCGATTTTTAAACCTGCCGCCTGAGCAAGTTTTACATTAGGCCGCACACCAATTGCTACAACAGCAAGCTCGCACGGTAGCTCTATGCCGTTTTGCAGCTTTACCGCTGTAAGCTTGCCATTCTCACCTAAAAATGCCGCAATGCCGTTTTCCGTGATGACATTAGCGCCTTTGCTGCGAACGTGATTTTCCACCAGCTTTGCCAGTTCCCAATCGAGAAAGGTAAGCAGTTGGGGCAAAAGTTCAATTACCGTTATTTCAATGCCCGCCAGTTGCAGCGCCTCACATGTCTCGATGCCGATGAGTCCACCGCCAATGACAACAGCTTTTTTGATTGTTTTTTCATCACGGATTTTACGGAGAAAGTCCGCGTCTTTCATGGACTGCAGAGTTGTAATGCCTTTGAGTTCCACGCCGGGCACAGGAGGCATGCGAGGAACAGCACCGGTAGCGATAACAAGTTTATCATAAGTCAATGTTCCTGCTTGCCCGGATAAACCATTCTTGAAGGAAATAGAACGTTTTTTAGTGTCAATCTCCGTTACTTCTGTGTTCACTTTCGCCTCAATATCCTTGGCATTTAGATAGAACATCGGACTGCGTACCACACCCGTCGGCGTGCACAAAAGTTGATTGCGGTCATCAAAATAACCGCCAACATAGTAAGGATACCCACAGGAGGCCATGGAAAGATCCGCGTCTTTCTGTAAAATAATTACTTCGGCGTTATTATCAATCCGGCGGGCTTTTGCCGCAGACTTTGGACCGGCGGCAGAGCCGCCAATCACTACAATTCTTTTTCTTTTTGTCATAAGTTTCTCCTATCTTTAAATGTATTTTAAATTTATTAAAGAATACAATAAGCTATATCGTTAAGAAATAACTTTAATTTACACTTTCACAATATCATTAATTGATTTAATAGTAAATTATATCTTGAATTTTTAAAAATCATCTTTTATTCGCGGCTAGTAAATGTTCAGGAACCTGAACAGCGACTACTTCGCCTGTCGCGCAGACCTTACCATTCGCGATAAGACGTGATTCCACCACGACCCTGCGCCCCTTGATTGCTTTCACTTTACCGCGAACCTCCAAGGAACAATCAAGCGGCGTGGGTAGCAAGTAATTTACATTCAGCGATGCGGTAACAAAACGCAGGGGCGGCAACGTATCCATCGCGCGGTTTTCCGCTTTGTATTTGGCCGCGGCTGCCGTTCCGGTGGAATGGCAATCAATTATCGAAGCGATAAGACCGCCATAAACTATACCAGGAATTGCGGTGTGATAAGGCCTGGGAGTATAGACACAGACTGATTCCTCTCCGTCCCAGTAACTCTTTATTTGCAGACCATGAGCGTTAAGCGTACCGCAACCATAGCAGTGACTCAAATCGTCCGGATAGTATTCCTGAAAGGCTTTTTCCTCCATCAATAATCCTTTAGTTGATTTGCATATTTCTTCTCTAAAAGAGAAAGAGATCGTAGTTCTAGACCTTTAACCTTTAGCAAAAGTCAGCTTTGTGCCGGCCATGTTTAAAATGAATTTATCTGGCATTTTTTTTTCCATCGCCATAATCGCCTTACGCCCAGTGCAGTGCATGGGAATTACATAATCCGGATTCATTTTTTTCAGCTCTTCTGTTGTACGATCGATAATTCCTTCAAACAATGGACCGGAAAGATGAAAACCGCCCATAACGACATGAACTTTATTAATACCTGTTACGTCTATCGCATGCATTACAGTATTTATAATCCCCGCGTGTGCGCAGCCGGAAATAATCACCAATCCCTTATCTTTAAGATTCATGACAACGGAGGTATCGTCTTCGATGGCATCCCATAGTTCTTTTCCGTCTTTTTGCCAGTACGCGACAGGAAACCCTTTTTCAAAGTCCGTCCGGCGGGGAATTTCGCCCAGAAAAAGAATGGTATCATCCAAAAGATAATATGGCCTGCCACTTTCGACTACGGAAAACCCGGCGGATTCAACCATCTGATGTGTCAGTTTTGGAAAATTAATTTTCAGATCCTCGGAGTATTTAATATAACGCGGCGACTTAAAAGCGGACGGGTGCACAACAAAAGGGATATTCTTTTTGCCGATTAAGGCGGCAAGTTTCGAAAGACCTCCGGTGTGGTCGCTGTGGCCATGCGAAAGAGCAGCAGCTTCGACCTCGGCCATATTAACACCAAGTGTCTTGGCGTTTTGCGCCGCTCCTTCTTCGGAAAAGCCAAAATCAAAAAGCAGCGTGTGCGCTTTGCCTTTGGCCGTGGTTTTAATCAACGCCGAAAAACCGTGCTCCGCCACAATGGACGCCCGTATCTCTCCTTCCTTAAGAGGCACGGCACGCGAGATAACCGCGCTGTTGTCCATCGCCGTCATCTCTATATAGTTGTCCTGTAAGGTCAGAATTTCAATTTTGTCCGCAGCATTCAATTGTGCCGAAGCCATAAATCATATCCTCCTTTCAGTGATCGCAGATGTTATCTCCGACCTGAAGTGTTCCGGCAAGAAAATTATTTACTATATTTTCCGGTGTGTCGCATGGGGCACCAATGACTACTTGGATTCCTTGCTGAACAAATAATTGTTGAGCGCGCTGTCCCATGCCACCCGCGATAATTACAGTGGCGCCGCGTTCGGCCAACCATGGAGGCAGAAGGCCAGGTTGATGAGGTGGCGCATCAAGTTCCTTGCGACCAACAATCTTTTTTGTCTGAGCATCCACCTCAATCAAAGCAAAGCTCGCGCAATGCCCAAAATGCAGGCTTAGTTTTCCTTCCGCTAAGGGTATCGCTATTTTCATTTTAATCTCCTTATTAATTTAGTTTTTTGTTTTATTGGCATCAGTAATCTGATCAATTATATTCTGCATAATTTTTGCCGTAGGACTTTTAGCTTCATGGTAAATAAAAACCTTCCCGGAATCACCGGAGCGGGAAACAGCCGGGTCCATGGGAATAGCTCCTAAAAAAGGCACGTTCATGTCAGAGGCTATCTTCTTGCCACCACCTTCAGGAAGAATCTGCGTTACCTCGCCGCATTTTGGGCAAACAAAACCACTCATATTTTCCACAACGCCTAAAACCGTTACATCGAGCCTGCGGCAAAAGCTGATGGATTTGCGCACATCAACAGCCGCCACTTTCTGGGGCGTGGTTACAATCACCGCGCCGTCGAGCGGTTGAATCAATTGGCAAATTGATAAAGGTTCATCACCCGTGCCGGGCGGCACATCAACAACAAGATAATCCAAATCACCCCATTGCACATCAGTCAAAAACTGTTTAATAACGCCCATTTTCATCGGCCCACGCCAGATAACCGCGTCGTCAGGATTTTGCAAAAGAAACCCCAAAGACATTACTTTCAACCCGCCAAATTCTACAGGCAAAAGACCGCCTGGATTGCCTTGCAGATGTTCATTTTCTAAACCTAGCATTGTAGGAACGCTGGGTCCATGAATATCAACGTCAAGCAAACCCACGCTCAGGCCGTTAAGCGCCAGCGCTGTGGCCAAGTTGACCGCAACGGTACTTTTGCCGACGCCGCCTTTTCCGGAAAGAACGATAATTTTATGCTTGATACGGCACAGCGTCGCCTGCAATTTGCGACGATCCGCGTATTCTTCAGGACTTTCATCTTTATTTTGTTTTTTCGCTGAGCAACCGTTATCCCCGCATGTGTCGCATGTTTTTTTCTCTTCCATTCACTTTTATATCCTTTCTTTCTTTTTTTCTTTCGATATAACCCCCGTAGGTAGTTTTCAGTATATCTAACATCAAAAGAACGCAATACTGATATTTTTTAGACAAGCCATCCTTAGTATCAAGAATTTTTTTGACCGATGAAATTTACCTCGCTAATCGCTTTTCTCTGTGCCAAATAAAAAATCTTGGATCATTGACGTTTTCAATTGCGGGTAAATAAAACTCGGCCAAATTAACTATTTTCATATAACTTAACTTTCCTGCAAATTAAGATCGTTCCAAATTCGCGTAATATCCTCAGCGCATACCGCTTGTATTTCAACAACAGCTTTTTGTTCAATCTGCGCGCGAGTTACGGCGCTGTCGTATCTGATTCGCCCGGCGATTTTTGCGCCCGAAGCGGAAGCTTTTACTTCAATTTTTTCGGTCATCTCCGGATTGATATCCCACTTATTGACACAAACAGCCGCGGGAATTTGGAAATGCCGGGTAAGAGAAAGCACTCTTTCCAGATCGTGTTCTCCCGAAACCGTCGGTTCCGTAACCACCAAAACCTGCGACGCGCCGGTGAGCGAAGCGATTACCGGACAGCCGATACCGGGCGGACCATCCACAATTACCAGGTTATGATTATGGTCTTCGGCCAACTGACGGGCTTCACGGCGCACAGTGGACACAAGTTTGCCGGAATTTTCCGCGGCCACTCCTAAACGCGCGTGCACCATCGGGCCGCAGCGCGTCTCAGAAATAAACCATTTTCCGCACATCCGCTCGGGAAAATCAATTGCTTTTTCCGGGCAGAAATGCACACAAACACCGCACCCCTCACACGAAACGGGGTCGATGGAAAACAGAATATTTCCGTTGCCGGCTTGCTTAGTCTTTACCGCGTCAAAACGGCATACATCCTGACAAATTCTGCAACCGATACAGTCATCCTGGCGGATTACCGCTTCATGACCGCTTAAAAATTCATGTTCTTCAATAATTTTTGGCGCCAGCACCAAATGCAAATCAGCCGCGTCCACATCGCAGTCGCAAATAACCGGCCGCTCGGCCAGCGCGGCGAATGAAGCCGTGACGCTGGTCTTACCTGTTCCGCCCTTCCCGCTGATAATAACAAGTTCGTTCATCAAACCCTCTCTTTTTGCCTTTAAATATCTTTTTTTTCAGTTATTTTTTTCTTTTTATTTTTTTCCGCGGGAGTCTCTGCAGGATAATAATTACCCCATATCGGATCGTTTCCGTACTGCCGCCACCACCATCGGTTATAGTCTTCCCATATATCGAGAACTCCAAATTCTTCTTTCATAAGCAAGGCATAAGCCTTGTTCAGTGCCTGCATTTTATCATGCGCTTCTTGGTTTTTATTAACATCGGGATGCCATATTTTGGCCAATTCCCGATATTTTTTCTTGGCATCTTCTGCCGTGTCTTTTTTAGTTATTCCCAACAAACGCCTCGCGCTGTCCACCTCATGATTTCTATTCATTTTTTACTATCTTTTTCCCCCAAAAATAACGTATAGAGCCGCTTCATCCGGGGATTTGCTCACAAATATCTTTTCGTCTTTAACCCCTAGAATATACTCCGTTTTTATATCAAAAAGCTTTCCTGCGGCATCTTCTATCTCACGCAAGTTAGTATGCCTGATAAGGTTTACGTACGAATCAGGCTCCAGACGTCTTTGCTTAAAAAAATCAGACTTAGGATTAAGCAGCATAACTATAATCCTGCCTTCAGGCCTTAAAACTTTAAACGATTGTTGCAACGCTTTTCGGTAATCCTCGATGAATTGCAGCGAGGCAACATAAATTACAGCATCAAAAGAAGATTCCGCAAACGGCATTTCCTCAGCGCGCCCCGCGAATTTTCTGACACTGTCCGGCGCGCATTTTAGCGCTTCGGCGGAAACATCCAGACCGGTCACATTAAAACCGTACTCGCTCAATTTTCCTTCTATAGCTGCGGGACCGCACCCTACACTTAAAACATCGTGACAATTCTCCAGACTCGAAACAAGGTATTCGGCCTCGAAACGGAAAATATTCTGCCAAAATGTTTCCTGGCATGTTTCTATGTATTTTTTCACATCTTCACTTGTATCCATACCGCTGTTTCCAATCAATTCAGCAAATATTTACATTGCGCATAAGCCTGGCTAAGTGTTTTGTTGCATTATGCCGATGCGCTGGAAGCCACAATGACATACTGCATTTCGCTGCTGTACTCTTTCATCATAAACCCGCGCTCGGTCAATTTTATTCTGGCTTCATCTATTGTGCCTGCCACTTCATGCTTCCTGCCATCTCGTGCATGAATCTCATCAAGCAAATCAAATCCTCTGTCGTTAAAATCGCTCAGTATTATCTTGCCTTGTGGAGATAAGACTCTGATAAATTCATCAAAAACCTTTCGTACAGAAGAAACGTGATGAATCATATTGACCGCAAATATACTGTTAAAAGAATCGTCGCTATAGGGCAAACATTCCGCATCAGCTATGTCGAAACGCACCCGATCCTCCAAACCATGATACATCAGGTTGAGCCGAGCATATTTCTGCTCTTCGTCAGAAATATCAAAGGAGGTGAAAGTAAAACCTTCCCGCGCCAGCGCCAATGTAAAATATCCTTTACCGGTACCGGCTTCCAGAATTGCCCCGGATACAGGGCGAGCCTTTTCGATGATGAAAAACCTTTCTTTTTCAATGTCATATCCATATTCCTTGTACAAAGCTACGCGTTCTAGAAAGCGGTTATGGTTTTCGATTATTTCTTTTTCCATCATTTTCTCATCAGGGTTTTCCGTTTATTTCCCGATCGGCATATAAAACAAATCATGGTCGGCACGTATTGTTGTTATTGATTTTCCTTCAAGAAGACGCTGAAGCCTTTTGGCCGCGTCATGGGGGTGCAATCCCAATCCGGCGCAAATACCGGAAAGCGTGCTTGGTCTTCTGGTTAGCAGACTTAATATATCCGCGTCTGCCGTATCCCGAAACATTTCTTCAGGAATATTAGCGCTTTGCGCTCCGCCGATAATTTCCACCGTTCCCGAAAATAATCCGGCTAGTTTTTCCATCTGTTTTTTTTCCACGGCGCAGGCAAAATCTTCCACCGCCGGGCGGTCCACCGTATTTAGCTGAATCTTCTCTGCGCCGATTATTTTTGCCCATGCGGCAATTTTTTTCGCCTCCGCCGCCATACCCGTAACGCCTGAAATTAAAAGAATTTCCAACCATACCTGGCCGGAAAATTGCCGGGTAAAATCAATCAGGCCATTGACCATCAAATCAAAAGAAATA
>JAFGKC010000028.1 GCA_016928765.1 Syntrophaceae bacterium
CCAATGGCTGCCGTCAACTATTTTCCAATCGCCGTTGATATATTTTACTTCAGCGGAAGAAGGATTAAATCTAATACAGTCTTCACCGGAGAATCTGCCGCTGGGCGCGTTCCCATTGACCAACATATACTGGAATGACGGGTTGGGGCGTCCAACAAAACATGACTGGTTCATGCGGTAGTGCTTTATTATTTTCAGCGCTTTGCCGGCTTCTTCTTTTTTGTTGCCAAAGCTGAACATCCAGTGGCTACCGTCAACTATCTTCCAATCGCCATTGATGAATTTTCCCTCAGTTGTCGCGGGATTAAAAGAAATGCAGTCTTCCCTGACATCAGCCTGCGGCATTGGCCTTGGCATAGGTTGTGGCATGGGACGAGGCTGAAGTTGTGGCTGAGCCTGAGGTTGCGCCTCAGGACGTGGCATCGGGCGCGGCATAGGCCTTGGTTGTAATTGCGGTTTTTCCGTCTGCATGCATAAACTTTTCGGGTCAACATTTATTACACCTGACGAATCATTGTTATCTTCTCGCAACTCGTCAATAAGGTTCAAAGGATCGGCTATCGCCTTAAAAGGATGAGGCGCGGCGCCGGTGATGTGATCGGGATCACTTTTTAAATAATAAACTGGAATATTGACCGTATGGCTTCCGCCGGGTGGAATTGACGGCAGCGTTACTCCGTTTCCCCAGCCGTTGCCGTGCTGATCCATTGCCTGCACAAGAGCTTTGCCGGGAATCGCCGGCGAGGCCGCTGTGCCGATATTTCCGACAGTGACCCGAAAAGTGAAGATAACATTATTGGGCTCGCATTTCCCCCATTCTTTAAGACCGAAAGAGCGGATAATCAAATCCGGCTTATTTTGCGCGGCGCCGCGGCACTGGATGCTGAAATTCGCTTTGTTCGATTCGATATTTTGAGGATAGATAACACTAATGGCCTGCCAGCCGGAATAATTTGGTAAACCTGGGCCTCCTAAAGTCCAGGTAGTACTAACGGGCTTCGAGCCGTCTCTCGTAAAGGTCAGCGTCTGTATGGGTGCGTTCGCGCCATCGCTGCGAATAAATTTATACTGAACTTTAAGAGGAGGTCTGGTGATATTTCTAACGGTGATGGATCCTTGAAAGGTGATTTTTGCCGGACAATCGGCGGAATAAGATGCCGGAGCCGCGTTTAATCTTGCAGTGATGTTGGGCTGGGCGTTGATATTTTTAATTCCACCCAACAAAAAAATGATGGTGATAAAACATGAGAAACTAATTATGGCCGTCTTGTTTATTGTTGCCTTTTTCATAACCATTCTCCTGTTCTGTGTTTTGATAGGTATTAGTGATAAAAAAACTACATGAGCCTGATATTTTCTATCTTAATTTGAAAGCCTTGTGATCACCTCCTTTTTTATATGCTCCATTGATTTAGGAGAGTAATCCTAGCACTGTTTTAGAAAACAGGGTAATATTAATTTTAATCAAAAAAGATGGTAAAAACCGCATAAATAAAAACAATATTATTTTATATCTATTTGACATTTTTAACTATTTTGCCTATATTGGCTGGTAAGGATGCGTTTTTAAAAGAACGTTTTAACGAAGAGAATTTATTAATCAGATCCCGTTTTTGATATTTCTCATCGCCGATGTTCCCTCAACAAAAATTTGATTATGCAAGATTTCACCGAAGGCAATATTGCCAAACATGTCATTAATTTCAGCACGCCGCTGATGTTCGGCCACCTGCTTTTATCTGTTTACGGTATTATCAACATGATCTGGGTAGGACGTCTTATGGGGCATACGGCGGTGGCCGCGATTTCCGCCACCGTGCCGATTATCATGCTGATGCCCTCATTTCTTATCGGTTTGGCAATGGCGACCAATGTTCTTATCGCGCAGGCGTTCGGGCGCAAGGACACAGCTCTGTTGAAGAAAATATTGTCTAATTCTTTTTTTGCTTCCATATTATTCTGCCTTGCTATATCCGCGATCGCTTTGCTTTTCCGTCACCAGTTGATGGAATGGGTTAATGTGCCTGACGAAATTCATGATATGGCTTTGTCTTATCTGACAATTATGATTGCCACGCTGGTTTTTCAGTTTTTTGTTAATTGGATGACCGCCATGCTGCGGGGCCTGGGAGACGCCATAACCGTGGTAAAAATTCTCATCATGCTCATGGTTTTTAATGTTACTTTAGTTCCGCTTTTTATCATGGGCTTTGGCCCTTTGCCGCCGCTGGGCGTTTCGGGCGCGGCAATAGGAACAGCGCTGGCGGCATTATTGACAGGCATCATCGGTTACATTTATCTTTTGCGTCATAATCCTTATATTAATATGCATGGTTGGGATTACAGTTTTGACTGGCATATAATTCGCGAGGTTTTTGTAATCGGTGTGCCGGCTTCTTTGCAGATGCTTGTGGTTTCACTCTCCGGAATATTTATTCTTTCTTTGGTAAATAGTTTTGGTACGGATGTTACGGCGGCCTTCGGCATAGGCATGCAGGTTGATATGCTGGCAACTATTCCGGTTATGTCCATCGGCATCGCGGCTACTTCTATCGCTGGTCATAATCTGGGCGCTCAAAAAATAGAACGTGTTTTTGAAACATTGCGGATGGCGATATTCTTCGCTTTGGCCATTTCGCTTGTTTGCACTTTGGCGCTGGCAATATTTTCTCATCAAATTGGCGCTATTTTTCTCAAAGAATCCGCCCAGCACGCTAATGTGCTTAATTTCGTCGGCGGATATTATAAGTGGATGGCATACATATTTCCCTGTTTTGCTTTTATCTTTGTTATTCAGGGAGTGCTGCGCAGCGCGGGTGACACCGTAGCCCTGATGTTGCTTTCTTTTATCGCCCTGATAGTAATTCGCGTTCCCCTTGCTTATTTGCTTGCCGGGCCTCTTGATTTTAAACATGAAGGTATTTGGATGGCGATGCTTTTCAGTAGCGCGCTGGCAGTTGGTTTAAATCTGCTTTACTACAAAGGAGGCAGATGGAAGAAAAAACGCATTTTTAGAGAAAAAACCGCAAATGACCAAGGTTAGCTGAAATTATGTTTGCAGCATATTTATGATGAGCATTGAATAATTGAGGTCAATCAATTATAAATAAAAATATTTAAAATAGTTGAAATAATTGCTATTTCAATAATTATTTACACCATTTATCGAGGAAAAAATTTTAAAATTATTTAAAAAAATATTACGAATATTTGTGACATGTAATTAGATTTTTAAAAATTGAGCTACATGATAGATTAATATGTGGAGAATAAACCATGAACGAAAATTGGCATCAGAAAGCGGTTGATGATGTTTTTAAAGAAATAGGTTCTGCTGCTGTTACGGGATTGAGCAGTAAAGAGGCTTCAAGAAGATTTTATAAGCACGGTCCTAATAAACTTGTCGAAAAAAAGAAAAAATCTGCATTTATGATGTTTCTCGATCAGTTCAGAGATTTTATGATTATCATTCTGATTGCTGCTGCCGTTGTTTCCGGCATAGTTGGGGAGCTTTCTGATACAATAGCTATAATTGTTATCGTAGTTATTAATGCCGCAATTGGTTTTGTACAGGAGTTCAGGGCGGAAAAAGCAATGGAGGCGCTAAAGAAAATGGCCGCAGCCTTCGCGGTTGTTCTCAGAGACGGAGCGCCGTCAAATATACCAGCTGAAGAAATTGTTCCCGGTGATGTGGTTTTGTTGGAAGCGGGGCGGATTATTCCCGCCGATATGCGTATCACAGAAGCGGTAAATCTTCAGGTGGAAGAAGCGGCTCTTACTGGCGAATCAATGCCCGTGAATAAAAATGTGGAAGTATTGGTTGATGAAAAATTACCACTGGGGGACAGAATAAATATGTCCTACAAGGGGACTTTTGTTACCTATGGCAGGGGGGCGGGTGTTGTAACCGCCACTGGTATGAACACGGAGCTGGGTAAAATAGCAGTAATGCTTCAAGGTGAAGAAGAAGCTAAAACACCGCTTCAGAAAAGGCTTAAAAATTTTAGCAAAAAACTTGCCTGGGCGATTCTTGTAATTTGTGCCGTTGTCTTTTTGGTAGGCCTGATGAGAGGAGAAGAACCTTTGATCATGCTGATGACGGCTATATCGCTGGCCGTGGCCGCTATTCCGGAAGCGCTGCCCGCCGTTATTACTATTTCCCTAGCGCTTGGCGCGAAGAAACTCGTTACGCAAAATGCGCTTATCAGAAAACTACCAGCCGTGGAGACATTAGGTTCTGTCACATATATTTGTTCAGATAAAACGGGAACACTGACACTAAACGAGATGACCGTAGAAGAAATCTATGCCGATGGCAATTTAATCAAAACCGGTGAAAAGCAAAGCGACAAAAAGCGGCAATTGGTAAGAGAATATATGATGAGTGGCCTTGCTCTCAGCAATGACGTGGGGGTAGACAGCGAAAGCAAGTTAATTGGCGATCCAACAGAAACAGCTTTATATCAAATTGCTAATTTAAACGGATTCAAAAAAAATAGTCTGGAAATTGATATGCCCCGCGTTGCAGAGCTTCCTTTTGATTCTGAACGTAAATGTATGACCACGTTTCATAAGCTTGGGAATAACATTCATGCGGATGATCCACCTTATATATCTTACACAAAAGGCGCGCTAGATGTTTTGCTTGCGAGGTCAGTGGATGTTTTAACATCGGATGGATTCAAAAAAATTGATACGGCTGAGATTGAACAGGTCAATAAAGACATGGCTGCTTCCGGAATGAGAATAATCTGCCTGTGTATGAAAAAATGGGAATCTTTGCCTATCTCATTATCGCCGGAAACTGCGGAATCAGGCCTAACTTTATTGGGGCTGATAGGCATGATGGATCCACCGCGGGAAGAAGCCAAGGAAGCTGTGGCGATGTGTAAGGCTGCAGGCATCAAACCCGTGATGATTACCGGTGATCATCCACTTACAGCACTGTCCATTGCCAGAAGGTTGAAATTGATTGACGGCAATGAAACAGCAAGTATTACGGGCAGGGAACTAGAAGATCTATCTATGGAGGAATTTGAAAGAAGAGTTGAAAATATAAGAGTATATGCCCGGGTAGCGCCGGAGCAAAAATTAAAAATTGTTAAGGCGCTTCAGGATAAGGGACAGTTTGTGGCTATGACGGGTGATGGGGTAAATGACGCGCCAGCTCTGAAACGCGCCGATATCGGAGTAGCTATGGGTATTACGGGAACCGATGTTTCCAAGGAAGCAGCCCATATGATTCTTTTGGACGACAACTTTGCAACTATAATCGGAGCAGTTAAGGAAGGAAGGCGAATCTTTGATAATATACGCAAGTTTATAAAGTATACAATGACAAGCAATTCCGGCGAGCTTTGGACGATTTTTTTGGCGCCTTTTTTGGGATTGCCTATACCGCTTTTGCCAATCCATATTCTCTGGATAAATCTGGTGACGGACGGACTTCCCGGCCTTGCTCTGGCAGCAGAGCCCGCGGAAAAGGGAATTATGCAGAGACCACCCCGGCATCCAAAAGAAAGCATATTCGCGCATGGTATGGCTGTCAGTATAATCATAGTGGGGCTTCTAATGGGATTTTGTTCTATTTTTACGCAAGCCTGGTCGATTAAAACAGGTCATACTAACTGGCAAACCATGGTATTTACTGTTTTATGTCTAAGCCAGCTTGGAAATGTGCTTGCCATTAGATCGGAGAAAGAAAGTATCTTCCGGCAGGGTTTGCTTTCGAACATGCCCCTTTTGGGCGCTGTTCTATTGACAATATTGCTACAGTTGGCGACGATCTATATTCCTTTTTTGAATCCTATATTCAAAACGGCTCCGCTTACTTTAGCTGAATTATTTTTTGTTTTTGCACTGTCTTCAGTTGTTTTCTTTGCCGCGGAAATAGAAAAGTTTATCAAGAGACGATTTATTAAATAATTTATATGGTGTGCAGAAATATGCCAAGATTAAATAAACGAAAGACAAAATAACATAGATCCATTGAAGGTCTTCATTGGGGATACAGATAATCACTGATGTGTGAATTATGCCTAAAAAAAATAAATTAAAGGAAAAGACATCCAAAGCACCGCGTTCACCCGGCGTGTATCTGATGAAGGACGCGCAGGGCAAGATTATTTACATTGGCAAAGCCAATAATCTCAGAAGCCGTATTAATTCATATTTTACCGGAAAAGACACGCGGCCTATGGCGCCGTTTTTAATGGCGCGTGTATCTGATATTGAATTTATTACTACCGCAACTGAAAAAGAGGCGCTGATTTTGGAGAATAATCTCATCAAGAAACATCGGCCCCGCTATAATGTAGTTTTACGCGATGACAAAACATATTACCATTTGTCTTTAGATCCCACGGAAAAATATCCGCGGTTACAATTGGCGCGTAAGCGGGTGAATAATGCCGCTCTTTATTTTGGCCCGTATCCATCCGGGATTGCCGCTAAAGAAACTTTACGCTTCGTGCAGCAGGTATTTCCTCTACGTTCCTGCCGTAACCGTGATTTTAAACTGCGGGCGAGGCCCTGCCTGGAATATCAAATCGGCCGATGTCTCGCGCCCTGCGGCGGCATGGTTGGTGAAGAAGATTACCGAAAACTTGTTGATAGCACTGTATTGTTTTTGAAAGGGCGAAGCCGGGAATTAATTTCTGGGCTGAAAAAACAAATGGATGATGCGTCAAATGAGCTTAACTATGAAGAAGCGGCGCGCCTGCGTGACCGCATAGGGGCGCTGGAACACTCGCTGGAAAAGCAGAATGTTGATTACGGGGCAAAAATTGATCAGGATATAGTGGGGTATTCTGCGGAGGATAATAATTATCAGCTGTGCATTTTATTCATACGCGGAGGCAAGCTTTTGGGAAGCAAATCTTTTATGCCGATTAAATTGAAGACGGATATCGCCGAAGTTATTTCCTCATGTTTAACGCAATACTATCATGGCGAATCCGATATCCCGGAAGAAATAATTATGCCAGTCCATTTTTCAGATGAAAACATAATCGCGCAGTGGCTTTCTGAAAAAAAAGGAAAGAAAGTAACGCTTATTGTTCCTTCGCGCGGAGCTAAAAACGCTCTTTTGGATATGGCAAACGACAATGCCCGAAGTTTATGGGAGGCCGCGAATAAAAAAGAAGAAAACAAAATGATGAGACTGGAAACTCTTAAAGAAAAACTGTCGCTGTCTAAATTACCGCGCTGTATTGAATGTTATGATATATCGAATATCGGGGGTAAACACGCCGTTGGTTCTATGGTTGTATTTCAGGATGGTGAACCGGATAAAACGAGTTATCGGCGTTACCGTATAAAAACACTAAATGATCCTGACGATTACGGCATGATGCATGAAGTGCTCTCCCGCCGCTTTAAAGGTAAAGACGCGCCGCCTGATTTGTTGATAGTTGATGGAGGGAAAGGGCAACTCAACATTGCTCTTTCTGTTTGCAGGGATTTGAAAGTCAAAATTGACACGATAGGTTTAGCAAAAGAGGAACGCGCTTTTATCAGTACCAAGGGGTTGGTAAAGAAGAAATTGGCTAAAACCGAAGACCGCGTTTATTTGTCCGGGCGCAAAGACCCGATATTCCTTACATCTCTTCCTTCGGCGCTCGCGCTTTTACAGAGGGTGCGCGACGAGGCGCATCGTTTCGCTCTACGTTATCATCGCCAGTTAAAACAAAAGAGCGATTTAAAATCGGCGCTTGATGAAATATCAGATATCGGCAGTAAACGCAAAACGGCGCTGCTCAAACATTTTGGTTCGGTTAAAAAGGTAAAGGGCGCATCATTGGAAGATTTACAAGATGTGCCGGGTATCAGTAAAAAGCTGGCTCAAAAGATATATAAAGAATTAGCAAACCAATGAGTTTGTGTCATTCCGGCCAACGAGCCGGAATCCAGTGTTGATATGGATAATTATTGATGCAGTAACAAGTCGGATATGACAAGATGATTTTAATCTTAAATAAGTAAAAATTTATGACTCTAACAACTATTTTATTTATCGCGGTAGCTTTAGGTATTGATGCCTTCTCGGTAGCCATCGGCATCGGAGCCGCGAATCATCAAAAACCATGGTGGCCGCCTGTTTTGCGTCTTTCCCTGGCCTTCGGAGTTTTTCAGTTTATGATGGCAGTGCTCGGCTGGCTTGCCGGTTCGACAGTAGTCGAAATTATCGAAGCCTTTGATCATTGGGTTGCCTTTGGTCTTTTGGCTTTAATCGGCGGCAAAATGATTTGGGAGGGATTAGAAAAGGAAGAAACAACAAAAACGAATGATCAGACGAAAGGTTTTCAATTGCTGCTGCTTTCTGTCGCGACCAGCATCGATTCGCTAGCAGTTGGTTTCAGTTTTTCCGTGCTTAAGAATCCTATAATGTTTCCCGCGACAATTATCGGCTTTGTCTGTTTTATCATGACCGCGGCGGGCATGATATTCGGCAAGGCGCTGGCAAAAATATTCGGTAAAAAAGTAAGTATATTCGGAGGGCTGGTTTTGATTGCCATTGGAATCAAAATATTAACAGAGCATTTGTAATTAATCAGGCTGACGTCTATTAGGCTGAAGACTGAAGGTAAAGACAGGAGACGAGAAATGTACTATCAGATGATAAAAGCGGGAAAAGAGAATATTGGTCTTGTGTGGGATTACAAAGGTAAGAAACAGCAAATCAGAAAAATATATCTGCCTGCTTCGAAAAGTAAATTATTGTCTCAAATAAGTGGTGATTTCCCGGCAATTAATCAACCTGAATGTAAAATCAAAAATGGCGCGGATAGGCTGATTGCCGAATTGTACAAAGGTAAAAAAAGAAAAGTAATTTTGTCTATGATGGATATGAAAATACTCAAGCCTTTCCAAAGACAAGTTTTGCAGCAGACCTGCCGGATTCCGCGCGGCAAAGTGGCAACGTATTCCGGGCTGGCCGAAAAAGTTGGCAAGCCGGGCGCGGCCAGAGCGGTGGGTACAGTAATGGCAAACAATCCTTTTCCTATTGTGATACCATGTCATCGTGTGATTCGGGCAGATGGAACTTTGGGCGGTTTCGGCGGCGGTCTGGAAATGAAGAAGAAAATGCTTAAAAGTGAAGGCGTAAAAATAGATTCTCTAGAGCGCGTCGGCGCAGGATTTCGCAGGGCATAGATTTTTACCATCTCGCGGAAAGACTTTATTGTGTTGGGTAAATAATATCCATTAGGCCATTAGTGCCGGATATATTCTATACAAGAGCTTTGCGACAAGAAGAACAAAAAATATTAATCACACCATATTATCTAGTAATTACTGTAGCTTACAAATATAAACAGTGATGGCATGCGCTTTGCATTTTCATCAGGCATAGAGGTCCAAAAATGAGCTAAACCTCTTAATGAAATTAACAATGAACGAAATTTTACTGATAGAAAGCAAAGGAGAATTAATTATGAAAAATATTAAAAGGGTGCTTACTTTTATTCTTGTAGCATTATTTATATTGCCTGTATCAGCAAAGGCGCAATTCCAGGATCGTTATGAACAGCAATCTCAAGATTTTAGCAATGAGGAATTGGCGCAAATTCTCGCGCCTATCGCTCTTTATCCTGACGCGTTACTTTCGCAAGTTTTAATTGCCGCTTCTTATCCTTATGAGGTTGCGGAAGCGGACAGGTGGCTATCGAGAAACCCAAATCTTTCCGATGAACAATTTGATCAAGCTCTCCAGGAAAAAGACTGGGATGTAAGTATCCTTTCGCTTTGTTATTACCCGAAAGTTATAAACATGATGGCGGAAAACCTGACTTGGACGGCAAAACTGGGTGACGCTTTTGTTTATCAGCAGCAGGATGTCATGGATACAGTCCAGGATTTACGCGCCAGAGCCGCCGCTCAGGGTAATCTCCAGACAACAGACGAACAAAGAGTGATTGTGGAAGAGAGAATTATCCGCATTGAACCCGCTTATTACAGTTATATGTATGTTCCTGTTTATGATCCGCTGGTGGTTTACGGTCCGTGGTGGTATCCGGCTTTTCTTCCTTTCCGCATTTTCTACCCTGGCGTGATAGTTGCCGGCCCAAGAATAGTTTTTTCTCCCAGAATATTTTTAGGATTTGGTGTTATCGGCTGGTCGCATTTTGACTGGCACGCCCGACATATCATCATAAGGGATATAGACAGAACCAAAAGATTTAACCGGAACTACAATACTTATCACAAGCCTCAGCAACATGTTTATTGGAAGGCGAATGCTCAGAAAAGAACAATACACGAGCGCCGCAGACAGGAATATCCTCGTTATCGATCAATTGCTCAGCCATCACAATCAGCGCCTAAAAGAAGTTCTGATACGGTAACGACGCCGAGAATAAAAAGGGACAATACACGACCGGCGGTAAAGCCACAAATCCAACCCACAAGGCCGCAGGTTCAACCTTCAGTGAATCCGCAGAAGCGAACTGTAAAGCCTCAGACGCAGCCCGCAGTAAAGCCGCGTACTCAGTCTGTGAATCCACAGACGCAATCTGTTGTTAAACCGCAAGCGAAACCTGTAGGAGCTCAGGCGCCGTCTGTCAATAAACCACAAGTTTGGCCTGTGCAGCCTCAGGAACGGCGTGTTATTAACGGTGGTAGAACCGCAACAAAAGAAAATAGCCTAAAAGGCGTGATCAATCAAAGCCCGAAATCCAGTGCGGGAAGTAGAGGCAGCGAGAGAACCGTGCAAAATAATGGACGCGGTAATCAGCAGCTTTCTCCCGCCGCGCAGAGGGGAGCAGGAAGCGCGCAGGGCGGCCGCGATTTCAGAAGATAAAAGGCATAGAATTAATAATAGTTGAATTAATACAATAATTATCGGGACTTTTTCGCTTCTTCGAGGGCAATTTTCACTTTTTGATAATGCTGATTCGTTTCCCATTTTATTTTATTGATTACAAAAGCGACATTCTGGTCGTGCGTGATAAAGTAATCGTAGAATTTCTTTTCCAGGATAGAATCTTCCAAGCTTAAGCTATAAGCCAAAGCGTTGATTGATGTTAATTTATTATCCTGTGCTTGCCGGTAAGTTGATTTTATTCCTTCGCTTACTATTTTTATTGTAAGAGTTTTTGTTGTCTTTTCGTCGAGAAGAACTAAACGCTGTTGAATAAAAGAAGACAGCTTCTTTATGTAGCCTGCGTGCTGAACTTCATCGCCGCTTAATTCATCCCAGAGCTGTTTGTGCGCGGGAAATTTTTCGGCGAATAGTTTGTAGAGATTTGAAATATCCAGTTCAAGATTTTCCAGTAGTTCCAAAAATGTATTTTGATAATCGGGCATAAATTGTGATTTTTCCTTTAGCGGTTAATTTATATATTTTTAATCCTATTCGTTTTTTTGTTTAAGGAAGAAAGGGCGGCAAGGGGCATCCCAAAGCAAGGGAAACAACGCGTAAAAGGTCTGATTCAGAAACCGTTACCGTCTTGTCATAAAATGCGCAATAAGCGCACGCGTTAATTACCGCTTCTTTTATTTTGAAGGATGATCGCGAAAGCTGAGTTAGACTTTGTCCGACGTTTTTATAAGAAATATCATCTTCCTTCAGGAAATCGTGATCCGTATTTGATATTTCAGGAAATTTTGCCACGGCGGCTTCAAAAGCCTTTTTTGCGCTTTCGTAATCGCCGGTGTTTCCGGCCCAGGCCAATGCGTTTAAAAGAATATAGATTTCAGAAGCTACCTGCGCGTAAGAGAAGAAAGATATTTTACCTGATATGTTTTCCTTTTCGGTCAGAAGTTTGTTAATCATCCACTCAACGGTAAATTCAAAAAGTGTGAATTTATGATCGGCTTGAATAAGTAATTTTATCATCATTAAAAATTTTCTTTTAGCGGCACTGGTGAGCGCAAGAAGAGATGGGACAGCAAGTTCCACCAGAGGAAGTCGGATATCCTGACCGAGCTCGGAAAGTTTGTCGCAAATAACCGCCACTTCTTCTATTATATTTTCCGGGACTAAAGACTTGCGCATAATATCAAACTTAGCATTGCGGTAATCGCTTTCACACCCGATAAGCAAAGCGTATATTAGACAGGCAGCGCTTTGTGAAACGTTCAATTCCTGTTTTATTTTGTCCGGAATAAGCGTGAGAATGTTTCTGCTTTGGCCTATGTGCGAGTCGGAAAAACTCCCGACAAAATTGGTGACCTGTTCCGGCCGCGCGTCTATCAGAAAATCGGAATATGATCCGGATCCCTGCTTGTACGCTTTGTATTCGGCGATGTATTTGGAAGCGAATTTGGAGGGAGTAGCATCAGTTTGGGGATATTTCCCGTCAAACTGAGGGTCAAGTAATTGTATTCTCTGCAAGAGAGGCGGATGCGTGGCCAGTAATTTGGGAAATAAAAAATCGATGCTGCTTTCAGAAATAAACAAGTGAGACGCCTGTTTCGAAGTCGATGAGTTAATCAGGGAACCCAAAGTATAGCCGCCGATTTTTTTAAGCGCATTCGCTAAACCGTTGGAATTACGAGTAAATTGCACAGCGGAGGCATCTGCTAATAATTCTTTCTGCCGGGAAACAGCGCACTGAATGATGCGTCCCATAAATGATCCGGTGTAGCCGACTATCGCCAGTACTATGCCCGCTGAAAAAATAAAGATGCTCGTTTTTGTTAATCTGTGGTGGTCAATGATTTCTCCGCCGATAATACCTAATATCAGTATGCCGTAGAGGATAGCGATAAGCTGAGTATTAAGCCGGGAATCGCCGTTCAAAATATGGCTGAATTCGTGCGCCACAACACCTTGCAGTTCATCACGCGTAAGATGCTCAAGCGCTCCACGCGTTACAGCTATTGCCGAATCATGCATCGTTAATCCGGCGGCAAAAGCGTTTATTCCTTTTTCATTTTCCAGGATATAAGCCAAGGGGACAGACGCGCCGGAAGCGATAGCCATTTCTTCTACAACATTTAAAAATCTCCGTTCCAGCGGATCAGCGCTTCCCTGAGGAACAAGTCTTCCGCCAAGCATCTCCGCGATAGTGCCGCCACCTTTTTCCAATTGGTACATTTTTATGTAACTGGCAACGGCGATAAATAGAGTTACTAATCCCGCGATCAAAAAAAACATCGAGGGATCCCAAAAAGAAAAAGCATTTACTTTTTGAGAATAATAATCCGCCACAGCACGGTTGGTGGGAGAAATGCTGGTTAAGAGATATATATAGTAAATCAGCTGAAGGGCAAAATAGATAAAGGCGATAATCAGAGTAACCGCCAGTATAAATATACCGACAAGTTTGCGGATATTTTTACGGGCCTGGTCCTGTCTGAAAAAAAAATTAGGAGGATGATTATCAGCCATTTATTATTGAAAATTTACCAATCCCGCGTTTATTAGGAAAAAGATACCTTGGGGGCATCTCTTTCCTGCGCGTTTTCTGTGGATTGCAGTAATTCCGCTGGCGCGAAACTAAATAAGCCGGCGACAAAGTTATTGGGAAATTTTTCGCGCTGGATATTATATTCGGCGACAAAATCATTATATGCCTGACGGGCGAATCCTATTTTATTTTCCGTGGAAGTCAGTTCTTCCATGAGTCGGTTTATAGTCTGATTAGCTTTCAGATCCGGATAGGATTCAACGACAGCCATAAGCTTGCTCATAATGCTGCCTAAAGCTCCTTCGGCCTGCATCAGCCCGGTCATTGCTTTGGCGTCGCCCGGATTGGCCGCGGCAAGCTTACTCGCGTCAAACGCGATATTGCGAGCTTTGATTACTTCGTTTAACGTTTCGCGTTCGTGTTTTAGGTAGCCCTTGGCGCTTTCCACAAGGTTGGGAATAAGGTCATAGCGGCGCTTGAGCTGAACGTCAATCTGGGCATACGCGTTTTTATAGTAATTTCTCAGCTGAATC
>JAFGKC010000029.1 GCA_016928765.1 Syntrophaceae bacterium
TGGTCTCTTTAACCAAAGTATAGCAGAACATTTTTATGCTTTCTGCTATACTTTGGAGGTGCCTTTTATATGATTATCAAATCTTTACTTGTGACATTTTAATTTGACACTTGCAGCAAGCTGCGATGAATTTTATATTTTTGGTTTACCGCATTCTTTGCACTTGCCGTCCGGGCTGATAACACCGATACAGGATTCGTCAGAACATAGAACACGTTTTTCCCCGTCATCGTCGGTTTCTCAATGAAAAAGGGGATAAATTCACAACCTGCCTTATGTGCTCGACTACTCTGGCGGGATAAATTTTTATCTTGACAAGCTGTATCCTATGGAATACAATGGCGCCATGATCGAGATCCGCCAGACGGAGCATTACAGTAAGTGGTTTAATAAACTAAAAGATCCAAATGCACGCGCGCGGATTGATATTCGGATTCGCCGGTTATCTTTGGGTAATCCCGGCGATGTTAAACCAGTGGGAGAGGGGCTATCTGAATTAAGGATAGACTATGGGCCAGGCTACCGTGTTTATTTCACACAGAGAGGAAACAAGCTAATTATTCTGCTTGCTGGCGGTGATAAAACAAATCAAAGCAATGATATTAAAAAAGCTTTGCAGCTGGCTCAGGAAATTGAGGAATAAAAAATGAAAAAGCAAAAAACAAAACTTTGGGATGCTGCCGAACATCTTAAAACAAAAGCGGATATAGCCGCATATCTGGAAGCAGCTTTGGAAGAAAATGACCCCGCATTAATAGCGGCGGCGCTTGGAGATATTGCCAGAGCCAAAGGTATGACTCAGATTGCCAACGAAACCGGCCTGGGTCGAGAAAGCTTATACAAAGCGTTATCCCCGGAAGGAAATCCGGAGTTTTCAACTATTTTGAAAGTGGTAAACGCTATGGGGTTGAAACTGCATGCCGGGCTTGGAAAATCAAAAAAAGCTGCCTAAGAAATTATCTCCTTTAGAAAAAATTTTTATTTGAGTTGTTTACCGCATTCTTTGCACTTGCCATCCGGGCCGATAACGCCAATACAGGATTCATCAGAGCATAGCACACGTTTTTCCCAGTCGTCGTCTTCAGAGCTTTTTTCTTCCGTTTTTTGTTCCACATGCGCAATCGGTTTGCTGCTAACTGTGCCGTGGCCTTCGGGCAATTTTCCTTCATAACCCTTACCGCATTCTTTGCAAAGGCCGTCCGTGCCGATGGTGCCGATGCAGGATTCATCAGAGCACAAGATTCTTTTTTCCCAATCTTCATTTTCATCAAATATGATTTCGCTCATTTTGCTCTCCAGTAATTAGCGAAGTTACTTATGTCGACTGAATAAAAATGTCAATTTTTATTCTTTCTTTAAATGTCATGCCGGGCTTGATCCGGCATCCAGTGATATTGCTATATATTGGTTCCCGGCTTTCGCCGGGACGACGCCTGGATTCCGGGTCAAGCCCGGAATGACAACGCGATTGCTTCACCTGCCAGAGGCAGATTTTTACCCGGCGGCTGCCGGGCGCAAGGACAGAACACTGGATTCCCCGTGTCGCGCTTCGCTTGCACGAGGATGACAAAGTACATTTAATTACTTCGCCACCCGGCATACGCCGGGTTGCGGCGCCTTTTATGTTCACATAAATAAGCAATGGTGGGCATCTAGCCTTTAATACAGGCTATTGACTTAAGTCTTGCCACTTTTTTGGCAATGCCCGCGTCGTGCATCACCTGCACAACATCCTGCAGGTTTTTATAAGCTTCCGGCATTTCTTCTTTGAGTGTTCCTTTGCTGGAAGCCATCACCAATACGCCTTTTTGAGCCAATTCCTTGGCGATAGAGCGCCCCTGCGAGGCTTTGGTGGCCTGCGTGCGGCTCATCACACGCCCCGCTCCGTGACAGGCAGAACCGAAAGTCTCCTGCATCGCTTTTTGCTGGCCGACTAAAACAAAAGAGCCGGTTCCCATATCACCGGGAATCAGCACCGGCTGGCCGATACTTTTGTAGAGCGGGGGCAAAGCATCATGACCTGCGGGATAGGAACGCGTTGCGCCTTTTCTGTGCACGCAAAGCGATTTTGTCTTTCCGTCAACTTCAAATGACTCAATCTTAGCAATGTTGTGACAAATATCATAGACAAGGCGCATACCCAATTCGCGTGGGGAAATGTGCAGAGTTTTTTCAAAAATTTCGCGCGTCAAGTGCATTAAAGTCTGCCGGTTAGCCCAGGCGTAATTTGCGGCGCAGGCCATAGCGGAAAGATATTGTTGCCCGCGCGGAGATTTTAGATAAGCGCAGGCAAGTTGACGGTCGGGTAATTCAATGCCTGTTTCTGCGGCGTGCTTGACCATCAGCGCCAGATAATCATCGCAGACCTGATAGCCGAGGCCCCGCGAGCCACTGTGAATCATCACGGCAATTTGGCCTTTTTGCAGGCCAAACGCTTCGGCGGCTTTTTCATTAAAAATTTCCTGCACCAGTTCTATTTCCAGAAAGTGATTGCCCGAACCAAGCGTGCCCAGTTGCTCTTTGCCGCGCTCAATAGCTCGGGCTGATACCTGCTCCGGATCAGCGCCCGGCATCATACCACCGTCTTCTGTGGCCTCCAAATCCTGCGGCTCGCCAAAGCCGTTTTTCACCGCCCATACAGATCCTTCTTCCAGAACTTTCTTCTGGTCTTTGCCGGATAATTTTACAAATCCTTTCGAGCCGACACCAGAGGGAATGCCGTGATACAACGCGGTGGTAAGCTTTTCGAGTTTTTCTTTGATATCGCCAAGCGTCAAATTTGTAGTCATCAGGCGGCAGCCGCAGTTGATATCGTAGCCCACGCCACCAGGCGAAATAATTCCACTATCCATGTCAAAAGCGGCCACGCCGCCGATGGGAAAACCATAACCCCAATGGACATCGGGCATCGCCAATGAATATTTCACAATGCCCGGCAGGCAGGCGACATTGGCCACCTGCTTGGCGCTCTCATCGCTTTTTAAAAGCTCAAAAATTTTATCGTTGGCGTAGATGATCCCCGGCACGCGCATTTTGCCCGCCTGCTCTATCAGCACACGGTTTTCATCTAATCTTTGCATCTTCAGTTCAGACATCAAAAATCACCCTTGCGCGCCAGCCTTGATCGCGTTTTTCTATTTTCAGCGTGTGATAAGTTACAGCTTTTATTTCCATTTTGAGCTGATGCTTGTTCGCGTCATAGGGTTCACCCTTAAGTCGCGCGGTAATTTTTTTTTCTTCCATCTCCAGTATTTCGCACGTTTTACAAAGCCAGGATTTGCCGTGAAAAAGATAAAGAGCTTCGCGCAAAAGATTAATTAGCATATCAGCCGTATCCGCGCCGCTTACGGCAATCTTTTTTTCCTCCCGTTCTGCGACGCTTTCGTTATCCGCGATTAAATCAAACATGGCCTCAACGGTCGCGGCGAGCGCTTCTTCTTTGGTGTTACCCCATACCTCAACGCCGATATCGGCGGTATGATCGAGCAGCGTGTAGTTTTTCATGAGGCAACTATAATGAATTTAACTTTCAAAAACAAGCGCCACGGGAAAACAAAAAAAGCCCCTTAACTTAAGACAGTTAAGGGGCTTTGGAAACTTAAGTGAGCGCGAAATTTTATTCTTCGCCTTCGTCCTCTATTCCGTTTTCATCATCTGCTCCTTCCGACGTGGTAAGCGCTACACCAACCAGTTTTTCCTTGGCCTCCAGATCAATGAGTTTAACACCCTGCGCTACGCGATGATGAATCGGGATATCCTCTCCTTTCAGGCGAATTACTTTGCCGCCGTCGCTGATCAGCATAACGTGCTCTTCGCCTGATACCTGCAAGACACCGGAGACATTGCCTACTTTGGGAACAATTTTTAAATTAAGCGTGCCTTTGCCGCCGCGGCTTTGCAGGCGGTATTCCTTAATCGGCGTGCATTTGCCGAATCCTTTTTCGGAAACGGTCAAGACGTACGTGTCTTTTTCCGGAATTTCCACGCCCACAACTTCATCATCCTTGCCCAGGCTGATGCCGCGAACGCCTTTGGCTGTGCGTCCCATGTCGCGCACGTCTTTTTCCTTGAAACGAATAGCCAGGCCTCTGCGCGTAGCTAAAAAGATGTCCTGTTTGCCGGTGGTCAATTTCACATCGACCAGCTCATCGCCTTTATCCAGAGACAGCGCGATAATGCCGCCGGAACGCGGATTGGAATAAGCGGAAAGCTCCGTCTTTTTAATCGTGCCTTTCCTGGTGACCATCACTATAGATTTATCATCATCAAACGCGCGCACAGGCAAAGTGGCGCTGACCCGTTCGCCCTGACTCATGTTGATCATATTCACGATCGCCTTTCCTTTGGCGGCGCGACCCGCCTGCGGGATCTGATAAACCTTAAGCCAATGCACCCGGCCGGTATTGGTAAACACCAGCAGATAATGATGCGTGGAGGCGACAAAGATTTTTTCGACAAAATCTTCTTCCTTGGTGCCCATGCCCACCTTGCCGCGTCCGCCGCGCCGCTGACTGCGATACAGGCTTACCGGATTGCGTTTGATGTAGCCGGCATGCGTAATCGTCACCATCATGTCTTCTTCCACGATCATGTCTTCAATATCAATATCGCCGCTGCTGGCGACAATTTCCGAGCGCCTTTCGTCGCCGTATCGTTCTTTTATTTCAGTTAGCTCATCTATGATTACCTGCAGGACTTTCTGCGGATCGGCCAAAATGCCTTCCAATTTGGCCATGAGAGCTTTTATTTCTTTGTATTCCTCGTCGATTTTCGCTCTTTCCAGGCCGGTCAGCCGCTGCAGCCTCATCTCGAGAATTGCTTTGGCCTGAATTTCAGATAACTTAAATTTGGCGCAAAGTTTTTCCGAAGCCTCCTGCGGATTTTTTGCCGCCTTGATCAGAGCGATAATGGCATCGATATTTTTGAGCGCTATAATCAGGCCTTCTAAAATATGTGCCCGCTCCTTGGCGCGCGCCAGATCAAATTCGGTGCGCCGCACGACGACGTCGCGACGGAACACAATGAATTTTTCGAGCACCTGCTTAAGGCTTAGAACCTGCGGGCGGCCGTCGGTTATCGCTAGCATGATAATGCCGAAAGACGATTCCATTGCCGTTAATTTATAAAGTTTATTCAGGATAATTGATGAGTTTTCTTCGCGCTTTAAATCAATGACAACACGAATGCCATCGCGGTCGGATTCATCGCGCAGATCGCTGATGCCCTCGATTTTTTTATCGCGCACCAATTCAGAAATTTTTTCAATCAGCGACGCTTTGTTGACCTGGTAGGGAATTTCCGTAATGACGATGGTTTCTCTGTCGTTACGGGCGTTTTTTTCTATCAGCGCGCGCGCCCGCATTTTGATAATGCCTCGTCCGGTTTTATACGCGGAAATAATTCCTTCTCGCCCATTGATAAAACCAGCCGTGGGAAAATCGGGCCCCGGGATATGCTTCATCAGTTTTTCGACCGTGATCTCCGGGTTTTTGATACAGGCGATTGTGCCATTGACAATTTCCGTCAGGTTGTGCGGCGGAATATTTGTGGCCATGCCCACGGCAATACCTGACGAGCCATTGAGCAACAGTAGCGGGATACGCGCCGCCAACAAAGATGGCTCCTGCAGAGATTCGTCGTAGTTGGGCACGAAATCAACAGTTTCTTTGTCCAGGTCGGCCAGAACTTCTTCCGAGATGCGGGACATCCTTATTTCCGTGTAACGCATGGCCGCGGGAGGATCGCCGTCGATGGAGCCGAAGTTTCCCTGTCCGTCCACGAGGGGGTAGCGCATGGAAAATTCCTGCGCCATACGCACGATGGTGTCGTAAACCGCCACGTCGCCGTGAGGATGATATTTACCGATGATATCACCGACGATGCGGGCGGATTTTTTATAGGGCTTGTTGTAGCGATTGCCCATTTCATACATGGAAAACAAAGCGCGGCGATGCACCGGCTTTAAGCCATCGCGCACATCGGGAATAGCCCGGCCGATGATGACGCTCATGGCGTAATCCATGTAGGATTTTTTCATCTCATCTTCTATGTTCACCATGGTTGGTTTTTTGTGAATATCTTGTTCCATTTTAGCTTTCTTCCTCTCTAGGTATACGGTAGCGCAATATTTTCAGCAAAAGCAATTTCCCCTTGTCGGATTAAATGTCCAAATTGGAAACATCCAAAGCGTTTTTATAAATAAAATCCCGGCGCGGCTCTACCTGATCACCCATCAGCGTGGTGAAGATCAAATCCGCCTCCACCGCGTCGTCCACGGCGACCTGTAAAAGCGTTCTTTTTTCCGGGTTCATCGTCGTCTGCCAGAGCTGTTCGGGGTTCATTTCACCCAGGCCTTTGTAGCGCTGCAAACCGATTCCTTTTTTGCCGGAATTCAATATATGCTCAACCAGCGCCTTGGTGCTTTCCAGTATAACCGGGTTTTTAGCGTCCTCCGCCACATCGCGGTAGGGCGGCTCGCCCAGAATGGAAACCTGTTCCAAGAGCGTGCGGATTTCCGTGAACTGCGGCGAGCGAAATGTTTCAATACCCATGGCCGTAGACACTGTATGGCCGTTTTTCTTCAGGTCAAAAATCAGTTCGTAAACGCCCTCGTCCTTATCGGGTTTCAGCTTGAAATCGGCAATGTTGCCGTTGAGAGCTTTAATTGTTCGTTTGGCCACAGCCTGGAGATTCTTATCGTTTTTAAAAGTGCTTTCCTTCAGGGCCTGATCGCCGGCCAGAACGCGCAGCACAAATCTGTCGCGCTTTTCTTTTTCAAAGCGATCCAGCAGATCTTCGATGCGCATAATTTTTTTAATGAGACTAAGCAATTTATTACCGGTCGCGGGAAAACGGCTGCCGTCACCCATGACTAAATTAATTTTTGTCACGCCGTTTTCCAGAATATAATTTCTCATTCTTTCTTCATTCTGAATATAGAGCTCGTTCTTTTTATCCACTACCTTAAACAACGGCGGCTGCGCGATATATAAATATCCTCTTTCAATCAGCTCGCGCATTTGCCGGAAGAAGAAGGTCAAAAGCAGCGTGCGGATGTGCGAGCCGTCCACGTCGGCATCGGTCATGATAATAACTTTATGATAACGCAACTTGCTGACATCGTATTCGCCGGAACCTATTCCCGTGCCCAAAGCAGTGACGATGAGCTTGATTTCTTCGTTTTGCAGCATTTTATCGAAGCGCGCTTTTTCCACATTCAGAACTTTACCGCGTAAAGGCAGTATCGCCTGATTTTTTCTGTCGCGCCCCTGCTTCGCCGAACCACCCGCCGAATCTCCCTCCACCAGATAAATTTCACTGGCCGCGGGATCTTTTTCCTGGCAGTCCGCCAGTTTTCCAGGCAACGAGCCTACTTCCAGCGCGCTTTTGCGCCTGGTCAATTCGCGGGCGCGTCTGGCCGCCTCGCGGGCGCGTGCCGCTTCCACGCATTTATTCAGAATCTGTTTGGAAATTGAAGGATTCTCTTCCAAAAAGCTTCCTATTTTTTCATAAACGATTCCTTCAACCAGGCCCCGCACTTCAGAGTTGCCGAGCTTGGTTTTAGTCTGCCCCTCGAACTGCGGATTCTGCACTTTGACGCTGATGACACAGGCCAGGCCTTCGCGTAAATCTTCACCGCGCAGAGATTCTTTGCCGTCTTTAATCAGCTTGCTGTTTGTGGCGTAATTATTAAAAACGCGCGTCAATGCGGAGCGAAAACCTATCAAGTGAGTGCCGCCTTCAGTTGTGTTGATGCTGTTGGCGAAGGTGAAAATATTTTCCAGGTAGGTTTCGTTATACTGCAGGGCTACTTCCACAAAGCAGTCTTCTTTTTCTCCGGAAACGTAAATAGGGTGTTTATGCAAAACTTTTTTATTTCTGTTTATATACTCAACAAAAGAAACAATGCCGCCTTTGTAAAAAAATTCATTTTTCTTATCCGTGCGCTCATCCGTGATATTAATTTTAACGCCGGAATTTAAAAAAGCGAGCTCGCGCAAGCGGTTGCAAATAACATCAAAACTAAATTCCGTATCTTCAAAGATTTTATCATCGGGCAAAAAAGTTACTTTGGTTCCGTTGCTTTTTGTTTTGCCGATAACTTCCAGTGGAGAGTCGGGCACGCCGCGTTGGTAAGTTTGACGATAAACATGGCCTTCGCGGCGCACTTCCAATTCACAAGTTTTAGAAAGAGCGTTGACTACGGAAACGCCCACGCCATGCAAGCCGCCGGATACTTTGTAAGAATCGTGCGAAAATTTACCGCCGGCGTGAAGTTTGGTCATAACCACTTGCGCCGCCGAAACTTTTTCCGTTTTATGCATCCCCACGGGGATACCGCGTCCGTTGTCCTCAACCACAACGCTGTTATCAACTCTGATTTTTACGGAAATCGTGTCACAATATCCGGCTGACGCCTCGTCGATACTATTGTCAACGACTTCATATACCAAATGATGTAAACCATCTTTTCCGGTCGACCCGATATACATCGCCGGCCGCTTACGCACGGCTTCCAATCCCTCAAGAACTTTAATACTGTCAGCATCATATTTATGCGGCATATTATTTTTAAAACTCCTCAAATAGTATTTCTAAATTTTTAACGGCATCACGATGCATAGATAATCATCGCCTTCTGTCTGTTTAACGGCAGTCGGTTTTATACCCACCCCAACTTCCATCAGGATATTTTCTTGATTTATCACTGCAATGGCATCGATTAAATAATTAACATTAAATCCTACTTCCACATCTTCACCGGTATAGGAAATGTCTATTTCCTCCGTGGCTTCACCAACATCCAGGTTGGTGGAATTTAACGTCAGCTTTCCTTCCGTAAAGGAAAGAATAACGCCGCCATATCTTTCTGAGGAAACAACATTCATTCTTTTTAACGCGTGTAAAAAAGATTCTTTTTCCAGGGTGATGCTAATTCCTTTTTCTGCCGGGATAACTCTTTTGTAATCAGGGTAATCACCATCAACCAGGCTTACTTTTAAAATAGTGTTATCTGTTTTTATGATAAACATGTTTTTACCCATGCCTATTTTTACGCTTTCGTTTTCATCCGCGATCTTTTTTATTTCCATCAAACCTTTGCGGGGAATGATAATCCCTTTTCCTTTTTCCAAAAAAGGCTCGCCAAAAATAGTTTTCGCGATCGCCAAACGATGCCCGTCTGTCGCCACCATTCTTAAAAAAGTTTCTGAGCCGTCTAAAAATGATTCTAAAAATACACCATTTAAATTTTTCCTCATCTCATCCACGGCCATGGCAAAAGACGTTTTATTGATTAAATCCTTAATTAATAATCCGTTAATGTTATAAAAGTGAACATTTTTATCATCCGATACATCAGGAAAATCTTCCGCCGGCAATCCAGGTATTTTATACACGGCTCTCTGGCACGAAATTTTTACAACGTTATTGGTGGTAATGAAATTTACCGTTTCACCCTGAATTTCCCGCACCATTTCATAAAGTTTTTTTGCGGAAATTGTAATCTCTCCGCCTTCTTTAATTTCCGCTTCATAATCAGAAATAAGACTAATTTCCCGATCGGTGGCTATAATCTTAAGTTTATTTTTCTCAGCTTTTAAAAGAACATTGTTTAAAATAGGCAAGGTTGTTTTTTTCTCTACGATCCCCAACGTCTTTTGGATTCCATCCAGAAAGGTGTTTCTATTAATATTAAATTGCATAATTTCCTCCCTCTCTTTTATATTTACTTATATTCTCTTTATATAAATAAAATAGTAATAGTAATAATACCTGTTGATAAGTTGAATATTAGTATTTTTATAATAAAATTAAATATTTAATAAATAAAAACCTGTTTACAAATATGTTTATAAAAAATTAAGCTTTGTTTATTAAACTATCTTCAATCTCCTTGAGTAAATTTCGTGTTTTTTGATCTGCTTCTATTTTATGAGTAATTTTATTTGTGGCATAAATTACCGTGGAATGATCACGGTCGCCGATTTTATGCCCGATATCCGGAAATGAAGCATGAGTTAATTTCCGGGAA
This sequence comes from Syntrophaceae bacterium, assembly GCA_016928765.1. GTDB lineage: Bacteria > Desulfobacterota > Syntrophia > Syntrophales > Smithellaceae > UBA4810. Next base: position 10,034 of record JAFGKC010000029.1, read on the forward strand.
AGATACATTGATATCTGACGGGCAAACACAAGGTTTTTATTTTTATTGTGAGCTTTAATATCTGATATTTTTACGCCCAGCTTTACGGCAACAGTTTTTATAATTTCTTCAATGGTAATTTCATGATTAGAGTTTTGTTTAACAAGGTTTTTTAAAACTTCTTTTACTAAGTCTAAATCAATTTCTCTGCCGGTTAATGAAGAATAGGCGCAAATTCTCACGAGAAACCCCTCTAATTCGCGGATATTAGATTCTACGCGCGAGGCGATATATTGGGCGACAGAACCTGGCAGAGTCATTTGGGTTTCCTGCATCTTTTTTTCAATAATCGCGATTTTTGTTTCTATTTCCGGCGGTTGTATATCGGCAATCAAGCCCCACTCAAACCGGGAACGAAGTCTTCCTTCCAGGTTGGGAATATCTTTAGGAAATTTATCGCTGGTCACCACTATTTGTTTGCCTGAATCATGCAGCGTATTAAATGTGTGAAAGAATTCTTCCTGCGTACGTTCTTTGCCGGCGAGAAAATGAATATCATCCATCAACAAACAGCTAATATTGCGGTATTTTTCCCGGAATTTATTCATCCGGTCGTAGCGTATGGAATTAATCATTTCGTTCATGAATTCTTCGGCAGAAACATACATGACGTTAAGTTCGGGATGAGCCGCCGCGGCCAGAAGGCCAGTGGCGTTTAACAGATGCGTTTTTCCCAGCCCGGAGCCTCCGTAAACAAACAACGGATTGTAATTCTTTGCCGGCTGTTTGGCAACGGCGATCGAAGCGGCGTGAGCAAACTGGTTACAGGGGCCGACAACAAATCTATCAAATGTGTAGTTACTGTTTAATGATAAATTGTTTTTGCCTTTAATAGCGGCGATGGCGGCGGCAGACGTTTTCGGCTTTATAGGCGTGGATGTTGTTTGCTCGAAAACAGAACTCTGATTTTTGGCCAGAATAAAATCTATATCAACGTCCAGCCCGACAACGTTTTGTAAGGATTGCCTGATAGTGGCAATATAGTTATCCATAAGCCAGTCTTTGAAGAACTTATTGGGCACAATGAGCTGCACGCACTTGTCTTCCATAGCAGCTATTATAATTGGCTTTATCCAGGTATCGAAGTTTTGCTTGCTGATCTTTTCCTGAATAATTTTAGTAGTTTTGTCCCAAACAGATTCCACTTAACCACCATTTATCCACAGTTTATAAACACATGTTTACAAGTCTATTTTAATCTAAATCGTCAAGAATGCGGCCGGAGAGCCGGTTCAGTTCGTCCATGGAGCTATATCTTATTTCGATAGCTCCTTTTTTTGGCGCACCTTTGATTTCTACCTTGGCCTGAAGTTTCTTACTCATCGCTTTTTCCAGATCATGCAGAAAGCGGTCTTTGGTGACGCGTTTTTTATCGGCGGGTGTCTTTTTCAGTTTCTGAATCAAACGTTCTGTTTCCCGGACGTTGAGATCTCTTTTGATGATAGCGTCCAACGCGGAGAGCTGTTCTTCCACGGAAGAACAGGCCAGCAGACAGCGCGCGTGCCCGGCGGAAATCTTTTTTTCCGTTAAAGCGGATTTAACTTTTGCCGGTAACTTTAAGAGGCGCATGGTGTTGGCTACGGTAGAGCGGTCTTTCCCCACGCGCGTTGAGATGTCTTCCTGCGAAAGAGAAAATTTTTCCGTAAGCGTCACGTACGCCGCCGCTTCCTCCAGCGCGTTCAATTCTTCGCGCTGAATATTTTCGATCAGCGACATTTCCGCCGCGTCTTTATCGGTGGCTTCACGAATAACGATGGGCACATCTTTTAATCCTGCCCCCTGCGCCGCGCGCCAGCGTCTTTCTCCAGCGATGATTTCATAACTTTTGCCCACCCGGCGCACGATAATCGGCTGAATGATGCCGCTGGTTTTGATGGAAGCAATCAGCTTTTTTTGTTCTTCATCGTTAAATGTTTTGCGTGGCTGATAACGGTTTGGACGCAATTCCTCAATGCCACAGGTTGAAGCGGAGGGTCTTTGGTCAATATCGTTTAAAAGATCCGGGAAAATGGCGCCAAGACCTTTCCCCAGAGCGTTTTTTTGCGCCATGTTTTATAAACCCCCTTCAATAATTTCCTGCGCCAATTCCATATAAGCTATGGCGCCGCGTGATTTGATATCGTAAAGTATTATCGGCAAGCCATGGCTGGGGCTTTCCGAAAGCCGCACATTGCGCGGAATAATAGTCTTAAACACTTTTTCACCAAAATGTTTTTTAACGTCCTCGGTAACCCGGTGCGAAAGCAAATTGCGCGGGTCAAACATCGTAAGCAAAATACCGCCCAGCGCCAGATCGGGATTTAGTTTTGCTTTTACCAGCCGCACTGTGTTGAGCAGATATCCAAGTCCTTCCATCGCGAAATATTCGCACTGCAGTGGCACAATCAGAAAATCAGCGGCCACAAGCGCGTTAACCGTCATAAAACCCAAAGACGGCGGACAATCGATGATTATAAAATCGTAGCGCTTGTCCAGGGATTTCAGTAAATTTCGTAAACGTTTTTCTCTTTCCTCTATGTGGATAAATTCCACTTCCACGCCGATTAAATCCTGGTTGGAAGTGATAATATCCAGATGAGGTATTGCTGTGGCGAGAATGACTTCATTCACCTGCGCCTGGCCAATAAGGGCATGATACAGATTATTTCCGTTGCTGGTCATGCCCATGCCGCTGGTGGCGTTACCCTGAGAGTCGCCGTCAATGAGCAATGTTTGTTTTTCCGCGGCGGCTAAAGATGAAGCAAGATTTATCGCCGTAGTTGTTTTGCCTACACCACCTTTTTGATTGGCTATGCATATAATTTTATTCATTTATTAGCTTAGTGTCTTCCTGAAATCTCTTTGGAAAAAACTGCATTAAGAACTAACACAAATCAATCTTTTTTAGAAGGGTTTTTTGTCCTTTTTTAGCCTTTTTCCCACAATAATTTTACCCTTTTTGCCCTGGGGATAAACATCTGTATCATATTGTAATAACTCGAATATCTTTACCGTTGTTGCGTTTTTGACACACTGTGAAAACTCAGGTTCAACACCCTCTCCTTTCAGAGCGATAAATTGTCCCTGGGCTCTCAGGAAAAAAGCGCTAAATTGTATAAAATCTTCCAGATGAAAAGCCGCGCGCGAGACTACAAAATCAAAAAATTCCTTCCAAGCCTTGTTTTTCATCAGGTGTTCAGCGCGATCATGGACAACAATAACTTTGTCAAGCTGTAATTCCCGGACGAGATATTTCAAAAAAGATGTTTTTTTACGGTTACTTTCCAAAAGATAAACTTCCAGTGACGGCCGGGCGATCTTTAGAGGAATTCCGGGAAAGCCCGCTCCGCTGCCGATGTCAAGCACGCGGGCGCTTTGTTTATCAATAAAGCGCAAGGCGGTTAAAGAATCGAGAAAATGGCGGGCGGTTATATCTTTAGCGGATTGTTCAGAAACCAGATTGATCTTATCGTTCCAGTTAAGCAGCTCTTTGTGATAAGTGTAAAATTTGTCCAGCTGGGCGTCATCGAGCGTGATACCCAAATGCCCGGCATTTTGTTTGAGAAAAAATTTATCCATAGGCGTTGGATACCAAAAAGGCGGCCCGACGGCAAATAAATTAAATGAGCCCGGGATACTTATATGATAAAGAAATTAGGGATGGAGGCAGATCAATGGATTTACCGGCCAAAGCGAAAAATATAAGCGTGATTCTGCAAAAGCCCAAATACGCGGGCAATATAGGAGCCGCGGCGCGCGCGGCAAAAAACATGGGCATGAGCAATCTGGTGGTGGCAGGATCCGCAAAATATGATCAGGAAGAAATCAAAAAGCGCTCCACGCATCTGGCGGCGGATGTTGTGGAAAAAATCAAGTATGTGGATGATATCAGCGCGGCTCTGGATAAATTTAGTTTTATTGTCGGCACTACGGCAAGAAAGGGTGCCGCGCGCGGACCTTTTTTTACGCCGCGAACGATAGCGGAAAAAATCACGGTTGTTTCTCAAAACAATAAAGTTGCGCTGCTTTTTGGTCCGGAAGATACAGGACTGACTAACGATGAACTTCGTTATTGTCACGCGGTTGTTGTAATCCCCTCTTCACGTAAATTTTCCTCGCTTAATCTTTCCCACGCGGTAATGATCATGTGCTATGAAATATTTCTCGCCTCTCTGCCCGCGGGGACGGAAATGCCGCCGAAGCTGGCGCGCTCATCCGAAATGGAAGATATGTACGAACAGATTAAAACCGTTTTAACAAAAATAGGTTTTTTAAATCCGCAAAACCCCGATTACTGGATGACGCATATTAGAAGGTTTTTCAACCGCACCTCGCTTCTGGCGCGCGATGTGAAAATAATCAGGGGCATTTGCCGGCAAATTCAGTGGTATAACAATCAGAAAAACACTTGACTTTAGAAGCCCTATCTCATAGGGAATTGCCTGCAAAGAAAACTAAACACAGATTTATTTTTATAATAAATACGGCTAAATAGCGGAGGGCAGACAATGAAACAAATCTTTTCTTTTACCGGCGCGAAAAAAATTGTTTTCGGAAGTGGAGCGCTGGGGCAGTTGGCTGATCACATCAAAGAGTTAAACGCGAAAAATCCCCTGGTGGTCATAGATAAAAATCTTTCCGCTGTTTTTCAGGAAAAAGTGGAAAAAATTCTCTCGCCCGCGGGTATTAAATTCAGCGTCTACGATAAAGTGGAGCCGGAACCGCCCATTGAATTGGCCGACGAAGGCGCGGCACTCGCGCAGAAGAACAAGAGTGACGCCGTGATCGGTATCGGCGGCGGCAGCGCTATGGATACGGCAAAAGCTATCGCTGTAATCGCGGCCAATAACGCCAAGGCGACAGACTTTCTGGGACTGGGAAAAGTGCCTAAACCAGGCTTGCCCAAAATCATGATTCCGACTACGGCGGGCACGGGCAGCGAGGTTACCTTTACCGCTGTTTTTATCCGCAAGGATTTGAAAAAGAAAGAAGGCATGAACAGCGTGCATCTATATCCGGAGCTGGCGCTCTTGGACCCGGAGCTGACGCTCAGCCTGCCGCCCGCGCCCACCGCGCAGACAGGATTGGATGCTTTATGTCACGCGATAGAATCTTATACATCGATAAATTCCTCGCCCATGAGCGAGCTTGTTTCACTTCAGGCGATTGCTTTGATTGCCGACAATCTGCGCGCCTGCGTGCATAACGGGAAAAATCTGGCCGCGCGCGAACAAATGCTTCTGGGAAGTTTATACGCGGGATTAGGATTGGCAAATGCCGGCGTTACGGCGGTGCATTCGCTTTCTTACCCGCTGGGCGGAAAATACGGCATCGGGCACGGCCTGGCCAACACCATGATGCTGATGGCGGTGATGAATTTCAACCTGCCCGGCGCGCTGGAAAAATTTGCGGACATCGCTGATGCGATGGGCGAAAACACGGATGGCCTGCCCGCGCGCGAAGCGGCTTACCTGGCGCTCGACGCGGTGGAAGCGCTGATTGAGGATTGCGGCATTCACGCGTCGCTCGCGGATTTCGGCATTACGGAAAAAGATTTTCCGGATCTGGCTGATGTGGCGCTTACGGTGGCACGGCCGCTGGAAAACAATCCGCGCAAAGTAACCAAAGATGACGCGATCGCGATGTACGCGCAGGCGTTATAATTTATAAAACTATAAAAATATCAGAAATAGTCAGGAGGGAAAAATGGCGGGTGCGGAATTAATCGGTCAGGAAGAAATAAAAGAAGTAGTAGAGATACTCGAAACAGGCGTGCTGATGCGATACGGTTTTGACGCTCAGCGCAAAGGCATGTTCAAAGCCCGCGAGTTTGAAGAGGCGTTCGCGAAATATTGTGGTACCAATTACGCGTTGGGTGTTACTTCCGGTTCCGCCGCGCTGAAAGTAGCGCTTACCGCGTTGGATGTAGGCCCTGGCGATGATGTTCTGGTTCCGGCCTTTACTTTTCTGGCCTCATATGAAGCTGTGTTGGAAGTGGGCGCGATTCCCATCATGGTCGACATCGACGATACACTCAATCTTGATCCGAAAGAAATCGCCAAAAAGAAAACTCCCTATACAAAAGCCGTCATCCCCGTGCATATGTGCGGTTCTGCCGCGCATATCGATAAAATAACGGAGGAAGCAAAGAAACATAAACTGTTGGTGCTGGAAGACAACGCGCAGGGCTGCGGCGCGGGCTTTAAAGGAAAAAAACTTGGCTCATTCGGCGATATGGGTTGTTTTAGTTTTGACTATGTTAAAACTATTACCACCGGCGAAGGCGGCATGATTATCAGCAATAACAAAGATTTATATAATCGCGCCGAATGGTATCACGATCACGGCCACGATCATAACCCGAAAGTCAGCCGCGCGCTCGAAGGTAGAACAATTTTAGGATTCAACTATCGGATGAATGAATTGCAGGGCGCTTTAGGCCTGGTGCAGTTAAGAAAACTTGATTACGTTTGCTCCGAGCAGAGAAAAAACAAGAAAGTCATTAAAGACGCGCTGGCGCAGGTACCGGGCGTTAAATTCCGGGTGCTTCCGGATCAGGAAGGAGATTCCGCGACGTTTTTGGCGTTTAATCTGCCGGAGGAGGGTGTGGCGTTAAAATTTCAGAAGCTTCTGGCCGCCCAAGGAGTGGATACAGTCTGCTACAAAAATAATCTCTGGCACTATGTTCCAAACTGGGAGCATTTTCTGGCGCGCTCCACGGCGATTTCTAAAAAATACCCCTTTACCGATCCTTCCTACAAAGGAAAGATCGATTATTCGCGCGCCAGTATTCCTTACGCGGAAGATATCCTGGGGCGCACACTGGTGATTCAGATCGCGGTAAAAATGGGTCAGGATAAATTAGACGCAATCACAAAAGCCATTGAGCAAGCCGCGAAAACACTTTAAAATATTTCAGAAATAAAAGTAATAAAAAGCCGCGCCGAAAAAGCGCGGCTTTTTCTGTTTACAGCCTCAGCCAACTTCAGTATAATTTCCACAATGAAACCACAATTAGTATCCGTAAACGACAAAATGCAGAAAAGGTACCGTTATTACCTGACGGAGCCTGCCGGAAAAAAATTCGACCCGGATTTCAAGCCACAGCTAACGCCCAAGCAGATGCTGGAAGCGGGAGTATTCGGCGGTAAATATATGACGGACTGCCGCAGGGAATTTCCATCTTCATGGTTTACAAAAGCAAAACTCTGCGCCGAGCGGCATGACGCAAAACTTAATTGTTTTGGCGTGAACGCGTCAAAGCCCTTGTCTTACTGGAGGCAAAAAGGGTGGATTTATCACGAAGACCCGCGCGGCTGGTTTCAGTGGTATTGCCGCTATTACATGGGCAGGCGCTGCCCGGATGACGCCCGGCAAATCAAAAGATGGAAAGCGATGCACCGGCACATCGCGCAGCTCAGAAAACATTGTCCCGCGGGCGATCTCAACTGCCGGCGCAAACAGCGCCAGGCGCTCCTGCACTGGGCCTACGACAGCCGTAAAATGTAACCTGCCTTATGTGTAATCAAGCGGGACTTACCGTGCCCATGCTTTTCAGCTTTTTATAAGCGCTGTACCCGCCGTAAATAAAGAACAGGGCGAAAACGTGAAAACCGATGCTCAGTAAATCTTTAACCAGCAAAAACAACAACCCGTCGAGCGCGTATACAATCATACCGACAATAAAAGCCCCGCCATAACCCCTACGGGCGAGTACGCCGAATAACACAAAAACTCCCGCGGCCATAAGGTCAAAAATAAAAGCGACGATTTTTCCGACATTACCGGCTTCTCCTGAGGCGGCTAAGCCTACCGAGTCGATAATTTGCGTTATACCTAAACCGACAATAAAGCTCCATTGGCCACCCGCCAGCAAAATTACAGAATTTATTAATGATAGCCCCGCGATCCAAAAAAACCAGCTGGCGCCGCCTTTAAACGCGGATTCAAGTTTCAATCTCTCTTCAATTTGCTTTTCTTGCTCTTCCACAGTATGCTCCTTCCGAGTTTACTAAAGATACTTAATATCAAATCTATTATTAAATGAGTTACTTTAGAAAATGTAAGTATTACCAAAGATACAGGATACAAAAAACCGAAGGGACGCGAACGTCCCTTCGGTTAACATAGTTACGGGCACTTATTTTTTGCTCATAGCGCTTTTGATAAAACCGATAATTGCCATCAACACGCCGCCGCCAACGCCGCCGCCGGCAATACTGCCAATAATGCCGGCAATATCCATACCACCGGCGCCAGTGGCAACACCCAACATGTTTAGCAGCGCGCCACCACCCGCGCCACCAAGAATACCGGCGATAGAATTGCCGATAGTGCCCAAAGATTTGTCTTTCAGAAGAGCGCCGGCGGCATTTCCACCTACCGCGCCGCTAATCAACTGAATAATAATCGGAAGCCATGTTTCCATAATAAATTCCCCTTTGCTGTTTAAGGTATAACATTAAAGAGCTTAGTGCTTTTAAAATGCAAAAGCACACCACTTACGCTGATCTTTCTGGTTTGCTTTCAATTTACTTTTTTTTCTTCTTTTTTGCCGCAGCTATTTCCGCTTTGCTTTTTCTTTTCATGTCCATGGAGTGAGCGCGCTTATAAGTCTGGATATCCACAAAGCGCCCCTTGGCATCGCGTACCGCGTATAATTTTGTTCCCGCGACGCTGTAGTGAGTAGTTCTTTTTCTTTTTTTAGTAGCCATTGTATCCTCCTTATTAAAATATTTTTATGTTACGCGCCCGGCGTTTGTGGGTGCTGCTCCACAAGACAAGGCATTACTCCACCAAGATAAGGAAAAACAATTTTTTTCAGATTAACGTTTTGGATATGGGAATTGATTGCAGCAGGATTAAGGCACGCTGCATACGCGAACAAAAATAAACAAACAAAGCACATTAGAACAACATTCATAATCGCCCTTTGTTTTTTTGAAAATATAGGGAAAATATCTCCCCATGTCAAGAAGAAAACGGGTGCCCAAACAGTATAAATATACGCAACCAATCGCCATAACCGCTGCCCCGGTATTCCATTACTTGACATAAAATCATCAAGACCGTATATTTCGCTTTAGAATCAACAAAAGATCAGCAGGGAATTCAATATGGAGTTAAATATTACGGAAAAAATTATCTTGGCTATATTTTTAATTTTATTTTCCGGCCGATTCATCTGGCGTTACGCGCTGGAGCGAGTAAACCTAAAACATTTGCAACAAAATGGCCGGAAGATACCCGCGGGTTTTGAGCAGCAGATAGACAAAGGTACTCTTAATACAATGGTCGATTATACAATCGATAACTCGCGTCTGGGCACGAAGGAGGAAATGACGGATGATATTATCACGCTAGCGATTTTATTTTTGCTCTTGCCCGTCATTGTCGGAGCGCTGGGCGGCCGGGATATGCACCTGATTAATCAGGCTCTTATATTCTTTCTTTTTTTTGCAGCGCTGGGAGGAATTGTCGGCATACCCTTTGATCTGTACAGTAATTTTGTGTTAGAAAAAAAATACGGTTTTTCCACAATTACCTGGCGTATCTGGATAACCGACCTGATGAAATCAGCCGTTATTTCTCTAATTTTACTCGCGATTATTGTCAGCGCGCTTATGGCGTTTATCCTTAATTTTCCCGCGAGCTGGTGGTTCTGGGGCTGGGTGTTTTTTACCGTGTTTCAAATTATTATGATGTGGCTTTATCCGGTTCTCATCGCGCCGCTTTTCAACAAGTATGAACCGATTCAGGATGAAGCTCTGCAAGACAGTGTCACCAAGCTAATGAGCAAAGCGGGGCTGAAGACTAAGGGTATTTTTCAGGTGGACGCGGGAAAACGCTCAAAACACACCAACGCTTATTTCACGGGTATCGGGAAAACAAAGCGCATAGTGCTCTATGACACATTGCTGGCTTCGCATTCAACGGAGGAAATTCTGGCGGTGCTGGCGCACGAAATCGGACATTGGAAAAAGAAACACATTCTCAAGCAGATGGCTTTTATGATTATCGGTTCTTTGGTATTGCTTTACGGGGTGTATCTGGCGGTTAACTGGCAGCCTTTGTATACCGCTTTCGGATTGCAGGATTCACCCGTTTACGCGGGGCTGTTTTTAGTTTCACTGTATCTGGGCACGGCGGGATTTTTTTTAAGCCCTTTCGGCGCGGCAATATCGCGCCGCTTCGAAAGAGAGGCGGATTTCATGGCCTGGCAGCTAACGGGGAAAACGGCGCCGATGATTGACGCGCTCAAGCGCCTGGCAAAAGACAATCTGGCAAATCTTCATCCCCATCCTCTGTATGTATGGTTTTATTATTCACATCCGCCGCTTGTCGAGCGCGTTGAATATTTGCGAACATTAGATTATAAAAGCGCACAAAATTCGCGGGAGATTTAAAAATGCCCATTTACGAATTTTATTGCAAACGCTGCAACACAATTTATAATTTTTTTTCCAAAACGGTAAATACCAGCACAATTCCGCTATGTCCTGCATGCAAAAAAGAAAAGCTTATCCGTCAAATGTCCGTGTTTGCCGCCTTGTCCGGCGGCGAAAAATCGGAAGAGACGCACCCCCTGGATGGTTTTGATGAAAAGAAAGTGGAAAAAGAACTAGCCAAAATTGCCGCGGAAGCGGAAAAAATAAAGGACGATGACCCGCGCGCGGCGGCGCAGTTGATGCGAAGATTCACGGACAAAACAGGCATAAAAATGGGAGATAATTTTAATGAAGCGCTCCGAAGAATCGAACAAGGAGAAGACCCGGATAAAGTGGAATTGGAAATGGCGGACGGTTTGATGAGCGAGGGCCCGGTTGACGAAAAGATCTCAGGAAAAAAGAAATCAGGACATAAGCCTAATATAGACGAAACTTTGTACGATCTGTAAATATAAGATAAACGTGAAGTATTCTTAATTAATATTTAGTATTATGAAGATAATATGATATGAACAAAAATATTCATTTCAGGAAATTTATTTATGGCTGATAAATCAAAAATAGGCATGGAGTTTCCGCCGTTCACGATGGTCGTGGAAAAGATAAAAATCGCCGAATTTGCCGCTGCCGTGGGGCTTAAAAACAGTAGCGAAGAAATCGACTCGATTTATTATGACGAAGAAGCGGCCAGAAAAGCTGGTTATAAAGGGATACCCGTTCCGCCGACATTTATGACGAGCTGTTTTTTTTGGACAGACGGACTGATGGGCATAGTGAAGGCGTTAGGGTTTGATTTGGAAAAACTTCTGCACAGCGAGGAAGAATACGAGTATCTCGGTCAAATGTACGCCGGTGATGTGATCACCCGCAAAATGAAAGTAGTGGACATGTATGAAAGAGGCCAAAAAGACAGGCCGGGCAGATTCGCGGAGGTTACCGTGCTGGAAACGGAACTTATAAATCAAAGAGGCGAATTAGTGACCAAAGTTCGTTCAACGATGATAGAGAGATGAGAAAGTAAATGACTCTGACCAGCGAAAGCATCAACGTGGGCGATCAAATGCCGGTATACACTTCTGTTCCTATTACCAGAAGCCATCTGGTGCGCTACGCGGGAGCGTCCGGTGATTTCAATCCGCTGCATCATGATGAGACGTTCGTCCGAATGATTGGCATGCAAAGTGTCATCGCGCACGGCATGCTGATTATGGGTATCGCGGGCGAAGCTATTGTTTCCTGGACCCCTCACAAATATTTAAGAAAGTTCCACTCGCGTTTTTTGGGTATGACCCAGCCGGTTGATTGGAACGACGCGGAAAACACAAAAAAGAGGGCTACCATAGTTGTAACCGGCAAAATCGTGAAAAAGTATGAAGAAAACGGCGAGAAAAGAATTCGGTGTAATATTGTCGCGAAAGACCTGACCGGCAGCAGAAAACTCGACGGCTATTTTATCGCCGCCCTTCCCTGAGAATATATTCAGCATTTATTCCTTAAAACACTTTGCGATAGATTCGGCAGTGCAGATACAAAAACATTGTCGGCATGCCGCCGATGCGCAAAAGAGAACGCGCGATTTGACGTACTGTTTTTTGCTGAAACACCTTATCATCGGATAAATAAATGCTTAATAGTCCGCGGTTGATCAGGCGGTGAAAATCGCGATTGGGCAGGCCGGAAACACTTTGCATGGCTTTAACATAAAAAGTGGTCAGTCTGTTGAGCAGGACGATATCGTTAGGATAAAACGCGCAGAAGTTTAAATCATCCGCGGCCAGATCTTCGGATTGATCGATTAAATAATCAAGCAGGATATGCAAACCCTGGACCCAGGGGAAATATGATTTTTTGATATTCAGCAGATGCCTTTCCGATGCCCCAGGCTCGAAGAGAGACGAGACCAGACAAAAAATTCCCAAAGTCGAACCAGTACAGGCGGCAAATTCATACCATACCATTTTTTCCGGTAAGGCTGTTTTTTTCGCATTAAACCATTTTTGCAGCAGGCCGAGGCGCTGCTCTTTTCGCACATGTTTGTTGACTTGCAGATCACAGTACAGGCCGGCCAGCTCATGAAGATGCGTCGCGGCGATGCGGTATTCGGGCAAATTACGCAAAACATCCTGACACGTCGCAACCAGCGCGTCAAGATAACCGCCGTCATCCTGCTCTTTGCGGAAACGGTAATAGGCTGAAATTCGCGCTTCCGGCGTCAAGGCGTGCAACATGGCTTCATGCAGGGCGCGAAAGTCATCCGGATCCAAAGATGTGCTCCGGTCGCAAAGATTATCGAGATAATCGCTGATCGTCTGGTAAGCGACAATAAATTTAATCGCTTCTCTATAATGTTTTCCGGCCAAAAGGCCGTAAACGGCGCCGCCTTCGCAGTGAAAGGCTTTTGTCTGAATACTCGCGAGCGCCTGATGACGCAGCTCCGCATCAGGAATATTATCGGCAAATTTTTTCCAGCCGCGCAAATTATCATGAACAGCCGGGCGTATTTGCAGAATCATCCTGGTAGTCAGCGTTATCAAATTTGAGGGAACAGGCAAAAAATATCTCCTTGATACCGTTTGCGAAAAAATAGCATAAGCGTCAAGATATGACAAGACCAGCAAGGATTTAGACGGATTGACTATGCGCGACATTTCGAGTAGACCGTTTTCATGGTGGAGACAAAAATTGACGCAGATGTAATTGTGGTGGGCGGGGGCGCATCCGGACTGATGGCGGCGGGACGAGCGGCCGAACTCGGAGCGCGTGTTTTGCTTCTGGAAAAAACCGACGGTATCGGTAAAAAAATTCTGGTCAGCGGAAAAACGCGCTGCAATCTGACCAATAGCGCTGATTTGAAAAAGTTCATCAGCATGTATGGGGCAAACGGTCGTTTTCTGCACAGCGCTTTTCACCTTTTTTTTCGTCCTGAATTAATCGCTTTTTGTGAACGCTATAAGCTCAAGACAAAAACGGAGCGCGGCGGCAGAATATTTCCCCTCTCCGATAACGCCCGTGACGTTGTCGATGTTTTTAAGAAGTACCTGAGCGAAAACAAAGCGCGGATCATTTTGCGTTCTGCCGTTGACAAAATAGCCCGAGATGAAAAAGGGCTTTTCAGAGTGAAAACATCCGGACAAAATTATTTTTCACGTTGTGTGATTTTGGCCGCGGGCGGTTCTTCCTGGCCCGAAACCGGCTCCAGCGGCGACGGCAGTAAGCTAGCTTCACAGATGGGGCACACTGTTGTGGAGCCGCGCCCCGCTCTTGTGCCACTTATTGTTCATGAGCAAAGCCTTGCCCGATCAATGCAGGGAGTAAGCCTGCGCAATGTGCGCGCCACGGCGTTTCGCGGCAGGGTGGAAGATATCAAATTGTCGCTGGTGCCGAACACTAATTATGGTCGCGGCGAGGCAAAGCAGGCAAAAGCGCCGGTTATTGAAAGCCGCTTTGGAGAAATGCTTTTCACCCACTTTGGTTTGGGCGGCCCGATTATTTTATTGATGAGCCTGGCGGTTGTTGACGCGCTTAAAGAAGGCCCCGCCTGTGTCTTAATAGATTTAAAACCGGCATTGAGCGTGGAGCAATTAAACAAACGCCTGCAGAAGGATTTTGACACTCACGGCAAGAAAAAAATAATCAGCGTGATGAAAGATTATCTGCCATCCAAAATGATTGAACCGGTAATTGATCTTACAGGTATCGACAAAGAAAAACTGGCGCACCAAATTACAGCTTACGAGCGGCAAAAAATAGTCGAAACACTTAAAGCTCTGCGCTTCAATATAAAGGCATCGTTGCCTCTGCAAAAAGCGATTGTCACCGCGGGAGGGGTTTCGCTTGATGAAATCGACCCGCGAACAATGTCTTCCCGCCTTATTCCTGGTTTGTATTTTTGCGGTGAAACAATGGATATCGACGCGGACACCGGAGGATATAATCTTCAGGCGGCCTTTTCCACAGGATATGTAGCGGGAGAAAGCGCAGTAAAATTCGTTCAGGAATGACGCGAGTCAACGGCGTTTTCCAGAGTTTCTTTGACCAGCGTGCTCGCGACAAACGCGCCCAACAAAAAGAGCAGGCCGATTTTGAA
>JAFGKC010000030.1 GCA_016928765.1 Syntrophaceae bacterium
GCCGCTTTTTATCAGAAAGAAGGAGCGGATGAACTGGCGATGCTGGATATCGCGGCGACGCTGGAAAACAGAAAGACTCGCCTGGAGTGGGTGCGTAAAGTGGCCGCCGTTATCGAGATACAGCTCACAGTAGGCGGAGGAATAGCGACGCTGGAAGATATTGAACTTGTTCTGGCTGCGGGCGCGAGCAAAGTTTCCATGAACAGCGCGGCGGTAAAAAATCCGTCTCTGGTAAGTGATGCCGCGAAAAAATTCGGCTCGGATAAAATAACGGTGGCGATTGACGCGAAACGAAACAGAGCAATGCCTTCCGGTTTTGAACTGGTCGTTTCCGGCGGAACTCTGCCTATAGCCAAAGACGCGATTGAATGGGCAAAGAAATGCGAGGATTTGGGCGCGGGTGTTATTTTGCCTACCAGCATGGACGGAGACGGAACAAAAGCCGGCTACGACATCGAATATACAAAAGCCATTTCTTCCGCTGTCGCGGTACCGGTAGTGGCCTCCGGCGGCGCGGGAAAGCTGGAAGATTTTTACGAGGCGGCAGTCAAAGGCGGCGCGAGTATTTTACTTGCCGCTTCCGTTTTTCATTTTCGGCTGCTCAGCATTCAGGAGGTGAAAAATTATCTTCGCCAAAAGGGACTGCCTGTTTCCGGAATTAGTGTTTAAAGATTGATAATTTGTGCAAACATTAAATTTATAAACAAAACATGACGCCAACCCTGTGAGGATAAAATGGGCAGGCCGTATCATTATTTTAAATACCATAAAAGCCGCGAAGAGAGCTTTACCAATATCGCTCATCGCGGCGCTTCCGCCTATTATCCGGAAAATACACTGGCCGCGTTTGAAGCGGCGATCGAACTTGGCGCCGATATGATTGAGTTTGATGTTCAGCTCAGTAAATGCGGCGAAGTAGTTGTTTTTCATGATGAAAAACTTTCGCGCTGTACCGACGGCAGAGGCAGGCTAGCTGATCATCATCTTCATGAACTCAAAAAACTGGATGCGGGGTGCTGGTTTGGCAATAAGTTTAAAGGCGTCACAATACCCACGCTTCACGAAACGCTCACGCTTTGCAAAGATAAAATTGCCGTAAATATTGAAATCAAAACGGAAGCCGTTACTGATAAGGCCACCGGCGGCATCGAAGAAAAATGCCTGAAAATCGTTGAGCAAAGCGGTATGAAAAATCATATTGTCTTTTCCAGTTTTGATCCGCGGGCGATAAAGCATTTAAGAGAGATTGACAATAATGCCGCGGTTGCTGTCCTTTATAAAGAAAAATATTACGATAATATATTACCCGCGCAAATAGTTAACCTCTTTGACGCGGACTGTTTCAATTGCAGCCATAAAGAGTTAAAAGCGCAGTGGCTTGAAAACCTAAGGAAACATAATATTTCCGTTAACGTTTACACGGTTGATGATGAAAAAAAGATGATTGGGTTTTTAAAAGCGGGTGTAGAAGGTATCTTTACCAACAAGCCCGATGTTTTAAAAAAGGCGGTGGATCATTTCCTCCGGCAAGGCAAATAATTTTTATTCGAAGTGGAGAATATTTATGGAATTATCAAACAGGCTGATTAAAACTATTATGGTTTCTCTCGACGCCTTAACGCAGGCGGCGGGCATGGATATCCGCGTGCACGGTAAAGAAAATGTTCCCGACCAGCCGGTGCTCTATGTTGTTAACCACTTCACGCGGATGGAAACTATTCTGATGCCGTATATTGTGAAAAAACACATCAAAAAATTCCCTGTTTCTCTGGCAGATAAAGGTTTTTTCGGCGGTAAAATGGGAGATTTTATGAGCCGGCTGGGCGCGGTTTCTACCGCAGATCCTCAACGTGACACAATTTTAGTTAATTCGCTGCTTACCGGAAACAACCCGGTTATCATTTTCCCGGAAGGCCAGATGATTAAGGATAAAAAGCTGATCGAAAAAGGCAAGTACATGGTTTTTAATACCGGAACCAGAAGGCCGCCGCATACGGGAGCGGCGCGCATCGCTTTGCGTTCCCAGTTTCTTCGCGAAGAATTGAGGTTGTTTCGCCAAAGAGGCGATAAAGCGTCTATCAAACAACTGGCCTCTCATTTTGGTTTTAACGTCAAGGATGTTGAGAATATTTTAAAGCAGGAAACTTATATCGTGCCGGTGAATCTCACTTATTATCCTGTGCGCGCCAGAGAAAATGTTATCAGCAAACTGGTAGGCAGGTTTGTCGAAAATATTTCTGAACGTTTTAAAGAAGAACTCCAAACGGAAGGGTCGATGATTACGCGCGGCGTGGATATTGATATAAATTTTGGCAAAGCCATACCGATGAAAAAGTACATAGAGGCCAGCGCGTCGCTGCATAAGATGCTTTCCGACGAAAAACTCTATTTGCATCCCGGAGAATTAAAGTATGCCGCTCCTTTCAAAAAACTCTACATAAAAATTATGTACGAATACATGGAATCCGTCTACGCGATGACGACAGTTAATCATGATCATTTATTTTCCTATATTCTGACAAAATACGCGAAAAATAAAATCAGCGAGGATGATTTTAAAAACCGCGTGTTTCTGGCTATTAATAATTTACGGCGCTGCGGGATTAATAATTATCATACGTCCCTGGATAAAAAACAATTTTATCTGCTCACGGATGATTATCATAAAAATTATGAACGCTTCATTGAGGCGTCACTGGCCGAAAAGCTGATCACTTTGGATAACGGCGTAATCCAGAAAAACAGCGCGCGTTTCAGTAAGGTTTATGATTTTCACACTATTAGAAAAGATAATGTTATCGAGGTTTTAAAAAACGAAATAGAACCGCTTAAAAATCTGACAAAATCGCTAAACAAATTGATGCTGCTGCCCGACGTATATGTCCGGCAAAAGATTAAAAATCATTTTATGAAGCTGGAAAAGAAACTTTTTGCCGATGATTATCAGAAGTTTTATATAGAGGCCGAGAGTAAACCAAAAAATATCGGCAGGCCTTTTTTCTGGAAGCATTTTTTCGGAAATAAAGGTGTTATTCTGGTGCATGGATATATGGCGGCACCGGAAGAAATAAAACCTCTGGCCGAACATCTTTATAGAAACGGTTACAGCGTTTACGGGGCGCGCCTGCGGGGACATGGGACGGCGCCCGAGGATTTGGCGCAAATAAGATGGGAAAAATGGTACGATTCAGTTGGCCGGGCTTATATAATTATGAAAAATTGCGTGAAGCATTTTGCCATTGCCGGTTTTTCCACAGGCGGAGATATAACTCTTTTGCAGGCCGCCAATAAACCCGGCAAGTTCAAGGCGGTAATATCAATAAACGCGCCGCTCAGCCTGCAAAATATTTCTTCAAAGTTCGCGTCGGCAATTGTTGCCTGGAATAAACTGCTGACAAAATTCAAGGCGAAAAAAGGTAAAATGGAGTTTGTGGTTAACGATCCGGAAAACCCGCACATAAATTATACAAGAAATCCGGTAAGCGGGGTTGGGCAGCTCGAAAAACTGATGAATGTTGTTGAAGACAGATTAAAAAATGTAAGCGACCCATTGCTCGTAATACAGGGATCGGATGACCCGGTGGTTGATCCCGCGAGCGGAAAAGATATATACAAAAAAGCGGGAGCCGCTAAAAAGAAAATATTCACGGTAAAATCCGAGCGCCATGGAATATTGCGGGGGAAAGAAGCCGACGAGGTAAATACAGCGGTACTCAATTTTTTAAACAGTGTTTTTTAGATAAAAGATATCAGGCGGCCAAAGTGTAGCTTTTTTCACGGAAAAGCCGCAGGCACGCGTCAACAACATTCGCGTCATAAAGAATATTTTTGTTCTTTGCTATTTCTTCCAATCCCGCGTCAATGCCGTGCGCGGCGCGATAAGGCCGATGAGAAGAAATGGCTTCTACCACATCGGCCACAGCCAGAATTTTTGATTCTATCAGAATATCATTTTCCTTTAATCCGCGGGGATACCCTGAACCGTTGATGCGTTCATGATGTTCCAGCACGATGCGGGCGATCGGCCAGGGAAACTCAATATCTTTTAGGATCGCGTGGCCGGATTCCGGATGTGTTTTGATTAAATTGTATTCCAGCGCGGAAAGCTGTGTGGGTTTGGTAAGAATTTCCGAGGGTATAGAAATTTTGCCGATATCATGAATCATGCCGGCCATACGCACACCGTCTATCTGGTCACTGGTTAATTTCATTTCCGTGGCAATCGCGCGCCCCAGATCCGCCACGCGCCGCTGGTGACCCGCCGTGTAGGGATCTCTTGTTTCCACGGTTACGGCCATGGCGTTAATCGTGGCGCCCAGGGCTTTGCGCAGCCTTTTGACGTTTTCCAAGCGCTCAACTTCAATTTGTTTCTTTTCTGAAATATCCTGTATCATGCCCTGATAATAAAGAACCCGTTTCTGGTCGTCTAGCGTCGCATTCGCGCTAAGAGACAACCAGACACGGCTGCCGTCTTTCCGATACAATTGTAGTTCAAAATTTGTAACCGAGCCGTATTTTCCAACAATTTTGAGAAGTCTTTCTCTGTCTTGCGGATAAACATAAAGCTGATTGGGGATGTCTGTCACTGATTTTAAAATTTCCTGCACAGAATTGTAACCAAGGATGCGGGCGAAAGCCTTATTCACAGTAATGAACTTGCCGTCAGGAGTAGTCTGATAAACGCCCTCTTGAGCGTTTTCCACCAGTGAACGGTATTTTTCCTCACTCTCCCTGAGCGCGTCCTGCGCTTTTTTCTGTTCGGTGATATCCACGGAAAAACCGATAATACCGATTATATTTCCATTTTTATCCCGGTAAGGAACCTTATCGGTGCGCAGTATTTTTACGCCTTTTCTTGTTTTTATAGGTTCAACATCACCGATTAACGGCTTGCCGGTGGCGATTATTTCCCTATCCTGCTTTAAGAGGTCAGCCGCCTGCCGGGGTTTTAATTCATCGTTGCTTTTACCTTCTATTTCTTCTTTGGCCAGCCCCGTCATCTCCAAAAGTGATTTGTTGACCCGGGTAAATCTGTTTTCCTTGTCTTTGAAAAAAATCATTATTGGCGAAGATTCAATCATAGTTTCCAGCTCTTCGTGCTTTTTAAACAGATTTTCTTGTGCTATTTTACGCTCGGTAATATCCTGACTCGTGCCGGAATATTTGATCATATTACCTGTTTCATCAAAAGTCGGCAGGCCTTGGGATCTAACCCAGCGCACAGATCCGTCGGAAAGAATGACACGATATTCGTCATCAGAACGCATTTTTTCGGAAATGCTTCTGGGTAGATTGGCGCTAACCCAGTCACGGTCTTCAGGATGAATTTTTTGGAGATATTTGTCAAAAGGCGGTGCTCCAAAAGCGGGATCGAATTCAAATATGCGGAACATTTCGTCTGACCAGTAAACTCCTTGCATGTCCGCGCTCAATTCCCAGCTTCCAATGTGCGCGCAGGCTTGAGCTTCTTTAAGCCTTTTTTCACTTTCAATAATTTTGTTCCGCGCCTGTTTGCGGTCGGTGATATCCGTAATGAATCCGTGCCAGATAATGCTTCCGTCAGTAAGCTTTTCAGGCGTTGATTGTCCCATAAGCCATCTTACCGGCTGGCCGGGAATTTGCACTCTAAATTCAAGCTCCCAGATAATCATATTCTGCGCGGAATTATCTATTGATTCAATAAGCTGGTCCAAATCATCGGGCAGAATCACCCTGGTTATAGGGGAAAAATCATCAAGTACATCCTGGGCTGAACAGCCAAAAAGATTATCAATCGCGTCAGTGGCAAATGGTACGCAATAAGTTCCGTCAGCGTTTCTTTTAAACTGATAAATCATTCCCGGAACATGTAAAGAAAGTTTTTGGAAACGAAGATCACGTTCTTTTATTGTTTCTTCAGCTTTTTTCTGCGCGGTGATATCACGCACCATTCCTTTGAAGCCGACTTTTTTACCGGAGGCGTCCTTTCGCAAAGCGAAGGAAAGATCCAAAATTCTTTCTTCACCGTCTTTTCTGATAATTTTATGGCTATATCCCTTGGAGGGGATTTCCGTTTTATAGACATTGTTATATTTTTTATAAACATCGTCGGCAATATCAGGTGAGGTGTAGCTACGATAATTCATGCCAACTAATTCTTCTTGGGAATAGCCGTGGATCCGGCACATGGCGTTATTGGCATATGTTATGTTGCCTGATAAATCCGTCTCGTAAAAACCTTCCTCCATGGTTTCGAGAATTGTCCGGTATTTCTCTTCGCTTTCTTGTAAGGCTGCTTCCGCCATTTTGCGCTCGTAAATATCACGTACAATTCCTTTAAAGCCGATTTTTTTTCCGGAAGAATCTCTACGTAAAGAAATAGAAGCCTCAACCCATATTTTAGAACCGTCTTTTTTGATAATTTGATGTTCGGCTGTCCTGCCCGGTTTTTCCGTTAAATAAACTTCGTGAAACGCTTTATAAATATTCCTTGCGGTTTCCGGATCGGTATATGACCGATTGTTTCTGCCGATTACTTCTTCACGGGAATAGCCGTGGATCCGGCACATGGCATCGTTGATGAATGTTGTATTGCCGGCCAGGTCAGCTTCATAGTAGCCCTCTTCCATCGTTTCCAGGATTGTCCGGTATTTTTCTTCGCTTGCCTTCAGCGCTTCATCTGCCTGCTTGCGCGCGGTGATATCGCGGGAAACGCCCCGGAAGCCGATTGGTTTTCCCTGTTCATCCCTTATCAAGGATACAGATGTTTCGTAGATTACCTTTGTTCCGTCCTTTTTGTAAGACTCGACTTCCAGCGACTCAATTGGTTTGCCCGTCCGGTAGAGATCGGTGTAAGGTTTCTGTATTTTTTTCGCAGTTTCTTTATCCATGTGCTGCCGGTAATTCATTCCGATAAATTCATCCATGGTGTATCCGAGCCCCTTGCAATTGGCTTCATTAACAAAAGTGTAATTGCCGGGCAGGTCAACTTCAAAATAGCCCTCTTGGATAGTGGAAATAATAGTTCTGTATTTTTCCTCGCTTTGCTGTAAAGACCGCTCCGTGGCTTTCTGTTTGGTAATATCGTGGTAAACAACCTGAAACTGTTTTTTACCATTCCAGGTAATCTCTTTACGGAATACTTCCAGGTTGCGGATTTCACCATTCTTCCGCACAATGCTTATTTCATATTCCGAGGGGAATTCTTTTTTCTGATCTCTTAAGGCTTTTCTTGCCAGATAGTCCGCGTAACTTTCCGGTGTATAACGATCTTTTACCGGTGTTTTGTTCAGTTCCTCAGCTGTTTTGTAACCGTAAAGATTCAGGATAGCGTCATTGGCGTAAATTGTTTCTCCATTCGCGGTAACAATGCGGATTCCCAGTGGCGATTCATCCAGTGAGCGGCGGAAATTTTCTTCACTTTCTTTTAAAATATTTTCAGTATTGACGCGGTCGGTAATGTTTCTGGCCACGCAGGTAACACCGATTATTTTATTATCCCTGATTATTGGTGAAGCGGTAACTTCCACAAAGCGGATTATTTTGTCTTTGCCGATAAATTCATAAACAATGGGTGGCGCAAATTTTCCGGAAATTATTTGTTTTGTGTAATAAATCGCTTTTTTCAGAGAATCCGGCGTCATTATATTTAAATCGGCGATAGGTTTTCCGATCAGGGATTCCTCGTCTAACCCCAATACTTTCTTGACGCTGGGAGTTATATTGGTAATTTGTAATTTGGTATCCAGGGTAAAAATGATGTCCGAGGTGCTGGCGAAGGTAAGCCGATATTTTTCTTCGCTGTTTTTTAGCTTTTCTTCCGCGTGTCTCCGTTCGGTAATATCGATACCGACACCAAAAAAATAATCAACCTGGCCGTTTTCCTTAAATACAGGCTGGCCATGCCACTCTACCAAAAGTTCGCGGCCGTCTTTCGTCAAGATTAAGTTTTCATTAATAGTGGATTTCTTATGTTTTGTCAGTTTTTTAAATATAACCGCTAATTTTTCTCTGTCCGGTTCGGCAACGAAGGTATTCAGATAGTCCGCGCCGATAACTTCTTCTTCGGCGTATCCCATAGCCTGCAGAAGAGAATCATTCATCATGATGGTTTTTCCGTCAGTGCCGATAGCGACAAAAAACGCGGGAGATTTTTTAATCAAGGTTTGATTGAAATATTTTTCTTTTTCTAATTCTTTTTCCGCGTTCTTGCGTTCGGTGATGTCGCGCACGTATTCTATTACGCCTCGTATTTCTCCAGTGGCGCTGTCTTTTAAAGGAAAGCTGTAGATTTCCAGCCAGCCGATTATTTTCCCCTCTGCTTCTTTGGGGACAATTTTATATGCCGGCTTTCCTGTTTTGATTGTTTTTAGAGATGGGCAATCAATGCACGGTTTGTCGCGGTCATGGTAAGCCTGATAGCATTTTTTGCCCACGAGCGGAGCTTTATGCATGTACCATTTTTTGTGAGTTTCATTTAGGCCGATAATAGTTAATTTTTTGTCCAGAATGCTGATACCATCCTGTATGCTTTCAAATACGCTGGCCAGAAAGTTTTCGCTTTCGCGTAGGGCCTCCTCCGCCAGTTTTTGCGTGCATCTTGTTTTTGTCTCCTGAATCTCCCGCGCGACGGCGGGGCATAAGCGTGATAAATTATTTTTACGGATGAAGTCTCGCGCGCCCAGGATCATGCAGTCCGCGGCTGTTTCTTCGCCGATGGCGCCGGAAACGAGGATGAGGGGAATGTCCGCGTTTGTTTCCCGCAAAACCCGAATAGCCTGCGGGGCGCTGAACTTGGGAAGTGAGTAGTCGCAGAGAATGATATCCCATTGTTCTTCTTTCAGGGCTTTTTTCATGGCCGCGGCGGTTTCCACCCGCTTAAATTCAGGATTATAACCGCCTTTTTTTAGTTCCCGAACTATCAGCAGAGCGTCGTCTTCGTTATCTTCAACAATCAGAACGCGCAGGGCTTTTGGACTAACCGGCCGGGATTTATATTTTTTTTCTTTTGCGGGAGCGGCTTTTTTCATTCAAACCTCATCTTCCGTGCCTCGTGAAGCGGAATTCGTGAAACGTCGTTCGTGAAGTGTGAACCATCTTCTCGTCGTCATTCCGGCGGAAGCCGGAATCCAGCTATAATATTGTATCATATAAATCATTCCAATTTGGATTACTGCTCTCAATTAATTCCAGTTTCCATGCACGTTTCCATTCCTTTAACTTCTTTTCGCGTTCAATTGCGGATGCCATAGTATCATGCAGTTCATACCAAACCAAATTATGAACATTATAGCGTTTTGTAAATCCTTTTACCAAATTGTTCTTATGCTCCCATATTCGTTTGATGAGATCTGAAGTCACACCAATGTAAAGGGTGCCATTTCTTTTACTTGCCAGAATATATACGGCCGGTTGCTTGCTTACCACTTTCTTTTTCCCTGGATACCGTCTTTCGACGGTATGACAAAAAAACGTCCACACAGAGTTCGTCTGAGACCTTTGTATAACTATGTAAAACTACCAATTTTGTCATTTCGGTGAAAACCGGAATCCAGTATTATCAATGATCTCCTGGTTCCCAGCCTGTGCCGGGAAGAAAAAAATAGTGTCAATTCCGTGCTCGCGTATATTCACGGGTTTTATGCTGCACTTTTCACGAGATACGAATTGCGCTTTCAACTCAGCTTGTATCCTTTTTCCTTCAATAATTTAATGCATGCGTTAACAGCGTCTTTATCATAAAGGATTGCGCTGTTTTTGTAAATCTCTTCTATGGCTGCCTCTATTCCCCGCGCCGGACGATATGGCCGATGCGAAGCGATGGCTTCCACCACGTCGGCCACGGCCAGAACGCGTGCAGGAATAATAATCGAGGCACCTTTTATGCCCAGCGGATAGCCGGAACCGTCAAGGCGTTCATGATGCTGGAAAACTGTATCAGCTACCGGCCAGGGGAAATCAATATCTTTCAATATATCGTATCCGGTCTGAGGGTGTATTTTTACCAGGTTGTATTCGAGAGGGGTGAGTTTTCCCGGTTTGGTGAGAATTTCGGCCGGAACGGCGATTTTTCCGATATCATGAATCAGTCCCGCGATACGGATTCCCTCAATTTGCTCGTCGTCAAGTTTCATTTCCGCGGCGATAGCCTGTGCCAGGTGCGACACTCTCTGCTGATGGCCCGCAGTGTAAGGGTCGCGCGTTTCCACAGTGGCAGCCATGGCGCGCACGGTGGCATCCAGTGCCGTTCTTATTTTTTCAAAATTTTGTTTGCGTTCGGTGATGTCGATAATTGCTCCTCTCACACCGATAATTTTGTTTTCCTTGATGATGGTGGAGGCGTATATCAATCCGGGAAAAGTTGACGCGTCCTTGCGCAAAAACAAATATTCCTGGCCGGGGATTGATGTGCCGCCGATTACTTTTTTCATGTTTTCGGCGAATTTATTTTCTTCTCCCGACGCGAAAAATTGCAGTGCATTCATATTTTTATTATACTCTTCCTGCGAGTAGCCGAAAAGATCCATAGAAAACTTGTTGAAGGAAACGAGGCCGCCGCCGGCATTGATTTCAAAGATGGCTATGGGCAGAAAGTCGATCATTTCCCGGTATTTTTCTTCACTATCCCGCAAGGCATTTTCCGCCAGCCTTTGTTTCTTTTTGTTTTCCGCTTCGTTTAGTTCTCTCTCGATAGCAGGAACAAGGCGCGATAATTTTCCTTTCATAAAGTAATCAGAAGCTCCGGCTTTCATGCACTCCACCGC
>JAFGKC010000031.1 GCA_016928765.1 Syntrophaceae bacterium
TAATATTTCGCTACTCTGCCGCAAAGCTCGTTATGCGCCGCGCCGCAACCGATAAAGATAACTTTTTGGGCCATGGCGATATCCTGCATGGCAAAAACAGCTTCTGTACGGAAACCGCCGACAACAAAATTAACTTTTTCTTTCGTAATCAATCGCTCCATCGCGTTGGTCGCGTCCGTTACGCTCAAAAATTCATTGGAATCAGCCTGGATAAGTTTGATTTTCATCATCTTACCACCAACCTTAACGCCGCCTTTGGCGTTAATTTCGTCAGCCGCCATTACCGCGCCGTTCCAATGGCCGATACCCTGGACAAATTTCATCGGGCCGATAACGCCGATTTTGATTTCGTCAGCAGCAAAGGCAGTCATCCAAAGCGACACGGTAAATAAGAAGATTATTGCCGATACAAACATACTCTTTTTAAAACACTTCATTTAGTCAACCCTCCCTTTCTTTTTGGTGTGATGTAAACCTTTAATAAAGCTTATTTGGTTTGTCAACTATTTTCGACATTCTTTTCAAAGACTTATGACTGCCGGTCAGTGGGTTTTGTGTTTTTTATTCTGCTCAAAAACGAGGGTAGAAATATTTTAATTGCCCGGTAGCGACAATTTTAACCCGTTTTATATTTGTTAAGAATTGTTTCCAGATTTTTTTTTGTTTTGTTTTTAACCAGAACAGTTTTTTTTCTCGATTTAAAACCAGCAACAATTTCTATTTGCGATTTTTTAAGATTTAATTCCTTGGCAAGAAATTCAACGCAGGCGCTGTTTGCCTCGCCTTCATGCGGCTGGGCGGTTACTTTAATTTTCAGCATTCCTTCTTGAATACCGATGATTTGGGCGCGCGACGCCCGGGGAGTAACATGTATCGCGAAAGTTGCACCTTCTTTAGCTTCTTTTATCTCAACCATAACAACCACTTTAAAAGTAGCGGACTGATTGAATAATTGTTTCGACTAAAAAATACCGTAAAAAGAGAATTGCCAGAATTACGATAATCGGCGAAAAATCAATGCCGATATTTTGCGCCGGCAATACGCGGCGCACGGGCGCAGCACCGGCTCCGTGACACGATACAAAAATATAACGATTTTATTGTAAGGATCGGCGTTTACCCAGGAAATCACCGCGCGGAAAATAATAAGCCACATGTAAATAGTTAAGACGATGTCAATAACTTTCGCCAGGGCTACTACAAAATTTTCCAAAACAAACATAAATCCTCGCTTTTCTTTAAGGCTTTTGCGCCGGAACAGATTGGGCAAAAGCAATTAACGCTTCATTAAATTCTTCCGGATTTTCCATCATCACCATGTGGCCGGCGTTTTTTATGAAACAGGTTTTTGATCCATTAATATTGGCGGCAATTTCCCGCGATAATTGAGGCGGCGTCATTTTATCTTCCTCGCCGCAGATAATCAGCGACGGCAAATTAATTTTTTTAACTTTTTCAGTTAAATCCATTTTATCACAGGCAACAAGATCATTATATAACGCCTCGATATTTGCCGCGGCCATGCTTTTTTTCAGCGGTTCAGAAAGTTTATCCCGGTTTTCTTTGGCCAGAGAAAATTTGCACATCAGTTCAAAAGCGGTTTCCGGTTCTTTTTTCAATAATTCAAAAATCGCCGGATTTACGGGCATTTTTAGCCCGCCGCCGACAGCCGCAATCCCTTTTATCATCGAGCCAAATTCTGCGGCAAACGTAAGCGCTATCGCCGCGCCCAGCGAATGCCCGACAATGATGACATTTTTCATCTGCAAAACATCAAGCAGCTTTTTGAACCAGAGGCTGTAAGCATTTATATCGCTTTCACCGCTTCCTTCCGAAGAACCATGCCCCGGAAGATCAACCGCGACTATATTGAAATTTTTATTTAAACGGGCGTACTGAAAAGACCACAAACTATGGTCTCCGCCTGAGCCGTGAATAAAAAACAAACTTTGCGCCTGTTCATCAAAACCATTGCTGTTTACCCAGCAGGCAATTTTATTAGATTCAACATTATAATATTTAATCATGGCCCCAAATCCTGTTGGCACTAAGTATCATAAAAATCAAAAGCAATGCAACGACAGAAAAAAACTTCAAAAATTTATTCCGGCGTATTGAATTTCTGGCTAATCGGTTAGGATATTATACTGATCCGTATAAAACTCTGAAAAACTGCGCAGAAAATAATTGAGTATTCTTTAATATTCGGCTATTAGACATATAAATGATTTTTGTAGCGAGGTGTTAGCCTAACAGCAATGTCGGTGTTTACGACATTAGCACCGATGCATGTAAACAATTTTAACCTAAAAAGAGTATGACAAAAGAAACCTTTACTGCAAAAGCATACACATTAAAAATAATAAGTGCTTTCTTGGCATTAAGTTCAATTCTGTTATTGTTTGCACCTTATATTGGATTTCCTTCTTTAGTCGGCGGGTGGGGTGATTATTTTTTTGCAATTCTGTGTATTATTGCTGCGTATGTTTGCTGGAAAGTTCCACCTCCGAAAATTGAAGTTGACGAAGTGGGCATAAAAAAACTTAATAACAGCACGGGGCCAATGACACGCCTTCTACAACCTAATTCAGAATGCGAATGGAATTGGATTCATTCTATTTCAACTACACGATGTCAGGATGGCTCCTTATTAACTATCCTCTATATTTCTGAGGCAATTCCCAACCAACCCAAATATCGTGTAACAATTGAATCAAATATTTTTAAAGATTATATTTCGATCTTAAAGATAATCAAAGACAGAGCTCCACAAGCCAACTTAGATGAAACAACATCATTAATATTAAAAGACCAAATTGACATACGTCCTGTTAGACCATTTTTTTGGTGGCTCTTTATTATTGTTGTTATCATAGTATTTGCTTATATATATTACAACAAAAGCTAACAAAGACAATACAGCCGATCGTTAACGCGCCGGCTGGTCTTTTCGTAACGCTTTTAAATTGACATATACTATAAACGTAAAAATACGAAGGAAACTGGATTCCGGATCGGGCCTGCCACGTACCGGATACGGGGTCCGGAATGACCGCGGGGGAGGTATTGCTGATGTTTAAGGATAAAAAAATCGCCGTCATCGGCGGCGGGAAAATGGGCAGCATCATCGCGCAGGCTCTGGCGGCAAAAAAATTGTCGCCCAAAAAAAACATCGTCATCACAGATATTGATCAGGGCCGCCTGGATTTCATTTCCTCAACAATGCGCTTTCCTGTATCTGGCGATAATAAAAAAGTTGTCAAAAACGCGGCTATTATCATTCTGGCGGTAAAGCCGCAAAACATGCGTGAAACCTTAAATGAAATCGCGCCTTTTATCAGAAAATCCAAGGTCATCATTTCTATAGCCGCGGGAATCACCACATCTTTAATCGAATCTATTCTACCTGAAAAATCACGCGTTCTACGCGTAATGCCCAACACGCCGGCGCTGGCGGGAGAAGGCGCGGCGGCAGTAGCAAAAGGAAAATACGCGACAAATGCTGATTTAAAATTAACCCGCGCCATTTTTGACGCTGTGGGGATAAGTGTTGAAGTAGAGGAAAAATTCATGGACGCCGTAACAGGACTTTCCGGCAGCGGCCCGGCTTACTTTTTTATGATCATCGAAGCGCTGATTGAGGCGGGAGAAAAAGTCGGTCTGGATCGGGAACTGGCCGCGAAATTGTCGATGCAGACGATGCTGGGCGCGGCCAAACTTTGCCTGCAAAGCGATAAGGAACCGGCCCAGCTAAGAGAAATGGTAACCTCGCCGGGAGGAACAACTGCCGCCGGTTTAAAAGTTCTTCAAGAAGGAAAAATACGCGAAACTTTTATCGCCGCCGTTGAAGCGGCCACGGCAAGGTCAAAAGAACTGGCCGCGGGAAAGTAAAAACAATCAGATAACGAAACTAAAATATTTCTTCGTCTTTTTTCTCTTCCGTATTATGTTCCGTATCATCTTCTCGCGCATTATTATCAGGCAGGTTCACTTCTGTTTTTGGGGCAATACGCGGAAAAAAATCTTTCTGCTCAGGCAAATGCGGCGCGTCTGGCAGAATCCCGCCGGTATCTTCTGTTTTTTCAAATGCAGGCTCTTCGCCGCTTTTATTTTCGTGCTCTTTCTTTTTCCTGCGCCTCGGCCGGCGGCGTGATTTCTTTTTAACTGTTTCCTCTTTATCAGCGCCCGCGAAAGCTACTATTTCCGCCGCCTCGTGTTCGTGCTCATGTTCATATTCATCCGTTTTTTCCAGAGCTGTTTCTTTCACCGTTTTTTTGATATCGAAACCGTTCCAGGGCATTTCCGTGCTGCCGGAAATAATTAATGTAAGGCAAAAGGTTGCCTCCAGGTTCATGAGCCTGCTTCTTTTGTTGTTAAGAATGTAGCTCGCGATTTCATGCGGCAGGACAACTCTCAGCTCGGAATAAATTCCTTTTACCGCTTCGGATTCAATTTTGCGGAAAGCCCCCAGCGCCGCGTATTCCAGCGAAGGCCGCAGGCCGCTGCCCGCGCAGTACGGGCATTTCATGTAGCTGATTTCCTGAATAGTTGATTTTTTCTTCTGGCGCGAAAGTTCGAGCAATCCGAATTTGGAAATACGCGCGAGCTGAATTCTCGAACGGTCGATGCTGAGCGCCTTTTTAAACGCTTTTTCCACCTCATTGATATGTTTCTTATCCATCATATCGATGAAATCGATAACCAGCAGGCCGCCCAGGTCGCGCAGGCGCAATTGACGGGCGATTTCCTCGCAGGCTTCAATATTGGTTTTAAACGCCGTTTCTTCGATATTCTTTTTGCTGGAGGCGCGCCCCGAATTTACGTCAATCGTAATCATGGCTTCCGTCGGATTGATCACGAGATAACCGCCGGATTTCAGCTCCACGCGTTCCTGATAAATAACGCGGATTTGCGCTTCCAGCTGAAATTTTTCAAAAAGAGGAATGTTTTCCTTATAATGCTTGACGAATTTTAACTGGCGCGGCGTAACCGCTTTCAAATAAGCCCGCATTTTACGGTAAGTATCCAGATCGTCAACAAGAATTTCGCCGATTTCCGGCGTCAAATAATCGCGCAAACTGCGCACGCCGAAGTCTGATTCCTGATAAATCAAAAGCGGGGCGCTGCTTCCGGAAGCTTTTTTCTGAATTTCCTTCCAGAGCCTTAACTGCAATTGATAATCGCGCTGGATTTCCTGTTTGGTGCGGCTGACTCCCGCCGTTCTGACGATAAAACCCATATCCGCGGGAAGCTTAATCTGTTTGATAATGTTTTTTATTTTTTCACGGTCTTCTTCGTTTTCAATTTTTCGGGAAATTCCCAAACCGGGGTGGTTAGGCAGCAAAACAACATATCTGCCGGGCAGAGAAATATAAGAGGTCAGAAGAGCGCCCTTGTTGCCGGTGGCTTCGCGCACGACCTGCACGATAATTTCCTGCCCTGATTTCAGCGTAGGTTTGCCGCCGTTTTCCTGTGGGGTGAAATATTCCGGGTTTGTGTCTTTAAGGGGCAGAAAACCGTCTTTGGAGCCGCCGTAATCCACAAAGGCCGCCTGCAGGCCGCGCTCAACTTTAAGCACCTTGCCTTTGTAAATGTTTCCGATAATCGGTTCCCGAACCGTCATCTGAATGTCGAATTCGATGAGCTTGCCCTTTTCGTTAACCGTCGCCATGCGCATCTGTTCTTTATGCGCGGCGTTCACGAGCATCGTGTGTTTCATAAATGTCCTTTTGGGGCGACCGTAAATTTCGCGAGTTTATTTTTAAACGCGTAAATAAAAAGCCTGCCCGCGTATATTATTGAAAGGCGCTGATATCGCCTTTACCAATTCGTAAAATTTCAATATTGTCATCAACCAGGCTGATGACGCTGGACGGTTCCGGCATAATAATACCACCGTCGATTATTAAATCAACCGCTCGGTTAAAGTTTTCTTTGATAAGACAAGGATCGCTCAGAGATTCGCCCTGCGCGGTCTTCACGCTGGTGCTGATAATCGGCTCGCCCAGTTCTTTGATCAGCGCCAGGCAAATCTGGTTATCCGGCACGCGAATTCCCGTGGTTGATCTTTTGGGGAGAATAATTTTCGGCACCAGGCGGGAGGCTTCCAAAATAAAAGTGTAAGCTCCCGGCAAAAGGCGTTTCATTGTTTTGTAGGCGTAGTCGGTTACTTTGGCG
The DNA here is from genome assembly GCA_016928765.1 of Syntrophaceae bacterium. Classification (GTDB taxonomy): domain Bacteria; phylum Desulfobacterota; class Syntrophia; order Syntrophales; family Smithellaceae; genus UBA4810. Next base: position 6,178 of record JAFGKC010000031.1, read on the forward strand.
TACTGGCTGATATGCTTTAAATCCGAGCAGACAAAGCTTAATGGTTTCTTCTTGTTTCTTTTTTTCAGTTCGTAAATTCTTTCAATGCCTTTTTTGTTGGACAAACCGCAACCCAGGCCATAAACAGTGTCGGTCGGATAAATAATCACGCCGCCGTCACGCAGAACATCCGCCGCCTTCTTGATCAGGCGCATCTGCGGATTCTGGCTGTTTATGGATATCATTTTTATTTTCTCGCTTACGCGTTAGTTTCATAAAAATCCTATATCAGCAAATAAATCTGTTGGCAAACAAAACTTATCAAAATAATTGAGGAAAATATATAAACCTATTTGCCGTTTCGTTTGTCTTTGCTCAGTTTGTATTCGATACTATCCACCAGCGCCTGCCAGCTCGCTTCGATAATATTTTCGGAAACACCGGTTGTGCTCCAGAGATCTTCGCCGTCGGTAGAATCCAAAAGCACGCGGACACTCGCGGCTGTTCCTTCCGAACCTTCCAGCGTGCGCACCTTGAAATCCACCAGATGCATATCTTTGATATGCGGATAAAACTTGGTCAGCGCTTTGCGCAGGGCGTGATCCAGCGCGTTAACCGGACCGTTGCCTTCCGCCGCCGTTAATTCTTCCTCGCCATCCACAGAAATTTTGATTGTCGCCTGCGACATACAGGGATTTTCTTCCGAGCGTGAAGTAACCACATTAAAGCTTTCCAAAGTAAAAGGCTCCACAAACTGACCGATTGCTTTTTTCATCAACACGGAAAGGGAACCGTCGGCGGAATCAAACTGGAATCCCTTATCTTCCATATTTTTAACTTCCTGGACGATTTTCTTGATCATTGTGTCGTCCTTGCCTAAATTGATGCCCAGTTCTTTGGCTTTGTAAGCGATATTGCTTTTCCCCGCCAAATCGGAAACCAGCACACGGCGGTGATTGCCGACCAGTTGGGGCTCAATATGCTCATAAGCTAATGAATTTTTAACAACGGCGCTTACATGCACGCCGCCTTTATGCGCGAAAGCGCTGCGCCCCACAAAAGGCCGCGCATTCAGTGGCGGGACGTTAGCCACATCGCTTACATAATGCGAGAGACTGGTCAGTTGTTTAATCGATTCATCTGGCAGACAATTCTTGCCCATTTTTAATTGCAGATTGGCAACAATGGAAATCAAATCAGCGTTGCCGCATCTTTCTCCAAAACCGTTGATTGTTCCCTGCACCATTTTTACTCCTTCGCGCACCGCTGCCAAGGTGTTCGCGACAGCCAACCCGCAATCGTTATGCGTGTGAATGCCCGCTTTGTTCAGGGGAAGATGAGAACTGATTTTATTTACAATATCGGAAATTTCGTAAGGCATAGAGCCGCCATTCGTGTCGCACAGAACAATCATATCCGCGCCGGCATCCAGAGCTGTTTTCACCACTTTTGCTGTGTAGCGGGGATTGTGTTTATAGCCGTCAAAAAAATGTTCCGCGTCAAATAATACTTCTTTGCCCAGCGATTTAAGGTATTCGATGGAATCGGCAATCATCGCCAGGTTTTCTTCCAGATCCGTTTTCAGAATTTCCGTCACGTGCAGGTCCCAGGATTTTCCGACCAGCGCGCAGGCGGGCGTATCCGCTTTAATCAAAGCTTTTAAATTCGGGCAGGCCTCCGGCTTGGTATGCGCCCGGCGCGTGGAGCCGAACGCCGTCAGCCGGGAATTTTGAAATGCCACATCCTTGGCCATTTCAAAAAACCGCATGTCCTTGGGATTGGAGCCCGGCCAGCCTCCTTCAATATAGTGAAAATGCATCTCGTCAAAACGCTGGGCGATGCGCAGTTTTTCCTCCGCCGAAAAACTCGTCTGCTCTCCTTGTGTTCCGTCTCTGAGCGTGGTGTCATAAACTAAAATCTGGTTTTTTGTCATTTTTCCCTCTCTCCTTGTAAAAAAAATCCGCTGCCGGTTTTCCTGGCAGCGGATTTCGGTTTTATTATA
>JAFGKC010000032.1 GCA_016928765.1 Syntrophaceae bacterium
AACAAAAAGCAATACAAAAACTACAGACAATAATTTTCTCATTTGCACCCCTCCTTAAATTGATTAGTCAAAATGGCTTATTATGCGTTTTTTCCTTCTATCAAGCTTATCAGAATTTCATTACCTAAAATGACCCTGATAAGACTCGATATATCCCTAGATAAACAATAAAACGGCCAGCTTTGTGTGTCAAGAAAATATTAAACGCTATGATTGAGGTGTGATTTTGATATTTAACGCCATATTTATAGATTTAACCTTTATGATCAATCCGCAAAGTTCGGCATCTCAGCAGCCGCACGGTTAATTAATTAGAGTTTCCTAATTATTAAAATTTTGATGGTTTTGAACAACACTCTTCACACATCTATTATTGACGTTGCCTCAACTAAAAATGGGATTGACTGCGCGAAAGTGTGAGAATATAATTCACACACCTTAATATAACTGCGAACTTTCCTATTCCTTCTGATGTTCCGGCCCCGGACATGATGAAAAAGACGGTTACGATTACAAGTAATGAGAGCTTAGAGAACCTGTTTTTCTAAATATCAAATTTTGGTTTGATCAACATCTCAACATTAGGAGGCAAGCGATGAAACCATTTTCAGTAAAGCAACGCGTATTTTTAAAAAACAACCATCTAATCACTTTATTTGCGGTAACCTTGATTTGCGTTTTTCTTTTGGCTCCTTCTGCCGCGATAAGTTCCGACCCTGACGGTCGCGTAAGCGGCCAGCCTGATGCATCGGTAGCAATTGGTAATGCTGCCGCTAAGGGCGGCACTGGGCCCACTATGGTAATGCGTTATAGCAAAGAGAAGCTTGTAAAAAACCCCATAGCCTCTTTCGCGTATTTTGTTCCGCTGATAGCTCCGTCACTTGTTGATAACATATCAAGCGTCAACAACAATCAGCAGGTAGCTGTAATTTCACACAAGATAACATCCGATGCAAAATCATTTCACGTGACCTGCGAATTTGAAATATTGGGAAGTGGCTTTCATATGAACACATTTGATTCCGCGGGAATGATCGCGGCACAGACCGATCATTTAGCAGAAGGTAGGGCAATGACCAATATGCTTGATTACATCAAGTTCGACGGAGATGGTTTCGGTATTATTGAGGTCAAAGGAACAATAAACGGTTCAACCAAAGTTGTTACAGAGGTGAATGTTAACTTCAATGCAAAAGGCGGTAAAAGCCCCGTTACCATCGGCCTTTATGATATCAAACCAACGGATGGAAAATATAAATACGAAAACAGATCAAATGAGCTGGTTGCCCGGGTGAATACGCTATCATTCAAAAAAACAGAAAATGCTAATCCGCGCATGGGAATTAAAGTGGCGTCTATCAGCAATAAAGAGGAGCCTGCGGATTTCTTAAGCTCCCTTAAGGGAAAGATAGCCAATCTTCTGATCAAGCCCCCAAAGGTGGATAAGCTCGGAAATACGACGATGCTTGAATTCGGATACGCGTTACTTCAAAAGAACGCGGCCTTCACTTTTCCCAAAGCTAAAAATATAAAGGAAATCAAGGTAGTGCGATAGATCATTCACCTAAATATGACGCGGCCTGATTTATTTTTGAAATCGTGGATATGATGGAGATTTTTTACACCGTTGCGTTTGACAATTAATTATGGCCTCCCTGAACTACACGGAAACCCAACCGCCGTCGACATTAAGGATTACACCCGTGCAGTAACTCGCGCCGGGAGACGCCAGAAAAAGCACCGCTGTTTTTAATTCGTCATCCCCGCCGAAGCGCTGCATGGGAATGTATTTCCTGATTGACTCGCCTTTTTCCTTAATACTCCACTCGGTCATTTTTGAAGGAAACCAGCCGGGCGCGATGGCGTTGACTGTAACGTTGTGCTTTGCCAGCTTGATGGCCAGGTCTTTGGTCAGCCCCATAACCGCGGCTTTACTTGTTGTGTAGGCCACGGAATCCATATGTTCCGGCAGAGTGCCGACAGTCGAAACGATAGACGCCAGATTAATAATTCTTCCATAATTTTGCGCGACCATTATTTTCCCCGCCCGCTGGCACATCATCCACAAACCGGTAACGTTTGTATCCATGACTTTTTTCCAGCCGTTCATCGGAAATTCCAGCGCGTCCGCGCCCCAGGTCGCGCCGGAATTGTTCACCACTATATCTACCCTGCCGAATTTTTTCATAACCTCATTAAAGAGCCTGCCAATATCTTCTTCTTTGGCCACATCACATTGCACGGGCAGAACTTCTACTTTTAACTCTTTTTTTATTTTTTGAGATATTTCCGCGCAGCGCTCCATTTTTCTCGATGCCAAGACCAGATTCGCCCCCGCTTCTCCCAGCGCGTAAGACATTTGCAGCCCGATGCCCGCCGCGCCTCCGGTAACAATCGCAATCTGGCCTTTAATGTTTAAAAGTTCGTGCACGTTTCTCATTTATCATCTCCTTGTGAAATTATTATCTGAAATATTCCGTGGCAAAATATTGTTTTCTAGTTTTTTTACCCGTCAGGGAGTTACGGTCTGGCCGCCGCCGATGACGATGGAACAGCCGGTCATAAATGACGCTTCATTTGAACATAGCCATAAAACCGCGCCGGATATTTCATCCGGCGTTCCGAACCTTCCCATAAGGACAGTGGAGCGGTACATTTCTTCCAGCGGCGGCTTGTCGTCAAATAGTTCTTTGATCATGTCTGTCTGGATTGGACCCGGGCATACCGCGTTAACGCGTATATTTTTTGTGGCAAACTCTGCGGCGACTGATTTTGTCAGCCCCATAACACCGTGCTTGCTCGCGCTGTAAATGGCGCTGCCCGGCGCGCCTGCCACCCCGGCGGTGGAAGCGGTGTTTACGATTACCCCGCCTTTCTGGCTGAGCATCTGCTGTATTTCATATCTCATGCAGAGCCAGACACCAAACAGATTGGTGTTGATGACCTTATTCCAGGTCTCCATTTTTTCTTTGTCCATGCGATTTGCCGGGCCCATCACGCCCGCGTTATTGAAGGCAAAATCGAGTTTTCCATAAATCTCTTTGATTTTCTGGAAGAGGTTTTCTATATCCGCCTGCCGCGTTACATCGGTTTTAATAAAAACGGCCTCGCCGGATTCTTTCTTTATTTC
>JAFGKC010000033.1 GCA_016928765.1 Syntrophaceae bacterium
ATGCACGGGAATGCCGCTTTCATAACAAGTTCTGGCGTAATGCATGAAAAATTCCTGAACCCTTTCGTTACGGTTGGGCGATACCAGCATATTTCTTAACTGGCTATAAAATTTTACCACCTGCAAAATAAGTTTATCATCGGGAATATCGTGATAACTTAATGTTCTTTTATTCTTTTTTACCTCGGCTATCCAATTTTTGGATATTGCCTCTATATTTTCCTCCAACACATCAAGCAGTTTTATCGAATCCATTATTTCAAGTTCTCCTTTCTACAACTTCCAAAAACAGGGAAAATAGAATTTATTTTTTATTCTGCGGTTTTTTCATGAGCCGCTGATATTCTTTAGTCACTTCATAAGTGGCATGATCAAAAAGCAGTATTGTGCGGTTTAAAGTATCCAGTGCCTGCCGCTGTTCTATACCCATGCTAAACACGGTCTGAAATTCAGCGTACAGCCATATATGACGCCTCAAAAGGATTAGCGCGTAAACCGCCTGATCCATGGGAATGCCCATGGCAAAACTTTCCTGCGCGTAGTTGCGGAAATATTCCAGAGTCTTTTCTTTAATTTTTTCTTCAAGAAACATCTTGCTGAAATTCTGATAAAATTTTAAGCTCTGCTGTATAATTTCATCTTCCGGCAATTCCTTGTATTTTTTTGTGTGGACGTTATTTTGGACATCCAGCGCCCATCGTTTGGCCATTTTATCCGCGTGACGTTCTCCCAGCTCTACATATTTAATGGCGTAAGTTTTCATGCGTTACTCCTTTCCAATTGAAAATAATCCCTGTATTTCGGGGGTAGATCATGCCAGTACGAAAAAATTCGGCAAGATCAAAATAACCATTATAGCGGCAGAATCTTAAGATTATTCCTAATTAAAGTGCTGCGGCCTGCTGATATTAATAGCACAAAAATCCCGCTGATAAAAGTTAAATTATGTTGATTTTATGGTGTTTTTAAGCTTTTCTGTTTTTGTTAAATAAATTATAATTGTGCAAATTTACGAAAAATACAGAGTTGGTATATCAATTGTAATAAATATGAGGGCAAATGGTAAAACTATACAAGCCAGAAAATGAAGAAGAGCTATTATTCATCAAGAGCATTCTTGAAAGCGAGAATATTCCCTATTTTGTACACAATGATCACTTTGGCTCACTATGGGTTGGTCCACAAATCGATCTTTACAATACAAAAACAATTATGGTCGATAAGGAGTCTTATGAGAGGGCAAGAGAATTATTAGCCGCCTTTCTTGGGTGCATTAAAGAAGAAACAGAAGCTACAAAACCTAAATATTCAGTATTTGAAAAAATTAGAATGTTATGTGAGGTACTCATTTTTTCTTGGTTCATCCCCGGAAAAAAGAAAAAAGGATAAAAATCAATGGATATTTCTGAATTAAAAACTTTTGAAGGCAAATATTTATCATCAATAGGAGGCCGGATCATAAACCCGGTCACGGCATGGCTTAACCCAAAGTTAATTTTTATAGATGATAAAAGGATGGAATGCGAATTTGAGGTACGGCCGGAAATGGCGGATCCGCTGGGCATTCTTCACGGCAGCATCAGAGCGGCAATGTTATGCGATACGCTTGGCATATTAGCGAATCATCCGGGGGATAAAGTTTCGGCTATCACAACGGGGATGAATATAGACTTTATCGGTAAAGCGTATGTCGGAGAAAAGGTTACGGTTATCGCCGAAACAGTAAATAAAGGCGGCAGCCTGGTTTATATGTCCGGGAAAATATTAAACGAAAACAAGCAGATCATTGCCCAAGGCTCTACCAGGCTTTTTGTTTTGAATAACAATTAAGTGAAGTTGAATATAAAAAAAGCCGCTGGGCTGCTACGAATGAGCTTTTTGTAAAAAATATGAAAACCATTAAACAAACAACCCTGATATGCTTTTTTGTTCTGATCGGCTGTTCAATTAATTCTGCGCCAGACGGAATTTGGACGGCATTTCGCAGTGACGATTCTGATAACGTCGAATTCCGAGATGAAAAAGGCAAGTTGAAAACTGAAATTAAAGATACGGCGGGATTTGTTGTCGCGAGAAAATTCGATAAAATAATCGCGGCAATGGATGAAAAAGGCGGAAAATATGAATCTTATTATCTTACCAAAGCCGGGAAAAAAGTTACGAAAAACGGCGTTTATATTTTTGACAATACCCCTGATTGCGAAAGCGAAGGATTCATAAGATTCCGCGATAAAAAAACCGATAAAGCCGGAATGCTCAACAGCAAAGGCGAGATTATCATACCTGCCCAATACAATGATTTAACCAATGTTAGGGGCGGCCTCGTCATGGCCATCAAAGACGCTAAGAAAAAATACTGGCACGAAAACGAACCCTCCGGCTGTAACCATTTCAGCTGGGTGGAAGGCAAAGAATATCTCATCGATACCAATAATAAGATAATCATCGAAAATTTTAAACATAACTATAATCTGGATTTATTCTCCCTCAAAATCGAAAACGCGCCCACGCCAGAAGCTAACCGGCAAAGCTTCTCCGGCGCGGACGGCAGACATTATTCATTTATTAACTATGAAAAGGAATTTAAGCTGTGGCTAAATGATGCATTGCTTACTTCTCTCTCGGCAGACAAACTAATCGAAAGTTCATACAATAAAATTTATTTCTGGAAAGAACCGGAAGGCTGGAAAGCCGAAACAAGCTCTTCATTTATCAGTAAAAACTTTGAGCTCATCAAGAATAGACTACACGTGCTCAACAGGAATAATGCCGACTATTTTATTTCCATCGGCGGGCTGAACCCTTTTATTTATGAAGGAGCTGAATTTGAAATCTACTACAACAATTGCGGCCAGCCCAAAGAATGGCAATATCCGGTTATGACTGTGGTTATTAACCACAAAACAAAAAATGATTCCTATCAGGACCACTTTGAATTTTTGAGAACAAAAAATGGCTATAAGTTAATAGGTTTGACCATCAGAGGCGCAAAGTTGGAATGACGGCAATCTGCTGATTTGCTGTGCTGAACTTTAATGCTGATAGCGAACATATCCACGCTTATACTTTGGGCAGACTTAAATTTACCGGAATCGAATTGGTGTGCGCTCACCCGTAAGGACTCTTCGGCTTGCTTGCCGCGCCTTAATGCTTTTTTAAGTAATTTGATTTTTTCCTCTGAACTTTTGCGGGTAATTTTATCCATAGGTAGATAGTATTATTTTTGACTAAGCAAAAAATAAATACCACTGATGTTTTCCGATACGCCGCTTATTTACCGTTTTTCTGCAGTGATAAGTTGTATTAGCTGCTGCATATTTAAGTATATTATCACACTTTTTAAAACTTTAGCAATGAGAGAATAACAAAATACCGCGCCTGCTAGCGGAATAATATTTAATTGACATCCTAAACCGACCTTTTTATACTTCAAGAAAAATATGTCATGTAAAATATTTTATGAGCAACAGACACAAAAAGAATAAAGCGGAAAAGCGTAACTACATTGTCTGGACAATCAGGGGTCTTTTAATCCTTTCCCTTCTTATAAATCTTGCTTTTATAATCTTTCAATTATTCAGCGATCATACAGTCACTAAAGAGGAGCTCGCGGAGGCATTAAATAAAAGAGTGGAACTGCTGTTCTGGGCGCTGGTAACTTTCACCCTGACTTTCCTGCCTGATTATTTTGAAAAATATCAAAAAATACACATCCCCTACATTCTCGAAACGGCAATCGTCGCCTTCATTTATGCCGGCATATTTTTAAGCGCCCGCTTTGAGTTATATTATCAGGTTTTCTGGTGGGATGACGTTTTACACGGTTTATCCGGTGTAATTATCGGATTTATAGGATTCATCGCGATTTATAAAATCAACGGCAAATACAGCATGAACATAAGCCCTTTGCTGGTTGCCGTATTTGCCTTTACTTTTGCCATAACCATCGGCGTAATATGGGAAATATTTGAATTTGGCATGGACATATTGCTGGGAACAACACTGCAATCATGGGATCTTCCTGATACAGAAATCTTAATGGGCAAACCTTTTCAGGGAAGCGGCTTGCGCGATACCATGTCCGACCTTATTGTAAATAGCTTCGGCGCGCTTTTCACTTCGATTATTTGCTACTTTTTATATAAAAATGAAAAGAAAAAATCTTTGGATATTATAATGCGTGAGATATTTCCAAGTTGATAAAATAACATATTTCTTTGATATAGATTAACAGGCAAATCCGACCAGATATTTTTGCTGCGTAATTAACCGGTTTTTCGCAAAATCATGCGCTAAGCTTGGTTGACATAAAGAGATGGTTTCTTTATAATCCCCACCATGGAAGCGGATAATGATAATCGTAAAATAACCAAGATAGGTTTCTTCGGATTCGGCAACACTGGTCGCATGGTGGCGGATGAATTCTTCAAAGACGGCCTGTTTGACCTTGAATGGGTTGTAAGAAAAACCCAAAAAGATAATCATAAGTATGCCACGCGTCTTCTGGGATATGAAGTTGACGACGCCTTGATTTATTCTGTGGATGAGGTTTCTCCCGCTTTTTTTCAAAACCATCCCGTCGACATAATAGTCGATTTTTCCAGCGCTAAAGCGCATTCCCAATACGCTGCGGCCGCTGATTTTGGGATCAAAATTATCTCCGCCATTTCAAAATATACACAGAAAGATTTAGATGATCTGGAAAAAATGGCTGAAAAGACAGCGGTGCTTTACTCACCCAATATTACGCTGGGCATAAATTTTCTTTTGGTGGCTTCACAAGTCCTCCAGGGTATAGCGCCGCACGCGGATATTGAAATCGTTGAGGAACATTTCCGAGGCAAGAAAGAAGAATCGGGAACGGCCGTTAAAATAGCGGAAATTCTAGGACTCGACAGAGATAAACATGTCAACTCCGTTCGTGTGGGGGGAATTGTTGGTAAACATGAAATAATTTTTGGATTGCCCAACCAGACCATCCGGCTTGTTCACGAAAGCATCAGCCGGGCGGCGTTTGGGCAGGGAGCGATATTTGCCGCCAAGTGGATGATAAACGCGCCTGCCGGAATGTATTCTATGGAAAACATAATTGTTGATATGTTCAAAAAAAATATCCCTGTTTATTAGCTCGTCGCTTTAACCTTATTTATAGGCCTCTTTTCCCCTCAACTGATATTTCCCAATAAAATCATGGTGAAAAGCCCTTTTAAAATATTATTTTTTAGCGGTTGTATAATCAGCGCATCGGGTTTATAATACCTAACATTAGATGCAGAACCGATGTCACATGGATAAAAGCCGCATTTTTTAAAGCCGGCGCAGAACACCGGACAGACGGTTATAACCATTTTCACCCCATTATTGACGCATCCGGCCGTTATGACAAAATTATTAACTCCACAGAAATACTAGAAGAATTTTGTATGGTTTTTCGGATGGCAAAGCTTTATCAAAAAGGAGGATTGTTAAATGTTTAGCAGGCAGAAAAAAAATTCCGTAAAATTATTGCTTCTTACAGGGCTTTTTATTGTAGGAGCGAGTTTTTTAATCTACGGCTGCGCGTCAGCACCAAAAACTCTTGACCCCGCTGTATCCGCTCCCCAACTTATAGTTAATCCGGAAACCATCAGCCTTGGCGCCGCTAATCTTTTAGGAGCAAAAATTATTTTTGAAGGCTCCGGCTTCAAAGCGGCTGATTCAGTGTTTGTCTCCTTAATCGGCTCAGATGGCGCCGAGGTGGCGGCAATTGCCGACGGTAAAGTTGGCGCTGATGGAAAATTTACCACCGCGGTGGGCACCCTGGCTAAAGTAACCGGAATTTTGAAAGGCACAGTCAGCGGCAAATATAAAAAAGACGGTTCGTATGACCAATTTGTTGTTCTTACCGGGCCGCCTATCCCCGCGGGCACATACACCGCCAAAGCCACATCTATGCTGTCAGATAGATCCGCGGAAACAAAACTGATTATCAAAGAAGCTTCCATCGGGGACAGCTTGAAGGATTGGCTGGGAAAAAGATTGGGGAAAATTCAGGACAAACGTCCTTAATCAAGAAAACACGCGACAATAGTACTTGATAAAAAAGAGAAACGCTATGGTGCGGCAAATTACAGAAGCCGCGTCATAGCGTTTTTTGTTAAGCCGCTTTTCGCGCGAGATCGCTTCTTCGGTCTGCTCTCTCATCGCGATGACAATAAATCAACTTAATCGCGATACATTGATTCGATCAGGTCCCCGTACTGAGCGTTAATAGATTTTCTTTTAACTTTCATCGTCGGAGTTACTTCACCATCTTCGGTATAGAGTTTTTTATCGAGTATTCTGAATTTGCGGATATTTTCCACGCGGGCTACCTGCCGGTTAACATTGTCCACTTCTTTCTGAATAAGTTCGATTACTTCCGGGGATTTGGTCATGGTGGCAAAAGTAGTGAACTGAACTTTATTATCCTGCGCGTATTTAGTGACGTTTTCTTCGTCGATCACGATAATAGCCGAAAGATACTTTCTGCCGTCGCCGATAACCACGGAATCATTAATATACGGTGAAAATTTAAGAAGGTTTTCCAGATACTGAGGAGCGACATTCTTGCCGCCGGCCGTGATAATCAAATCTTTTTTCCGGTCGGTTATTTTGAGGTATCCCTCTTCGTCTACTACACCCACATCTCCTGTGTGCATCCAGCCATCAATCAAAACTTCTTTAGTGGTCGCCTCATCTTTATAATAACCCTTAAAGATGCCCGGGTGTTTGACAATGATTTCACCGTCTTCGGCGATTTTCATCTCAGATCCGGGCAAGGCCTTGCCGACGGTTCCCACCTTGTATTCCCCGATGCTCGACATATGCGTGATACCGGTTGTCTCCGTCATGCCGTAACCTTCACGAATGGGAATGCCGATACTCTGGAAAAACTTGATGACCTCGTGCGAAATAGGCGCCGCGCCGGACGCGCCGACGCGTATCCGGTCAAAGCCGAGGCGTTTTTTCAATTTACGAAAAACTATAAAGTAAAAAAGGTGATAAGCCAGTGACAGAGGCAAAGAAGCTTTTTCTCCTCTGATAATTCTATTGTTGTATTTTGTGCCGATTTTTACGGCGATGTCATAAAGTGTGCGTTTGAGCCAGGTGGCATCAGCCATTTTCAGGACAATGCCGGAATAATATTTTTCCCAAATACGCGGCACGGCGTGAAACAGTGTGGGCGAAACTTCCATCATATCCGCCATGACGGTATCCGTGTTTTCCGTAAAATTAACGGTGTGCCCCACGGTCAGATGAAACATGATGTCGTATATCTGTTCGTAAACATGGTTTAGCGGAAGGAAAGAAATGGTTTCGTCATCAACAAATGTTTCGATAACTTGCCTTGCCGATTCGGCAACCCATAAATAACCTTCATGCGCCAGCAACGCCCCTTTGGGCATGCCGGTTGTGCCGGATGTGTAAATAATACCGGCAATATCCTCAGCCTGCGCCTGCTGGGCTAATTGCATAAACAGCTCCGGTTTTTCCTGGTCGATTTTTTTGCCCATCTCCAGAAGCTCATCAAAACTCATAAACATCGGGTCTTCGAAGTGTTTAAGCCCTTCCATCTCCCAAACGATAAGCTTCTTCAGAAGCGGGGTTTTATCTCTAAACGCCAGCGCTTTATCGAGCTGCTCTTCATCTTCGCATATGTAGACAACAGCGTCGGAATGTTCCACTACGTACTGACATTCCGGAACCGGGTTGGTCGTATAGATACCTACCCAGGCGCCTCCCGCGCAAACAGCGCCAATGGCCGAATAAAGCCACTCCGGCCTGTTTTCTCCGATTATCGCGACATGATCACGGTATTTAACGCCCAGGGCGTTAAGTCCCAGCGCCACATACTTTACGTTTTCCAGATATTGTGCCCAGGTAATGTCGTGCCAGATGCCGTAATCTTTTTTTCTCATGGCGATACGGTTTGGCTGTTTTTGCGCGATGTTTATTAACGCCTGGGGCAATGTTTTTATTGCCATTAGTTACTCCTTATTTAAACTCATAAATCACGTAAACGATTTGCTGCACTGAATTAAACACGTTCTCTAGCGAAACCGTACTTTTCTTCTGTAACGTTTGTATCCCTTCACGGATTGCTCAGTGGCAATACCCAGATAAAATTCTTTTATGTCTTCATCTTCGCGGAGCACTTCCGGTTTGTCCGCCCGCACGATTCTGCCGTTTTCCAAAAGATAGGCAAAGCTGGAATACTTAAGCGCCATGTTGACGTTTTGCTCGACCAGGAAGATGGTAACTCCGTCTTTCTGATTAATGTTTCTAATGATACCGAAAATTTCCTGCGTTAGAATCGGCGATAATCCCAGTGAAGGTTCGTCCAGCATCAGCAATTTGGGGCGGCTCATGAGCGCCCTGCCGATCGCCAGCATCTGCTGTTCGCCGCCGCTCATCAATCCAGCCTGCTGTTTTATTCGCTCTTTCAGGATGGGAAAATGATGAAAAACATTTTCCAGATCGCCCTGAATATTTTTTTTGTCTTTTCTTGTGTAGGCGCCGATCGTAATATTTTCCAAAACGGTGAGTTCAGGAAATACCTCGCGTCCTTCGGGCACGTAACCAATGCCCATCTTTACGATTTCGTCAGTGTCTTTCCTGTCGATGCGTTCGCCCATAAATTCTATGCTGCCCTTTTCCGGCTGCTGTTCCTTGGCATCGTAAAAAAGTCGCATAATTGTTTTTAGAATGGTTGTTTTCCCCGCGCCGTTTGATCCAAGCAACGCGACAATATCGCCCTGATTTATCTCGAAGGAAATTCCGTGCAATGCCCTGATTAAATCGTACCAGGTTTCTATGTTGTTGACTTTGAGCATCAG